>NZ_CP019285.1:2881098-3201220 GCF_000226975.2 Halobiforma lacisalsi AJ5 | reverse complement strand
ATTCCCGGCGAATACGACCAGACCTGGTTCGTCGCCGACGAACCCGGCGAGCACACCGTGGAGTGTTTCGAACTCTGCGGACCCGGTCACAGCGGGATGACGTCCGACGTCACCGTCTACGAGCAAGATCGGTTCGACGAATGGATGGACGAACAACTGACCATGACGATCACCCTCGAGGACGAAGACGAAGAACGGGTGACCGACGGCTTCGAACTCTCGCTCGAGCACCAGAACAACGACGAGTTCGAAGACGACCTTAGCTTCACCTTCGAGGACGACGAGTTCGAGAACGGGTCGATTACCATCGAGGACATCGAACAGGGCGGCCCCTACGACGTGGAAATCACGTTCGAGGGCGACGAGTTCGACGACATCGAGGATACGATCGATTTCACCGGACCCGTCGACGAGACCTACACCCTCGAGACTCCCGGCGGAGACGACGAGAACGGCGGCGAAGACGGTGAAAGCGGTGACGAGGGTGACGAAAACGGAGAAGAGAACCAAACCGACGATGAAAACACCGACGAAGAAACGACCGACGACGGAGGTGACGGCGAATGAGTGAGCTTCCACCGAGAACGTCGGTCAAGCGCTGGCTCGTTACGACCAATCACAAGGACGTCGGCATCCTTTACATAACGACGGCACTGTTCTTCCTGCTGTTTGGCGGGGTGCTCGCGCTGGCGTTCCGAGCCCATCTCTGGGAAACCGGCGGAACTGGGCTACTGGCGGACCGCGAGTTCAACCAGGCCGTCTCGATGCACGGTCTCTTGATGGTCTTCTGGTTCCTGTCGCCGATCGCGACCGGATTCGCGAACTACTTCGTGCCGCTCCAGATCGGTGCGGACGACCTCGCGTTCCCCCGACTGAACGCCCTGAGCTACTGGTTCTACCTGTTCTCGGGGATCATAGTCGCCCTCTCCTTCTTCCAGGGGAGCGCCTACGCGGGCGGCTGGACGATGTACGCTCCGCTGAACGTCCCCACCTACACGCCGGCAATGCAGGCGACAACCGGTGGGACGGCGACGATCCTCGGATTGGCGCTGTTCCTCATCTCGGTGACGGTCGGGACGGTGAACTTCCTCGTGACGATTCACCGCCAGCGCGCGGAAGGCCTCGGCCTCTGGAACATGCCGATCTTCACGTGGTCGTGGCTGTTGACCGCCTGGATGATGCTGTTCGCGTTCGCGGCACTGTTCGCCGCGGGGCTGCTGTTGCTGTCCGACCGCCTGTTCCTGACCCAGTACTTCGCGACGGACCAGGGGTCGGGGCTGTTGTGGGGACACCTCTTCTGGTTCTTCGGCCATCCGGAGGTGTACATCGTCTTCTTCCCCGCGTTGGGGATCATGTTCGAGACGTTCCAGACCTTCTGTGGTCGACGACTCGTCGGCCGGAAGTGGGTCATCATCGCGATGGTCCTCGTGGCCGTTCAGTCGTTCCTCGTCTGGATGCATCACATGTTCCTGACGACGATCAACCTCGAGATCAAGACCCTGTTCATGGCGACGACCATCGGGATCTCGCTACCGTTCGACCTGATGGTCTTCGCCCTGATTTACACGATGGTCAAGGGACGGGTCCGATTCACGACTCCGTTCCTGTTTAGTCTCGGCGCGCTCGTCCTGTTCATTCTGGGCGGGATCACCGGGGTCTTCCTGGGTGCCGTCGTGCTCGACTACGAGTTCCGTGGCACCTACTGGGTCGTCGCTCACTTCCACTACGTGATGGTCTCGGGCGTTACGGCATTGGTCGGCGGGCTCTACTACTGGTGGCCCAAGATGACCGGAAAGATGTACTCCGAGACACTCGGGAAGCTCAACTTCGCCGTCTACTTCATCGGCTTCAACCTGCTTTACTTCCCGCAGTTCCTCGCGTGGGAGACGCCACGACGCGTCTTCAACTACGCCGAGGGCGCGCAGTTCTACCACCAGCTCTCGACCGTCGGGGCCTTCGTCTTCGGCGCGTCGTTCCTGATCATGTTCTACACGTTCGCCAAGAGCTGGGTCTCCGGCCCCGACGCGCCGGACAACCCATGGGAGTACTCCCGTACGGCCGAGTGGGCGGTCCCGTCGCCGCCGCCGCTCGAGAACTGGACCGGCCGGCCGAGCTACGCCAGCGGCCGACTCGAGTTCGTCGACGACTCCGCGGCCACGACCGACGGTGGCGTCGCTCAGGGCGAAGGGAAAGCAGCCGAGGCGACCGTTGCACACGAGGAGGAACACGCCGATCATGCCAGCATCTGGCCGCTCGGGATCGGATTCGGGACGTTCGTGTTCTTCCTTGGGCTGGCCGGTATCACGCCCTACGTCGTCCAGTTCGCGGAAGGTGTCGCCGAAACCGTCGAGTACGAACCGACGCGAGAAGCGCTGTCCGGACTCGTCGGCGTCGCCGCCGAGCCGAACATAATCTACCCGGTGCTGACGCTGCTCGGGATCGCGATCATGGGCGTCTCGCTGTTCAAGTTCGGCGTCGAGGAGTTCAACGTGCCCGAGCCCGCGGTCGCCGAACGGTGGCCGTTCGAGGGCGTCGACAACACGAAGTTCGGCGTCTGGGTGTTCCTCGCCTCGGACGTCATGGTCTTCGGCGCCATCATCGGCGGCTACATCTTCCTGCGGCTCCACATGGGCTGGGGCCAGTGGGAGAAGGTGCCGTTCGCCTCCTGGCCCGGCCTGCTGAACACCTACGTCCTGTTGACCTCGAGTTTCACGGTCATCCTGGCGCTGGTGTTCGCCGAGCGCAAGAACAAGAAGGGCCTGCTCGGTTCGATGCTCGCGACGCTCCTGCTCGCGTTCACGTTCATGGGCGTCAAGGCCTACGAGTACGGCTACAAGTTCTCCCACGGCGAGTACTGGTGGACCAGCATCGAGTACTCGGTCTACTTCGTCACGACGGGGCTGCACGCCCTGCACGTGATCCTCGGGGTCCTGATCGCGCTGTTCATGGTCTACCGGATCGTGAGCGTCGACGCGTACCTCGAGGACCATCGTCCGGTCGAGTACTTCGGGCTCTACTGGCACTTCGTCGACATCGTGTGGGTGTTCCTGTTCCCGCTGTTCTACCTGATGTAGGACGGCGATAACGGACGCCCGCCCGGTTTTCGTCTCGCTTTCGTTCTTCGATCTTCTCTCACCGTTCGCCCGAGACTCGTAGGAGTGGAGACGTCTCGAGCGAACGGTATCGAGACTCGTGTGGATCGGTGACGGTCCTCTCCGTTCATATGAGGAAGGTATAAGTGGTCGCCACCCGCAATTGGGGGCAATGGCTGAGATTCGAACGTACGCCCTGATCTACGTGGCACTGTTGCTCCTGGGTACGGGCAAGTTCGTGTTCTTCGAGTTCGATCAGTACTTCACGTATACGATGGCAATGGGGGGAACGATCCTGCTGGCGGTTACGAAGTCATTGCTGATCGCTGGCTTCTACCAGCACCTCGTCGAAGAACCGCGTTCGATCACGTACATGATGGGTGTCGCCGTGTTCATGGTCTTCCTGCTTGCCGTCGCGGCGGGCTACTCCATCCAGTAACGGTTCCGAACAGGTCTGCGGTCGTTTCTCCCGGCGTTTGTAACTGATACCCGTTCCCCGTCCGACCCGCCCACTATCCGTTTCGCTCGCACGACTGTTCTGCAGTGATACACGCTCCTGTATCGCCTCGAGCAATCCGCGAGAAAGTTCGAACCCGACCGAACGGACAAACGACCGTCGACGACGAACAAGGAAGGATAGAGGGGCAGAAACGGCCCGTCGGGATCGTCCGAGTCCGGCCGCTCGAGTCCGGAAACGAAAACGAGCCGGGAGAACCGGCAGAAGAAAACGGCTACGTTACTCTTCGGCGCCTTCGAGCTCTTCGACGATCTCGTCGGCGTCGACGTCGGCGTCCTCGAGGGCCTCCTCGATGTCGCCGCCGCCGGCACCGCCCATGCCGCCCATCATACCGGGCATGCCCATGCCGCCCATGCCGTCGATGACTTCCTGGACGATGAGTCGGTCGACGCCGATCTGGTCGATGATCTGCTGACCGATCTGCTGTTTGCCCATCATCCACTGCTGGTTCATCGTCATCTGGGGCGTCGCCTCGAGGTAGAGGGTCTCCTTCTCGACGACTTCGGTCTCGAACTCGGGCTCGGCGTCTTCATCGTCCTCGTCGGGTTCGACGGGGACCTCTTCCTCGACTTCGTCGGTCTCGATCCAGAGCTCGGGTTCCATGCCGAGCATCATCTCGAAGAGACCGGCGGCCTGCTGCTCGCGGTCGTCGACGACGTCGACGACTTCGTACTCGTACTCGACGTCCTCGCCGGCCAGCGGGTGGTTGAAGTCGACGCGGGCACGACCGCCGATGATCGTGCTGATGTAGCCCTGGCGACCGTCGACCTGGACGTTCGCGCCGGGGTAGCGGTCGTCCTCGTCGATTTTCTCGGCGCTGACGGTCTCGACGTTGTCGGGGTCGTACTCGCCGAAGGCGTCCGCGGCGGGGACCGTCACGGTGCCCTCGTCACCGGGCTCGGAGCCGATGACAGCTTCTTCGACGTCCTCGAAGATGTGACCCTCGCCCAGCACGATCGTGCGGGGCTTGAACTCCTGGCCCTGGTCGTCGACGCCCTCTTCTTCGGCGACGTCGGGGTCGGTCGTGTCGACCAGCTGTTCCTCTTCGACGGTGTAGGCGGTGTAGGCGAGCTTGACGAAATCGCCTTCCTGAAGCCCTTCGGCTTCGGTCTCGGTTTCGTCTTCGACTGCGGCTTCGTCGACGTCATCGGCCTGCTCGTCTAGCTCGGCCTCTTGATCCTCGGTCATACCTTGTACGTCCGCCCGTCTACATTTAAGTACGACGTTTTCCCGCGAGAGCGACCGATACTTACGACCGCTCGGCGTCGCAGCGAGTATGTACGAGGTCGAAGTCAAGGTCCCGGCGGACTTACAGCGAGTCCGGGAACAGCTCGAGAGCCTGGAGGCTGGCGCACGACCGCTGGAGAGCGTGGTTCAGGTCGATACCTACTACGATGCGCCCCATCGCTCGTTTCCCGAGACTGACGAGGCGCTTCGGATCCGGTCGGAACGAACGGTGAGCGAGGCCGACGTGGTGGAGACCGAACCCTCCCAGGCAGAAGAAAGCGAGAGGGACGACGATCGAACGAAGCTCACGTACAAGGGCCCGCTCGTCGACGACGAGTCGAAAACCCGGGAGGAAGTCGAGACCCTGGTCGGCGACCGGACGGCGATGGACGCGCTCTTGACGAACCTGGGCTTCGATCCGGCGGCGACGGTCCGGAAGTCCCGTGATCGGTACGCCGTGTCGGTCGCGGACCTCGAGTTCGAGGACACGGCTGCCGAGACGTTGCTGGTCACCCTCGACGAGGTCGACGGCGTCGGCGAGTACGTCGAAGTCGAAACCGAGATCGACGACGAGGGGGACCTCGAGGCCGCACGGGAGGCTGCCTATGCTCTCCTCGAGCGGCTGGGACTCGATCCCGACGACGGGGTTCGGACCTCGTATCTCGGCCTATTGCTCGAGCGGTCCTGACGCTCTCGGCCCGCGAGCGTATAACCCACGGGTATCGGATCGACGAAATCCCTTTCCGCAAGTTATAGAACCACGCTGTTCGAAGACCCGGCAATGAGCGAGCGGAATATTCGAGTCGAGCCGATCGACCGGCAGGCAGTAGAAGACCAGGAGGTCGAGATCGTCGAGCGAAAGGGGATCGGCCATCCCGATTCGATCTGTGACGGCGTCGCCGAGAGTGTCGCCAGCGCCCTGGCCCAGGAGTACCTGGACCGGGTCGGCAAGGTATTGCACTTCAACACCGACGAGACCCAACTCGTCGCAGGCGAAGCCGCGCCCGCGTTCGGCGGCGGCGAAGTCGTCGATCCCATCTATCTCCTGATCGTCGGCCGTGCGACCAAACGCTACGAGGGCCAGACGATCCCGACCGAGCGGATCGCGCTGACGGCCGCTCGCGAGTACTTGGAGGAGACGATCCCCCAGCTCGAGTACGGCGAGGACATCATCGTCGACGTCAAACTCGGCGAGGGAAGCGGGGACCTGCAGGAGGTCTTCGGCGAGGACGAAGTGAGCGTCCCGATGGCCAACGACACGAGTTTCGGCGTCGGCCACGCGCCGCTGACGGAGACGGAACAGATCGTCTCCGAGGCCGAACGCCGGCTGAACGGCGAGTTCGCCGAGGAGAACCCCTACCTCGGCCCGGACGTGAAGCTCATGGGGAAACGCGAGGGCGACAAGATCGACGTCACCGTCGCGGCGGCGATGATCGACGAGTACATCGCGGATCTGGACGAGTACGACCGGGCCGTCGAGTCGGTCCGCGAGTTCGTCGCCGAGGTCGCAGCCGAACACACGAACCGCGAGGTCGACGTCCACGTCAACACGGCCGACGACTACGACGAGGGGTCGATCTACCTCACCGTCACCGGTACGTCCGCCGAACAGGGCGACGACGGCTCTGTCGGCCGCGGTAACCGCGCTAACGGACTCATCACGCCGAACCGCTCGATGTCGATGGAGGCGACCAGCGGCAAGAACCCCGTCAACCACATCGGGAAGATCTACAACCTCCTCTCGACCGAGATCGCCGAATCCGTCGTCACCGAGGTCGACGGCATCCGCGATCTTCGTGTCCGACTGCTCTCCCAGATCGGCCGGCCGATCGACCAGCCCCACGTCGCCGACGTCCACGTCGTCACCGAGGACGGCGTCACGATCGACGACGTCGACGCCGAGATCGAAGCGATCGTCGACCGCGAACTCGGAGACGTCACGGAGATCACCCGCCGCGTAATCGACGGCGAACTCTCGACGTTCTGAGCGGTCCAGTCGGTCCGAATCTGGAGTCCCGTTTTCCTCCTGGTTCCGCTCCAGTAGCCACTGCCGTCCGATATCGCACTCGAGCGTCACGTCCCACCGGATCAGTCCCGGCCCGGTAGCGACAGTGCGGACCGGATCCGACAGAACGATTAGCTGGGGTCTCGTTCGTCGAGACGAGTTACGTTTCGAAATAGTACGGAGCGATCACCAGTGAAGTTCCCCTCCCTCGAGTCCAACCGGGTCGTGCTCGCGGTCGTCGCCAGCACCTTCTTCGTCGGATTCGGCGGCGGGGTCATCTTCCCGATCCTGCCGAACCTCGGCGAGTACCTGGGGATCTCCGCGTTCATGGTCGGCTTCATCCTGAGCGCGAACCGGTTCACCCGGCTGGTGGCGAACGCGCCGGCCGGCGCGCTGGTTGACCGGATCGGCACCCGCACGCCGTTTATCGCCGGGTTGGCGATCGAGGGGGTCGCGACCTCGATGTACGTCGTCGCGCTGGTTGCTCCGCTCCCGGAGTTCTGGTTCATCGTTGCACGGGTACTGTGGGGCCTGGGTAGTGCCCTCGTCTTCGCGACGGCCTACACCATCACGGCCGACGTCAGCGAGGCCGACTCGAGAGGGACGAGCATGGGCATCGTGCGGGCGGGGATCACGTTCGGCTTCCCTGCCGGCCTGGTGCTGGGCGGGATCGTCAGCGACGTCTGGAGCAACGGCGCGGCGTTCGTCCTCGCGGCCTCGTTCGCAGGGCTTGCGAGCGTCATCGCGTACCTGATCGTCCCCGAAACGCACGTCGAGGGAGAACAGGAGTCGGTCAAGCCCTGGGACCTCGAGATTTCGGTGCCGGCCGTCACCGTCGGCCTCGTGAACTTCGGGCTCTACTTCGCGTACATCGGCGTGCTGTTCTCGACGCTCGTGCTCCTGCTCGATGCGCGTGCCGTCTCGATCTTCGGCCTCGACGCGCAGGGGTCGTCGGGCATGCTGATGGCCGTAACGGTGCTCACCGGGTCGGTGTTTACGCTCGGTGGCGGCGTCCTGAGCGATTCGGTCGGCGCTCGCGTCCCCGTCCTGCTGGGCTTTCTGCTTACCTCGTTCGTCGGGTTCGTCGCGCTGTCGGTCGGTCGGAGTTTCGAGGTGCTGGTACTCGCCTGCGTGCTGATCGGTGCGGGGCAGGGCGGCGTCGGCGGCCCGCTGACGGCGTTGCTGGCCGATCTCACCCCCGAGGACAGGGTCGGTCGCGCGATGGGGACCAACAACGTCCTCGGCGACGTCGGGGGCGGACTCGGACCGCTCGTCTCGCTCCCGCTCGTCGAGGCCGTCAGTTTCGAGTTCGTTTACGGAGTCAGCGCCGCCCTGCCGCTGCTCGCGGGAGTCGTCCTCGTCGGCGGTATCTACGCCCATACGGGCCGGATGAACCCCTCGATCGGCGAGTCGGCCGGGTAATTCGACGGGCCACGCTCGTAACCCCCTTATAGCCCCGGTCATCTATCCACGCCCATGCGCCCCCCTGGAGCCGACACGGTCCTCGTCCGCCACGGCGACCTCAATACGAAGAGTAACACGGTCAAACGCTACATGGAAGACCTCCTCGCGGCGAACCTCGAGGCCTTGCTCGAGGATCGGTCCATCCCCGGCGAGGTCGAGCGCCGCTGGAATCGCCCCCTGATCCACACGGACGAGGACGCGGTCGACGCCGCGACCGCGGCCGCCACGGACACCTTCGGCGTCGTCTCCGCGAGTCCCGCGGTGACCGTCAGCACGGAGAAAGCGCGAATCCTCGAGGTCCTCGAGGAGACCGCCCGCGAGTGTTACGACGGCGGGACGTTCGCCGTCGACGCCCGCCGGGCCGACAAGACCCTCCCCTACGACAGCGAGGACCTCGCTCGAGAGGGCGGGGCGGCCATCTGGGACGTCGTCGAGGACGAGTGTGAGTTCGAACCAGCGGTCGACCTCGACGACCCGGACGTCACGTTCGGCGTTGAGGTCCGGGAGGACCTCGCCTTCGTCTACCTCGAGTCGGTCTCCGGACCGGGCGGGCTCCCGCTCGGGGCCCAGGAGAAGACGATCGCGCTCGTCAGTGGCGGGATCGATTCGCCGGTGGCTGCCTACGAGATGATGAGACGCGGCAGCCCGATCGTCCCGGTCTACGTGGACCTCGGACAGTACGGGGGGATCGACCACGAGGCTCGAGCGATGGAGACGGTCCGGACGCTCGCCGAGTACGCTCCGAACTTCGACATGCAGGCCTACAAGGTCCCCGGCGGCGAGACGGTCGATCTGCTGGTCGACGAGATGGAGGTCGGCCGGATGCTCTCCCTGCGGCGCTTCTTCTACCGGGCCGCGGAGGTGCTGGCCGAGCGCGTCGACGCCCACGGGATCGTCACGGGGGAGGCGGTCGGCCAGAAGTCGAGCCAGACCGTCCAGAACCTCGGGGTCACCAGCCGGGCGACGTCGCTGCCGATCCACCGACCGCTACTGACCTGGGACAAACACGACATCGTCGACCGCGCCCGCGAGATCGGGACGTTCACTGACTCGACGATCGACGCGGGCTGTAACCGCGTCGCGCCCGACCGCACGGAGACGAACGCACGCCAGAAACGGCTCCTCGAGAGCGAGCCCGACGACCTGCTCGAGCGGGCCGAGGAGGCGGCGAGGGCGGCGGAACTCGTCGAACCCTAGTACCTTAGTACCCTAGTACAGGTACGACACCAGCGTCGTCAACAGTTTCTGCTCGGCGCGCCGGAGGTGATCCTCCACCGTCCGCCGACTGACCTCGAGTTCCCCGGCCAACGCCTCGGTCGTCGTCTCCCGCGGCAACTCGTAGTACCCCCGCTCGACGGCCAGCGACAGCACCTCGCGCTGGCGGCCCGTCAGTTCCGGCAGGGCGTCGTCCAGGGTCAACAGCGGCGAGGAGTGAGAGGGAACGGTTATCTCGCGTTTGCTGCGGACGTCGATGTGGAACCCGTCCTCGAGCAGGTCGACGTACAGGTCGGTGAGGCTGTCGGCCTCGAGCGCGAGGATCCGGCAGTGTTTGGTGCCGTCCTCGTACCGCAGCGGTGGCACGAGCAGACAGTTGTGCGCTGCGAGGTAGCGGTCGATGTGGGTCTCGTCGTACCCCTTGAAACACGAACTCGTGATGACGACGGCTTCGTCGTCGTGTCGGACCTGCTCTTCGACCCCGACGGTGTCGCGGATCCGCGAGAGCAGCGGCTCGATCCGGGAGCCAGCGGCGTAGAGCAGGTCCGAGTGCTCGTTACACCAGAGTTCGATCCTGCAGTCGCTCCCTTCGGTCGGTTCCGTGTAGACGGTCGAGTCCGCGATGGCAAAGGTCGCTTCGTACACGTGGTACCAACAAGCACGCCTTAACGTATAAAGGCACTTCCGAAGGGAACGTGATCGATATTGGTCCGTCACGTGCTAGTACTGAACATGACAGAACAGCAATCGTCGACGCAGGCACGGGATCGACTCGGCGAGCCGAGCAACCAGTGGCGCGAGTACCAGGGTGCGCCGACCGGGACCGATCTCGAGTGTGAGGGCTGGCGACAGGAGGCCGCACTCCGGATGCTCAACAACAACCTCGATCCGGAGGTCGCCGAAAAGCCGGAAGAGCTGGTCGTCTACGGCGGCACCGGCCGGGCGGCCCGGTCGTGGGACGCCTACGACGCCATCCTCGAGGAACTCCGGACGCTCCCGGACGACGAGACCCTCCTGGTACAGTCGGGCAAGCCCGTGGGTCGGTTCGAAACTCACGAGCGCGCGCCCCGGGTGCTGATCGCGAACTCGAACCTCGTCGGCAGGTGGGACGACTGGGAGCACTTCCACGAACTCGAGGCCGAGGGGAAGATCATGTACGGCCAGATGACCGCGGGGTCGTGGGCCTACATCGGTACCCAGGGGATCATCCAGGGGACCTTCGAGACGCTCGCCGAGTTGGCACGGCAACACTTCGAGGGCGATTTGAGCGGTAAGATCGTCGCGACCGCCGGCCTGGGCGGGATGGGCGGCGCACAGCCGCTCGCGGTCACGATGAACGGCGGCGTCTGCATCGCGGCCGAGGTCGACGAGGAGCGGATCGACCGGCGCATCGAGACGGGCTACTGCATGGAGAAGGTCGACGACGTCGACGAGGCGATCGAGCGGGCCGAGGAGGCCGCCGAAGCAGGCGAAGCCTATAGCGTCGGCGTCCACGTCAACGCCGCCGAGTTACACGAACGGTTCCTCGAGCGCGGGTTCGTCCCGGACGTGGTCACCGACCAGACCAGCGCTCACGACGCGCTCGAGGGGTACTACCCCGCGGGCTACACTGTCGAGGAGGCCGACGAACTCCGCGAGAGCGATCCCGAAACGTACCGCGAGGAGAGCCTCGAGACGATGGAGCGCCACGTCGACGGTATCCTCGAGTTACAGGATCGGGGTGCGGTCGCCTTCGAGTACGGGAACAACATCCGCGGCCAGGTCGAGGACCACCGCGAGGAGCGCCCGTGGCCCGTGTCTGGCAGCGAGCCCGATGAACGCCAGCCGTTCGACTTCCCCGGGTTCGTCCCCGCCTACATCCGCCCGCAGTTCTGTCGCGGCAAGGGGCCGTTCCGCTGGGTCGCGCTCTCGGGTGATCCGGCGGACATCCACCGGACCGACGAGGCCGTCCTCGAGTTGTTCCCCGAGAAGGACCATCTCCGGCGGTGGATCGAACTCGCACAGGACGAGATTCAATTTCAAGGACTCCCCAGCCGGGTCTGCTGGCTCGGCTACAGCACGGAGGGCGACGAGGAACTGACCGAGCGCGCGCGCTTCGCCCTGCGGATCAACGAACTGGTCGCCGAGGGCGAGATTTCGGCCCCGGTCGTGGTCACGCGGGACCACCTCGATGCGGGCTCGGTCGCGAGCCCCAACCGAGAGACCGAGGCCATGAAGGACGGCACCGACGCGGTCGCGGACTGGCCGATCCTGAACGCCCTGCTGAACTGCGCGGCCGGCGCGGACATCGTCAGCGTCCACGACGGCGGCGGCGTCGGCATCGGCAACGCCCTCCACGCGAACAACCACGTCGTCCTCGACGGGAGCGACCTGGCCGCCGAGAAGGCCCGCCGGGTGTTCACCACCGACCCTGGGATGGGCGTGATCCGCCACGCCGACGCGGGCTACGAGGAGGCACTTTCAGAAGCCCGCGAATCGAACGTCGAGGTACCGATGGCAACGGAGGCCGATCTCGAGCGATGAGCGGAGACGACGACCTCGCCGACCGACTGACCGTCCACCCCGACTGGGATGCGGCCGGCGGCTGGCGGACGGTCGCCGAGGCGAGCGACCCCAACGACGAACTGTTCGGCCACGTGGTCGAGACGCCGGGTGACGGTGACGGCTCCGAAGCGCCGGACGCCCAAGCCGTCCTCGTCGGCGAACCCTACGACGGCGCGGTCATCGGACGCGACGGCGCACGCGAGGGGCCGACGGCGATCCGGCGGTCGCTCGCGCGGGTGAAGACCCACCACTTCGACGGCGGTCCCGTCCGTTCGGTGGCCGACCTCGGTGACGTCCGACGGCTCGTCGACGGCCCGGAGAACGAGGAAGCCGTCGCCGACGTCCAGTCGACCCTCGCGGAGACGACGGCGCTCGTCCACGACCGCGAGGCCCTCCCGGTCTTCTTCGGCGGAGACAACTCGCTTACGTACCCGAACGTCGCGCCGTTGCTCGAGGACGCCGCCGTCGGCGTCGTCAACCTCGACGCGCACCTCGACGTCCGCGAACCCGTCGACGGCCCGACCAGCGGCACGCCGTACCGGCAACTGCTCGAAGACGGACTCGACCGCTACGCCTGTCTCGGGGCGCGCCACTTCGAGACCTCGACGGCCTACCACGACTACGTCCGCGAGCACCGCGGCGAGGTCGTCACCGCCGAGGAGGTCGGCGAGGATCCGGTCGCGGCGACGGGACGCGCGCTCGAGGCGATGGACGATGTCGACCGCGTCTACGTCAGCGTCGACTGCGACGTCCTCGACGCGGCGGCCGCACCCGGCGTGAGCGCGCCGACGCCGGGCGGGCTGTCGACCCGGGAGCTGTACCGGGTCCTGCGGGTACTCGCCGGCGACGACCGGATCGCCGGGTTCGAGGTCGTCGAGTGTGCACCGGCACTCGACCGCCGGGACCTCACCGTCGACGCGGCCGCGCGGGCCGTCGCACACTTCCTGGCCGGCTATCTGGAGGGGAGACGATGACGGAGCGGACGTGCGTCGTCTACGGCGCGAGCGAACTGGTCGTCGGGCCAGCGAACGACGACGAGGACGAAGGCCCTCTCGAGACCATCGAGAACGGCGCCTTCGCCGCGGTCGGTGACGAAGTCGTCGCCGTCGGCACGACCGACGAAATCGTCCGCGAGTACCCGCCCGAGAACGCCGACGTCGCGGTCGACGCCGACGGGAACGCCGTCGTCCCCGGCTTCGTCGACCCCCACACCCACGCCGTCTTCGCCGGCGACCGCTCCGACGAGTTCGAGGCCAAACTCCGCGGGAAGAGCTACCAGGAGATCCTCGAGGACGGCGGCGGGATCCTGCGGACCGTCCGGGCCACCCGCGAGGCGAGCGACGAAACCCTCCTCGAGAACCTGCTCGGCCACCTCGACGCCATGCTCGCGCGGGGAACGACGACCGTCGAGGTCAAGTCCGGTTACGGTCTCGACACCGAGACCGAACTGCGCCTGCTCGAGGCGATCGACCGGGCCGACGAGGCCCACCCCGTCGACCTCGTTCCGACGTTCCTGGGTGCCCACGCCGTTCCGGAAGGGGAGTCGACCGACGACTACGTCGACCGCGTCGTCGACGACCAGCTCCCGGCGGTCGAATCCCAGGGGATCGCCGAGTTCTGCGACGTCTTCTGCGAGGAGGGCGTCTTCGACGTCGAGCAGTCCCGGCGGGTCCTCGAGGCCGGACTCGAGGCCGGACTGACGCCGAAGGTCCACGCCGAGGAGTTCACGCGGCTGGGCGGGGCGGAACTGGCGGCCGACCTCGCGGCCGCGAGCGCCGACCACCTCCTGCACGCGACCGACGAGGACGTCGAGGCGATGCGCGCGGCGGACGTGGTTCCCGTCTTGCTGCCCGGGACGGCGTTCGGCCTCGGGGCCGACTATGCCGACGCGCGGGCGTTCCTCGAGGCCGGCTGGCCGGTCGCGGTCGCGACGGACTTCAACCCGAACTGCCACTCCCGGAGCATGGGGTTCGTCCAGACGCTGTCCTGCGTCGAGATGGGGATGACCCCCGCGGAGGCGCTGCGAGCGTCGACCAGCGCGGCCGCCCGGGCGCTCGACCGCGACGACGGGACCGGGACGCTGGGAGTCGGTGCGCCGGCCGACGCCGTCGTCCTCGAGGCGCCGTCGTACGCCCACATCGCCTACCGGTTCGACACGCCCGCAGTGGACACGGTCCTGAAGGGCGGCGAGGTGGTTCGATCGTGAGCGCGGTCGAACTCGACGGCGAGACGCTGACGCCCGAGGACGTCGTCGCGGTCGCCCGGGAGGACGCGACGGTCGTCGTGCCCGAACCGGCCCGCGAGCGAGTGCGAGCGTCGCGTCAGCGCGTCGAAGACGTCGTCGACGGCGAGGAGGCCGTCTACGGGCTCAACACCGGCTTCGGCGAACTCGTCGACGAGCGGATCCCGACCGAGGATCTCGAGGCGCTCCAGCACAACCTGCTTCGCAGCCACGCCGCGGGGGCTGGCCGCGAACTCGAGCGGGAGGAGGTCCGCGCGATGATGGTCGCCCGGATCAACGCCCTCGTGAAGGGCTACTCCGGGATCCGCGAGGACGTGATCGACCACCTGGTCGCGTGCTGTAACGAGGGGGTCCACCCGGTCGTCAAGTCCCGCGGTAGCCTCGGCGCGAGCGGCGACCTCGCGCCACTGGCTCACATGGCACTGGTGCTGGTCGGCGAGGGCGAGGCCGTCGTCGAGCGAGACGGAGACGACGTGCGACTCCCCGGCGACGAGGCGCTTTCGGAGATCGGCCTCGAGCCGCTGTCGTTGGCCCCGAAGGAGGGGCTCGCGCTCATCAACGGCACCCAGCTGACGGTCGGGCTGGCCGCGCTCGCGGTCGTCGACGGCGAACGGCTCGTCCGTGCGGCCGACGCCGCGGGCGCGCTGACGACCGAAACGAGTCTCGGCACGACGGCGACGTCCGACCCGGCGATTCACGAGGTACGACCGCACACGGGACAGGGGGAGAGCGCCGCGGCGATCCGACGGCTCACCGCGGGCAGCGAGATCGTCGAGGCCCACCGGAACTGCGACCGCGTTCAGGACGCCTACTCGCTGCGGTGTCTCCCGCAGGTCCACGGCGCGGTCCGGGACGCCCTCGAGCACCTCCGGGAGGCCGTCGCCGTCGAACTCAACAGCGCGACGGACAACCCGCTCGTGTTCCCCGCCGAGCGCGTCGCCGACCCCGGCCGTGCGTCGGGGACCGACCGCGCGTCGGTGCTGTCGGGCGGGAACTTCCACGGCGCGCCCTTGGCACTGCGCCTCGAGTACGTCCGCCTCGCGCTGACGGACCTGGCCGCCATCTCGGAGCGCCGGATCGATCGGCTGCTGAACCCGAACCTGCAAGAACCCCACCTCCCGCCGTTCCTGGCGGCCGACAGCGGCGTCGAGTCGGGATTCATGATCGCCCAGTACACCGCCGCCGCCTTACTCAACGAGATCCGGGCGATCGACGCGGCCTCGAGCGACAACACGCCCGTCAGCGGCGGTCAGGAGGACCACGTCAGCATGAGTTCCCAGTCCGCGCTCGGCGTGCGGACGGCCCTGGAGAACGCGACGTGGATCGTCGCGGCCGAACTGATCTGTGGAACCGAAGCCGCCGAGTACGTCGACGATGCCTTCGACGCCGCGACGGCTGCGAGCGGTTCGAGCGAGGGTGACGAAAGGGACAGGAACGGATCTGGACTCTCGCTCGGCGACGGAACCGCCGCCGTCCGGCACCTCGTGCGGGAGGTCGTCCCACCCCTTACCGAGACGGGTGATCGCCCGGTGCATGCCGACGTCGAGAGCGTCGTCGCGCTGCTCGAGGACGGACTCGTCGACGCGGCGGTCGATGACGCACTCGAGTCGTAGGTTCTCTTTCTCTCGTTCTTCGCAGCAGGGCGCCCGGCGACTTCTCCGGGTGCGATCGCCGTGACGGACGATCCGGTTCACACGTGTCTATCGGACAAGGTTATGAGTCTCCAGACCGTAGCCGCCGCTGCCTTCGGATATCCGGAGGCAACGGGTGCGAGGAAATCCATTCGAATCCCCACCACCTACCGTCCTCGCAACCCGACCTACCACTCCTATACAGCAGTGAATGATTACGCACCCGATGTGACAAGTGTAGCTCCTAAAGAGTTAGGCAGCCAGGGGGCACACGGAACGGGTCCTCGAGCGGGCGCTCACTCGCCCTCGTCCGGCGCGGGGCCGTGTTCCTCGAAGAACTCGCCGAGAACGGTCTTGAGGCCTTTCCGGAGGTGCTGGTGCATCGTCGGCGGCGAGACGTCCATCATTTCGGCGATCTCCTCGCCGGTGCTCTCGCGGGGCCAGTCGAAGAAGCCGCCGTAGTATGCGAGCCTGAGCGTCGTGAGCTGGCGGTCGGTCAGTTCGTCGAGGATGCGATCCCGCCGCTCCGAGGCGGTCCTGACGGGTCGGTCGACCTCCCGGCGGGCCACGAGTTCCGTGTTCTCGTAAACGAGCGAGAGCGCGTCGGCGATCTCCCTGACGTCCGCGTTCTGCGGAACCTCGACGAGACAGGTTCCGACGCCGTCGCTGACGGTGACGTCCCTGATCGTCGCGCCGTGGTTCGCGAGCGTCCGGACGCCCGACTCCGACAGCCGCAACTCGAGGGTGCACTGTTCGTTCCCGTCGTAGATGAGTCGGCACTCCTCGATTGACTCGTGGTTTCGCGCCTCCTCGAGGACCGTTTCCCCGCCGAGGCCGTCGATGTTCACGAACTGGTAGGTGCGGCCGTTTGTACCGGTACCGGCCCACTCGAGCGAGCAGGTACAGCCGTACTCCTCGGAGAGATCGAACGAAAGCGAGTCGCCACCGTCGATACGGAACTCGAGTTCGACGACGGAGTCGGCAAACAGGAGCTGGCGGTTCCGGACCGCCATGATCGCGAACCCCATCGTCTCTCCGAGGAGTTCGAACCCGGCCTGCTCGCTCTCGCTAAAGGCGTCTTCCCGGCTCGCGAGGACGGAGAGCACGCCGTAGGTGACGTCCTCGTAGATGATCGGCACGGAGATGGCTGCGTGTACCTCGTCCTCCCGGGCCGCCTCCTCGAGTTCGTCTGGCAGGGAGTTGCTCTCTAACACGTGGTTGACCGCCTCGACCTCACCCGTCCGGCCGACGCGTTCGACCGGCCGCTCGTGCTCGATGTCGATCTCCTGGACCCGCTCGAGGTACGTCTCCGCGTCGCCCGCACCCGTCCGGTAGGAGAGGGAGCCCTCGCCGGTCCGGCCGACGATCCACGACCCCGAGTACAGCTCCGAGGCGACCAGCTGTTCGCAGACGTCACACTCGATGGCCTCGCGGGTGGGGGCCTCGACGAGCGTCTCGATCACCTGGCGGACGACCGCGTTGATCCGATTCAGCGTCTCGAGTTCGGCCCGCTGGGAACGTAACTGCCGTTCCCGCTCGACCCGCTCGGTGATGTCTCGAGCCAGCCAGACGACGGCCCGTTTGCCGTCGATCCGTTCGTCGACCGGCACGACACGGCCTTCGAACCGGCGCGGCCCCTCGACCGTCGGCGCGTCGTACTCGATCGTCTGGATCTCTTCCGTCGCTATCGCCCGCTCGATACACGCCATGAGACGCTCCGCCTCTTCTTCGGGAAACGCGTCCGTGAGGTGGTTCCCGGTCAGCTCGCTGGGCGATATCGTATACAGTGCCACGGAGTCGGAACTCATCTTGCTCTCGAGGTACGTTCCGTCTTCGCTGATGACGAACGCCTCGTCCGGGAGCTCCTCGGCGATAATCCGGTGGAACTTCACACTCGGGTCGGAGCGCTCCAACCCGGACGAGACCGTCTCAAGGATACGGTCGGCGGAATCCTTGCCCTCGATCGGGACGTAGTCGTCGGCGTCGGCCCGAACCGCGGTCGCCGCGAGTTCCTCGCTGCCACTCCAGGATGAGACGATCGTCGGTACCCCGTCGCCGAACTCGTCGTCCATTCGGGTGAGCAGCGCCTCGAGGACCTCCGGTCGGGGGTCGCGGAGTTCGATCACCAGCCCGTCCGGTACGGTCGCGGTCCCCGTCCCTGTCCCCGTCGAACTCCCGTCGGGGACCGGCATCGACCCCAGGTCCGGATCGTGGTCGTCGCCGTTTTCCTCGAGATCCGGATCGACCGGCTGGACGACGACGTTAGCCTTGCCGCCCAGTCGCTCACGGAGACGACTCTCCCCCCGCGATGCGGTCGTGATAACGACGATCATCTCGCCTCGAGACTCGTTTTGCTCCCGTGTCATTCGCAACCTACCCTCAGTCGGCTCCCTTTCTATTTTCGATCACGTCGTAGATTAAGAATGTGGTGGTCCGGGGACCGCTCCGCGCCGATGGGTCGACACACAGGGTAGTGGTCGTCTAGCGGCCCAACACTGAAAAAGTCGGGGACGTCTGAGCGAAATCGCTGACGGTGGATCCGTCCCGGCTTCCCGGTTCCGTCTCCGTTACTCGCTCGAGTGTCGGTTGTCGGTTGTCGGTTTCCGTCGACCCGGCGCTCGTGCGGCGACGCTGCTGCGGGTCGCGGACCGGTCCCCCGTTCGGTGTCGTCGCGAGGGCGTTCCGGTTACAGTTCGTCCTGTTCTTTGAGTTGCTCGATGATGTCGTCGACGAGCGTTTCCACGTCGTCGTACGGGAAGTCGCCACCGGAGGCTTTCGTGTTCAGTTCCATTGCTGTCATCGAGAAGTCGCCGGACTCGAACTTCGTCCCGGGACCGTTCGGCAGCGCCGGAACGAGGTCCATCGGACTCGAGATCGGGTAGTCGGCTCCTTCGAACGCGTCGATCATCTGCTCGCGGATTTCGGCTTCGTCTGCCATTGCACCCCACAGTTGAGGGCGATAAATAATAAATTTGTAGGTAGTTGCGAGTGGCCGACCGGATCGAGTACCCGTCGACGAGCAAATTGCCCCTCCGGTTCAACGCGGACTTCGAACCGGAAAACGACGCCGTTCTCCGGGAGAAACCTATGCGTACCGATAATTCGCCGAAACAGTAATGAACGAGCAACGTGGAGATAGCGAGTATGGCGAAAGATACCGTCAGGTACCCCGACGAGGTCGTCGAGGAGATCGACACGCTCGTCGAAGACGGTATGTTCGAGAGCAAATCCGAGTTCTATCGGTTCTCCGCGGAGTACGTGCTGACCCTCATCAACCCCGACCACGAGGTCGAGACGTTCAACTTCGACGAGATCAAAGCCGAGATCGACATCTCCGAGGAGGATCACGCGAAGGCGCTGGGTGCCGACGGTGGTACGTTCTTCCTCGACGCGGTCATTACGGTCCGGAAACACGGCCTTCGCGGCGATTACGAGGCCGCAGAGCGGTTCATCGACACCCACTACGACTCGACCGATCAGGAGTGTATCATCCTCGAGGAGTTGCTGGGGACCTACCGCGGCAGCGCCTGATCGGCCCTCGTTTCGTTATTGCGACCGCGACGAGTACGGCTCGCCGAGCGGCTCGAGATCCACGTGTTCCTCGACGAGCGCGGCCGCCCGGTCGTACGGCGACGAACCCGGGCCCGCACTCGCCTGCGCCGACCTGTCGGTCCTGTCCACAGCGGGCAGGTCGACACCCGCCGACCGCGCGACCGCCTCGAGAAAGGCCCGACGGACGTTCTCGTTGTCGAACAGGCCGTGGAGGTAGGTCCCCAGCACCGTTCCTCGCGCCGCACTCGAGTCCTCGAGCGGCCGCGCCACGTCCTCGAGGGCCCGGGTACGGCCGGCGTGGATCTCGTAGCCGGAGGCCGTCCCGGTCGCCCCCTCGAGCAGCGGCGTCGCCGACCCGTCGACGGCGACGGTCGTTCGCTCGAGTCGCTTCTCCGGGTCGAACCGGGTTTCGACCGGGAGCAGTCCCAGCCCCTCGACGACGTCCGCCGAGCCGGTACCCTCGAGCGAGGCGTCGGTGATCCGCTCGCCGAGTTGCTGGTAGCCGCCGCAGACACCCACGATCGGCCCGTCGAACGCGGCGAGCGCGCGATCGAATCCCGCGTTCCGGAGCGCGAGCAGGTCGTCGACGGTGTTTTTGCTCCCGGGGAGGACGACGGCGTCGGGGTCCACTGCGTCGATCTGCGCGGCGGCCGGCGTCGCTCCGGCCGCGTGTTCCCCGGCGCCGGCGGCCGAATCGACCGGCACGAACTCCACCGAAACACCCGGCTCGTCGGCCAGCGCCTCGAGGTCCGTGGCGTTCGAGATCCGCGGCAACCGTGGAACGGCGATTCGAACGCGTCGCTCCGCCGGAACGCCGTCGTCGTCGCCGAGCGTCCCCCGCTCGTCGGTCGCGGGGAGGCCGACGCTGTCCTCCTCGGGGAGTCCGGGATCGTCGTAGGGGACGACCCCCAGGATCGGAACGCCGGTCCGGGACTCGATCTCCGCGATACCGGGCTCGAGCAGCGACGGATCCCCGCGGAACTTGGTGATGACCGCGCCAGCGACCCGTTCGCGGACGTCGTCGGGGAGCAACTCGAGCGTGCCGTAGAGACTGGCGAACGCGCCGCCGCGCTCGATGTCCACCAGCAGGAGGATCTCGGCGTCGGCGAACCGCGCGGTCTCGAGGTTCGCCAGGTCGCGGTCGTGGAGGTTGATCTCGGCGATGCTGCCGGCTCCCTCGGCGACGAGTACGTCGTGGTCGTCCGCGAGTCGGCGGTAGGACTCTTCGGCCGCGGTGCGGGCCCGTTCCCAGTAGTCCTCGTAGTAGGAACCCGCGGGAACGTGCTCTCGCGCCCGCCCCTGGATCACCAGTTGGCTCTCGCCGTCGCCCCGGGGCTTGAGCAGGACGGGGTTGCAGTCGGTCGTCGGCGTCGTCCGCGCCGCCCGGGCCTGGACGAACTGGGAGACGCCGATCTCGCCCCAGCGGTCGGCTTCTTCGCGGTGGCCGTCCACCCCCATCTCCGCCCCCGTGGAGCGAACGACCACTCGAGCGTTGTTACTCATGTTCTGGGCCTTGAACGGGGCGACCGAGACGCCCCGGTCGGCCAGCAGGCGACAGAGTCCGGCCGCGACGGTCGACTTGCCGACGTGGCTGGCGGTGCCGGCGACCAGCAGGGTTCGAGTCATCCGCGTGTACTCGTCTGCCGGCGCGGACACTATCGTCCTGTCGGTTCTACCGGTCGATCCGATAGCGGCGCTCCCAGCGCGGGCCGGCGCGACTCGAGAGAGCGAACCCGACGAGCCCGAACGCGAGGCCGGCGGCGGCGAGCGCGGCCCCGGACGCGAGCGAGGGCGGCACGACGACGAAGCCCACCACCAGTGCGGGCACGAGCGCGACGGCGACGCCGACGGTGAACGCGCCGAAGCGGACGGCGTCGAAGAGGAACTCGTTCGGATCGAAGCCGGCGACGTAGACGGTGAGCCCGTAGTAGTAGAGGCCGTAGCCCGCGAGCAGGACCGCGCCGACGGCGGCGTCAAGCGCCGTCGCGTCGAACCAGGCGACCGCCGCGAGGTACGGGACGAGGACGGTCGGCGCGCCGACGAGGACGAACGCCGTTCGCTTCGCGCGGAACACGTCCTCGACCCCGATCGGGTAGACCAGATACGACTCGAGGGCGTCGAACTGGGTCAGCCAGTTGTAGGTCGTAAACGCCGACAGGCCGAGCACGCCGCCGAAGAAGATCCCCGGCGCGGGTTCGATTCCCGTAATCGCGTCCACGATACCGACCAGCGCCGCGACGAGGGCGAACAGGATCGTCGCCGAGACAAGCGGCTTCCAGACGCCGCCGGAGGACCGCGAGAGGTCGAGCAGCGTCTTCGCGACGAGCGCGTCGGTTCCGGACCCCGACTCGAGCGGAAGCCGGTCGGTGAGGGCGGCGAACCGGTCGCCGACCGTTCGCGTCGGCCGGCCGTACGTCGGGTCGTACGCGACGAGAGCACCGGCCGCGAGGAGGACTGTCCCGGCAGCGATCCCGACCGCGGCGAGCGGGCCGGCCTCGAGTGGAACGACGACGGCGCGAACGTACGGGACGGCCGTCCCGCTTCCGCCGCTTACCCCAACGACGACGGCGACGAGCGCGATGACGGCTGCGATCGCCCACGTCGGAACGCCGCGGGTCCGGACCGCGATCGATCCGACCGTCGCGGTCATCCCGACCGCGAAAGCAAGCGACAGCGAGAGCCACAGGCCGACGACCGCCACCAGGATCGCGCCCGGAGTCGTAGCAGGCACGAGGACGACCGCCGCCGCAGCCATCGGCAACACGAAGACGACGGCGTAGAAAAGCCCGTCTTTCAGCAGGAAGAGGCCGAGCAGCCGTCGCCGGGAGAGCGGGAGCGTCTCGGCCGAACCGAGCAACAACGACAGGTCTCCGAACACGTTCTCGAGCATGTCCGAGCCGGCGAAGGCCGCCGTCCCGCTGTAGAGGCCGAAACCGGCGGCGAGGACGTGGACCCCGAGCAGGATCGTGCCGTCGCCAAGCCCGCTCTCGAGCAGGGCGACCGTTCCCGCGACCGCGACGGCGGCGACGACGAGCGGGAAGAACGCGAACCGCCAGCCGCCGAACAGTCGCGTATGCAGCCGCCACTCCTCGCGCAGCAGGGCGACGAACAGGAGGCGAGCGTTCGACGACGGGCCGTCGTCCCCGTTCCCGTTTCCGAGTGCGTCCGCGCTCATCGGCCCGTCGCCTCGAGTCGCGGATCGCGTTCGGAATCGCCCGCTTCGCCTTCGCCCTCGATCCGTTCGCGGGCCGACGAGGGCAGGTCGCGGGCCGCTGCATCCGTCACTTCCTCGAGGAACACGTCGAGCAGCGGGTCCGCATCGGCGTCTGCGTCCCCGTTCGCGCCGTCGGTCTCCGCTGCGAGCGAGCGTTCGGTCACCATCCGCCCGTCGGCGACGATCCCGACGCGCGTACAGATCGACTCGGCCACGTCGATGTTGTGCGTCGAGACGAAGACGGCGTTATCGTCGGCCGCGTACGCGACGAGGAACCGCTTGACCTGCTCCTGGACGAGCGGGTCGAGGTTCGCCAGCGGCTCGTCGATCAGGACTGCCTCCGGCTCGTGGAGGAACGCCTGCGCGATCATCACCTTCTGTTGCTGGCCGCGCGAGAGGTCGGTGTGCAACGTGTCGAGTTTCCCGCCGAAGCCGAGCCGGTCCGTCCAGCGGTCGATCCGCTCGGCGACGTATTCCGGCTCGAGGTCGCGGACGCTGCCGACGAACTCGAGGTACTCCCGTGGGGTGAGGAAACTCGGCGGCGAGCCCTGTTCCGGAAGGATGCCGACGCGTCGCCGTGTCTCGATCGGTTCGGCCGTCGGATCACAGCCGAGAACCCGAACGTCGCCGCTGTCGGGCGCTATTTGCCCCGTCAGCGCCCGGATCGTGGTCGTCTTGCCGGCCCCGTTCGGGCCGAGAAAGCCGAACAGCTCGCCGCGCTCGACGCGGAAGTCCATCCCGTCCACGGCGCGGACGGACCCGTACGACTTGCACAACCCGTCGACCCGAATAGCAGCCATTCAATCGCGTCGGTTCACAGGGATCGGTTATATCGATGACGACACCGGCGAACGGGGAAGCCGAACCAGTTCGGCCGACTTCGTTCTGACAGTCAGAACTCCGTCCCACGACGGGCCCGCTGGCCGTTCTCGATCGGATGGGCCTGCTTGCGGACGTTCGTGATCAGGTCCGCACGGTCCTCGAGGTACGTCGGCTCCGTGTGGCTCCCCGAGAGCACGAGTTCGAGGTCCGCGGGCTTGTCGTCGATCAGCGCGAGCACGTCGTCCTCGGCGAGTAGCCCTCGATCCGCGGCGTACAGCACCTCGTCGAGGATGAGCATGTGGACACCGTCGTCGGGGTCACCGTCGAGGGCGATCGGTTCGTCGAGGGCCGCTTCGGCGGCTCCCGCGAGCAACTCGCGGGCGCGCTCGAGGCCCGCCTGGGCCTGGGCCTCGTGTTTCTCCTCGTCGCTGCCGTCGGGCATCCCGTGCCAGCCGTAGTGGCCGAGGTTCTCGTAGCTGAACCCCGGCAGGGCGGCGATGGCGTTGTACTCGCCGCGGACGGCGTCGACGCTCGAGGCGCCGCCTTTCATGAACTGGAGCATGTGGACACGGAAGCCGTGGCCGGCCGCACGCATGCCCATGCCGAGCGTAGCGGTGGTCTTTCCCTTGCCGTCGCCCCACCAGACCTGGACGAGGCCGAACTCCTCGGGCGCCGACGGCTCGATGCGCTCCGCCTCCGGCGTTCGTCCCTCGCCGGGCGTGTCCTCGACTCCCGCAGATGGCATATCGTCGCTCATATCGGGCCCCTCGTGCCGGCGCTACATGTAGACACCGACCGACTGGACCCCTCCCGAACGCAGCGGCCGTCGGTTCGACCACGCACGTCATTAGGCTCCGCTCCTAACCCGTCCGCAATGTCATTCGGCGTTCCGTCGTCAGACGATAGGTCGGCGCCAGACCTCGCGGCGATAGTCAGCGCCCTGGACGACGACGGCTGCCGCGAAATCGTCACCGTCCTCGAGGAGCCGCTGACGGCCCAGGAGCTGTCCGGCCGGATCGACCGCCCGCTGTCGACGACCTACCGGAAACTCGACCGGCTGACGGAGGCGGGACTGGTCACCGAAACGGTCGGGGTGCGGTCGGGCAGCCACCACAAGTCACGCTACGTCGCCGACTTCGAGCGGGTCTCGATCGGATTCGGCGACGACGGTGATTTCGACGTCGACCTCGAGCGTTCGAAGGACTGCTCGGTCGGCATCTGGTCGGAGATCCAGCGCGAGTTCTGACGGCGTCCGATCGCATTCCCCTCTCGAGCGGCACGCCGGAGACGTCGAACTACAAGTACTCGAGCGACGATACTCGCCCATAGCCATGGTACGCGTACTCTCCGACGAGGACGTCGCTTCGGTCCTCGACCTCGAGGACCTGCTTCCCGTCGTCGCAGACGCCTTCCGGAAAGCGGAGGCCGGCGAGGTCGAACGACCGGAACGCCCCCACTACCCGATCGGGGCCGGACTCGAGTCCGACTCGAGCACGGGCGAGACCGCGGAGCCGACCGGCACCGGACTCTGTATGCCCGCGTACGTCCACGGGGCCGACTACGCCGCGACGAAGCTCGTGACGGTCGTCGATGACAACCCGGAGCGGGGCCTGCCGACCGTCACCGCACAGATCGCGCTGGCCGACGCCGAAACGGGCCAGCCGGTCGGCTACCTCGCGGGTAACCGGATCACGGGCGCACGGACCGGCTGTATCGGCGGACTGGCGGCCCGTGAACTCGCGCCCGAACCCGACGAGCAGGACACGCTCGACGTCGCCGTGATCGGTGCGGGCACGCAGGCCCGCTGGCAGACCCGTGCGATCGCCACAGCGACCGACGCCGACCTCGAGTCGGTCCGGGTCTACTCCCCGAGCGACTCACGGTTCGACTGCGCCGCGGACCTCGAGGCCGAACTCGACGCGTCCGTGGAGGCCGTCTCGTCGCCCGCCGCCGCCGTCGAGGACGCGTCGATCGTCGTTACCGCGACGACGAGTACGGAGCCGGTGTTCCCGGGCGACGCCCTGGAGCCGAACGCGCTCGTGATCGCCGTCGGCGCGTACACGCCGGAGATGCGAGAACTGGACGCGACGACCGTCGAGCGCGCCGAGCGGGTCGTCGCGGACGTCCCCTCGGAGGCCCTCGAGACCGGCGACTTGCGGGGCTTCCCGGCCCTCGAGGACGAAATCGAGTCGCTCGGGGCCGCCCTCTCGGACGACTCGCCCCGACACCAGCAGCGAGGGAGCGGGATCGTCGTCGTGGAAAGCGTCGGCTCCGCGGTGCTAGACGCCGCGGCTGCGGCTTTCGTCTTCGATCGCGCGGCCGAGCGCGGTGTCGGGACGACGGTCCCGCTTTGACCGACGACCGACGACCGACGACCGACGACCGTCGCCCGAGACGCGAGCCTCGAGCGTCGAACCGGCCACGACACTAACGTAATCTGTCGGCCAGGTGCGACGAACCGTCAGTAGATCTTTCAAACCGGCTGTCTGTATATGGAGACGATGAACACCGATCGCGTTCGCGACGCGCGACTGGACCGCAGGCGAAGATGCTGGCGCGCGAGCGAGCGCTCGAACAGCGCATCGGGGGGAGAGCGATCGTGACGTCCCGCACCGTTCCGATCATCGACCGCGTCACGGACGCGTTCTTCGCGCTCGACACCGACTTCCGGTTTACGTACCTCAACGAGCGGGCCGAGACCCTCCTGAAACGGTCTCGAGAGGACCTCATCGGCCGCGTTATGTGGGACGAGTTCCCCCAGACGGTCGAGACGCAGTTCCCGGACGGGTTCCATCGGGCGATGGACGAACAGGTGCCGGTCTCGTTCGAGATCTACCATGCGCGCCTGGAGACCTGGTTCGAGGCCCGGGCCTACCCCTCCGAGACGGGGCTGTCGGTATACATGCGCGACGTCACCGAGCGCAAACAACAGGAGACCACCATCGCCCAGCACGCAGCCGTCATCGAAGCGATCAACGATGGCGTCGTCACGCTCGACCGGAACCGGGAGATCGTTTCGGTCAACGGCGCGATGGAGCGACTGTTCGGCCGCGACCGCGAGGCCCTGGTCGGCGAACACGTCGAGGTCGTCCCCGAACTCGCCGGGATCACCGACGAGGACGCCGTCGAGATGGGGCGGGCTATCGCCGACGTGGACGTTGGCAACGCCGAAAAACGGCAACTCGAGGCGACGATCACCGACGCCGACGGCGTCGACCGGATGGTCGAGATCAGATTCGTTCCGATCGAGGACGACGCGGCGACGATCGCCGGCGTCCTCCGCGATATCACCGACCAGCACGAGTACGAACGGGTGGCCGCCTCGCTGCACGAGATCACCCGCTGGCTGCTCGAGTCCGACGACCCCGAGGAGATCTGTGCGATCGCCGTCCACTCGGGCAGCGACCTGCTCGATCTACCGATCAGCGGGATCTGGCTGCTCGAGGACGAACACGGCTACCTCGAGCCCGTCGCTGGCACGGCGGGGGCGTACGAGGAGTTCGGCGGCCTCCCCCGGTTCAATCCCGGTGAGGGGCTCGTCTGGAACGTCTTCGAGGGCGGTGAGGTCGAGCGGTTCGACGACCTCGAGTCCAACGAGGAAACCTACAACCCCGAGACGCCCCTTCGCTCGGAGATCATCGCGCCGATCGGAACTCACGGCGTGCTCATGACCGGCTCGCTCGAGCCCGACCGGTTCGACGAGACCGACGTCGAACTGCTCTCGACGCTGGCGGAGAACATCCGTGCCGCACTCGACCGGGCCGACCGCGAGCGGATCCTGCGGGAGCGCACCGAAGCTCTCGAGCGCCAGACCGAGCGGCTCGAGGGGGTCGCCAACGTCCTCTCGAACGACCTGAAACAGCAACTCGAGACGGTCGCCGAGCGACTCGAGGATGACGACGCCGACGCGGACGAACTGGGCTGGGAGTTCCCGCTCGCAGAGGACTCCGTCGAGACGACGCTCGACCGCGCCGAGCGACTGGTCGACGACGTCCGCGAGTTCGCTCGCAACGCCTCGGCGGTCGGCACCCGGAGCCGCGTCAGGCTCGACCGGGCCGTCGAAGCGGCTGCCAGGACCTCCCGGCTCGACGAGACGAACGTGACCGTCGAACGCCGCGCCACCGTCCGGGCCGACGCCGACCGCCTCGTGAACCTGCTGGAGACGGCGTTCGACGATGCAGCGGCTCGCGACGGCGTTTCCCCTGGCGACCCCGGAGACGAGACGGCGGACGTAACGGTCCGGGTGGGTCTCCTCGGGTTCGACGATCCCGGCCGGTCCCGCGGCTTTTACCTCCTCGACGACGCGGATGCCTCGCCCGAGACCGCTCGAGATCGGCTCCTGGCGTCCCCGGACGGGACGGGAAGCGGGGCGGGGGCCGCTGACGGGAACTCCGACACCGGAACCGGCGCGATCGACGGTCTCGGGCTCGCGCTCGTCCGCGCGATCGCCGAAGCCCACGGCTGGGAACTGACGGTCGAGACCGTCGAAGGCGACGGGACGAGGGAGGGCGTTGTCCTCGACCACGACCCCGACTCCGACCACGACTCGGACGAACCTGCGAACGGAACCCGGATCGAAATTCGGGACGTAACCACCCTCGAACTCGAGGGCAACGATCGTCACAACGGGGACGAAGACGGAAAGCGGCACCAAGACGGTCTTCCACGGCCCGGAGCGGGTCCGGGCGGTCCCTGACTGCCCTGTACTCTATCCAGAAGCTATCGCGCCGGTGTTTCGAGTTCGAGAACTCCTTACTCCTCGGGAACCGGATCGGCGGCGATGTCGCGACAGAGCTGACGGTACTTCCCCTCCTCGAGCAGTTCCGAGGTCGTCTCCGTGACGTGGGCCCGAAGCGCCGCGAGCCGGTCCTCGAGTTCGGCGTACTCCCGGCTCGACTCGAGTTCGGCCTCGGACTTCTGGGCGTCGAGCAGGGCCTTCTTCGACGCGAGCGCGAAGAACTCCCGAAGTTGGTCGTCGTAGGACGAGCGCAGCAGTAGCTGATCGACGATCCGCAACAGCTCTTCTTTCGAGACGGGTTTGACGAGATAGTCGTCGAACCCCATGCCGACGATGTCGAAGTCGGGTTCGATCGCGGTCACCATCGCGACGTAGCAATCGAGATCGTGCTCGCGGATCGTCTCGAGTACGGTATCCCCCGACAGCCCCGGCATCCGGCGGTCTAAAAGAACCACGTCGATCGACTCGTCGATCGCCGCGAGCGCGTCGTCGCCGTCGTAGGCCGTCCGGACGTCGTACTCGCTCTCGAGCCACGCGGCATAGAGATTAGCGAGGTCGGGCTCGTCTTCGACGATCAGTACGGACGGGGTGTCTGTGGCCATCGAGCGGAATCCTCCGGATCTGTCGTCCGGTCGAAGCACTCGCAGGCGGGCTATATCAAAATACCGGCACCGGAATCGTCGTCAGGGCAGCATGCCCTGGAAACGAGTGCCCGCCGAGTCCGGACGGCTACGCGAGTTCGTCCCCGATCGTCGACCGCAACTCGTCGATCGTCCCGGCATCCGTCTCGAGCAGTTCCGTTCCGACGTCTGCCTCGAGCACGAGCGACCCGTCGTCGGTGGCGGTGCCGAGTGAGACGACGGGAGCGACGCCGTCGAACGCCTCGCGGACGGCTGCCGGCTCCGCGGTCTGGATCAGCACGCGGCCGGGCTGTTCGTGGAACAAGGCACCGGCGACCTCGCCGTGGGAAACCGGGAGTGTCGCCTCGAGACCGGCCTCCTCGGTGACCATCTCGGCGAGCGAGACCGCGAGCCCGCCGTGACTGACGTCGTGGGTGGCGTGGGTCGCGTCGTCGTCCGCGACCTCGGCGATCGTCTCGACGAGGGCGGCCGGCTCCGCCGGCAGTTCGGGGAAGGCGTCGCTCCCGTCGAAGCGGGCGAGGTACTCCGAGCCGCCCAGGTCGAACGCCCCGGACTCGAGGCCGTAGTCGCCGACGAGCAGCAGTTCCGCGTCGGCCTCGGGCGCGAGCGACAGCGGCGGCGCGTCGTAGCCGTCCTTCGCGCCGACCAGCGCGAGCGTCGGCGTCGGCGGGATCGGGCCCGCCGTGGAGTCGTTGTACAGCGAGACGTTGCCCCCGACGACCGGCGTCTCGAGGGTGGCACACATATCGGCGAGGCCGTCGACGATGCCCTCGAACGCGCCGTAGACCTCGGGCTTCTCGGGGTTGCCGCCGTTGAGACAGTCGACCGCGGCCAGCGGCGTCGCGCCCTTGGCCGCCACGTTGGTCGCGTTCTCGAGTGCGACGGCGCGGGCACCCTCGTAGGGCGCCGTGTCGGTCCAGTTGGGGGCGGCACCGGACGAAATCGCGAGTCCCTGCTCGGCTTCTCTGACCGCAATGATTGCTGCGTCGTCGCCCGGCCCCACGCTCGTGCGGACGCCGACCTCGTGATCGTACTGGCGGTAGACCCACCGCTTCGAGGACGTGTTCGGACTCGAAACGACGGTCTCGAAGGCCTCCTCGAGGTTGACCTCGGGGAGATCCGTCTCGGGCTGCTCGGGTTCGACGCTTTCGAGATTGTTCATCGGCGCACCCTCGCCAAGGAACTCGGCGTCGACGTCGACGACCGTCTCGTCCCCGAAGGTCGCGACGTAGTTGCCCGCCGTCACCTCGCCGATCACGGAGCAGCCGAGGTCGAACCGCTCGGCGATCTCGCGGACGCGCTCGACGTTCTCGGGAGCGACCTCGTAGCACATCCGCTCCTGTGACTCGGCGAGCAGGATCTCGAGGGCGTTCATGTTGGGCTCGCGCTGGTGGACGCGCTCGAGTTCGATCTCGGCCCCGAGCCCGCCCTTGGCGACCAGTTCGCTCGAGGCACCGCCCAGGCCGGCCGCGCCGAGGTCGCGCGCGGACTCGATCAGGCCCTCCTCGATCAGTCGCTCGTTGGCCTCGATCAGCAGTTTCTCCGCGTAGGGGTCGCCGACCTGGACCGCGGGCCGGTCTTCGGTCTCGGCGTCCTCCGAGAGGTCCTCGCTGGCAAAGGAGGCACCGCCGAGGCCGTCCCGGCCGGTGGCGTTGCCCACGAGCACGAGCTTGTTGCCGGGCTCCTGGGCCTCGGCAGTGACGAGCCGCTCCTCGCTGGTCAGCCCGACGCAGGCGACGTTCACCAGCGGGTTCCCCTCGTAGTCGGGGTGGAAGTCGACGCTGCCCGCGACGGTGGGGACGCCGATACAGTTGCCGTAGTGGCTGATCCCCTCGACGACGCCCTCGAAGAGGTACTTCGAGTGTTCGCGGTCGAACTCGCCGAAGTACAGCGAGTCCGCCAGGGCGATCGGGTACGCGCCCATCGAGAGCGTGTCCCGGACGATGCCGCCGACGCCCGTTGCCGCGCCGTCGAACGGATCGACGTAGGAGGGGTGGTTGTGGCTCTCGATCCCCATCGTCACGTACGTCCCGTCGTCCCCGGGCAACGAGACGACCGCCGCGTCGTCACCCGGCCCGATTACGACGTTCTCGCCCTCGCTCTCGAACGCGGACAACAGGGGCCTCGAGGAGCGGTACGCACAGTGTTCGCTCCAGAGGTTCTCGAACAGCGCCGCCTCCGCCGGAGTCGGCTCCCGGCCCAGCTCCTCGACGACGAGTTCGCGGTCCGAATCGGCAAGACTCATTCATCTAGGTGATGAAAGTCGGCCGGTAAAGGGGTTTCTATATGCACGTTCGTGTATTCCAGGCCGCTCGAGTCTGCGGGAGAAGCGAGCGGGGAGAATTACCCAGTGACGGCCGCGCAGGTGTCGAGATACCCCGATCCGTAGTACTTGTTCTCGTACTCGTCGGGACGTTCGGCAGTACGGGTCAGGGCGATTCGAACTTGGTTCGCGTTATACTCGGAATGGGCGCTCTTGACGAGCGCGGCGGCGCCCGCCACCTGCGGGGCGGCCATCGAGGTGCCGGCGTAGAAGGCGTACCCGTACTCGGCACCCAGGTACTCCCCGTCCTCGTCGAACTGCGGTAGCGCGATGGCGTTGTACACGTCGTCGTACTGGGACTCGCCGCCCTTCCCGCCCGGCGCGGCGAGGTCGATCGCGCCGACGCCGTGGGTCGTGTACGTCGACGGCGAATACGGGGGTTCGTCGTACTCTTCCGTCTCCGGATCGAACCCGACCGGGCCGGTCGCGCTCGTCGTGATGCCGCCCGCCGTCTGCGAGGAGTCAGTCTCGTCCCGGTTGAACTGCAGACTCTCACCCCAGTTTCCGGACGCGTGGGTGTGGAGGGTGCCCTGCCCTCGGGCGTAGTTCCCGACTCGCTGGTGGACCTTGCCCCAGAACCGACCCCAGCCCTCCTGGCGCATCCGCCACGTCCAGCCGAGGCTGAGGTTGGCCGCGTCGCAGCCGATCTCGGCGGCGTAGACCAGCGCGGCCATCACGGTTCCCATGTACGTATCCGCCCAGTACCCCGGGGGGACGTCGCCGCCCCTGCTCTCGAGATTGGCTCCGAACACGCGCAGGTCGACCAGTTCCGCGCCGGGGGCCGAGCCGATCACCCCGCCGTCAGTCTCGTCGCTCGCGGCGACGATGCCCGCGACGTGGGTCCCGTGGGTCCCGCCGTACGGCGCCCCGACACCGTAGCCGTCCTCGGCGAAACTCCGCGAGAGGGCGAGGTTCACCTGTCCCTCGAGGTCGGGATGGCCGGCGGCGATCCCGGAGTCGATGATCGCGACGCGGGTCCCCTCTCCACGGGTCACCTCGTGGGCCTCGGGAATGCGCTGGTCCTGCTTGTCCCACTGGTAGCGGAAGCCGTCTCCCGTCCCCACCTCGTCTCCCGCCGGTTCCCGGTCGACCGGGGCGTGGGGTTCGGCGGGAAGTCGAACGTCCGGTGCGAACGGTGCGCCCGCGTCCTCGAGCCGTTCCTCGGTGGCTCTCACGACGAGGAGATCCACCGGGTCCATCTCGTGGACGACCTCGAGGTCCGCCTCGGAGCCGAGGCCGCGCCGGTCGACGACGAACCGTCTCGCTTCGTCGCCCTCCGTCGCCGCGCTCGCGGCCGTGGAGCCGAGGGTGAGTGTTCCGATCGATACGCCGGTTCGCGCCAGGAAGATTCTCCGGTTCATGGTTCGGTGTAGTGACTCGTCGGGGCTCCGCGTCACCGGCCCGCGACCCTCCGGTCGCGTCCGACCTCGAGCTGCCCCAGATTCCGTTGCCACTGGCTATGACCAATATCAAGCGTAATAAAAGTATTCTCGAGCGAGGGGTCGGCTACCGGTGGCGAGGGCTATCGGACGGAACGAGTGAGTCAGTGTCCGGGTGTTTCACGGTCCGCAGGCGGACCGAGGCGCTTTTGATCAGTCGAAAGAAACGTACACACGTGCTGTCGGTCGAACTCCACGTCCACTCGTCGCTATCTTACGACGGCCGGGACTCGGTCGAACTCCTCCTCGAGCAGGCCGAGGCCGTCGATCTCGACGCCATCGCGGTGACCGATCACGACGAGATCGACGCCAGCCTCGAGGCCGCCGAGCGCGCCGCCGAGTACGGCCTCGTCGGGATTCCGGGCATCGAGATTTCGAGCAAGGCGGGCCACGTCCTCGGACTGGGCGTCGAGGAGGCGATCCCGCCGGGGCTCTCCTACGAGACGACCCTCGAGAAGATCCGCGAACAGGGCGGACTGGCGGTGATCCCCCATCCGTTCCAGGAGTCGCGACACGGCGTAATGGCCCGCATCTCGCGGGAAGAACTCGCAAAGGGCGACGCGATCGAGGTCTACAACTCGCGGCTGCTGACCGGCCGGGCCAACCGCCAGGCCGAGCGGTTCGCCAAGTCCCGAAATCTGCCGATGACGGCCGGCAGCGACGCTCACATCGGAGAGATGGTCGGTCAGGCGGTCACCCGCGTCGACGCCGACGAGCGATCGGCCGACGCGATCCTCGAGGCGATCAGCCAAGGGAAGACCTCGGTGGAGGGCAAGCGGACGCCCTGGCACATCAGCTTTCGGCAGTTCGCCGGCGGGGTCACGCGCCGGGTCAGGAACAGCGTCATGGGGTTGATGCGATGACCGCGAGCGAGACCCTCCGCGGGACCGACGCCGACGTCGTCCGCGCGGCCCTCGAGTCCGGCGATCCGCTGCCGGGGACGACCGGCTTCGCGGGCGAAGTCGACGGCCGACTCGTCCGTGACGTCCTCGGGCGGGAACCGCTGTTTCTCGAGGCTGCAGGCGGTACGGAAAACGGGCCGGACTGGGCCTTCGAACCCGCCGCCCTCGCGGAGCCGGTCCCGTTCCCGGCGGGCGCCGTCCTCGAGACGGCCGACCTCGGAAACACGCCCGTCGAGGGGATCGACGACCACTGGACGCTTCCAGGCTCCGAACCCGACACGGACGATCCCGAGGCCGCCCTCGAGGCGCTCGAGGACGCCATCCGGCGGGCGGCCGACGAGGCGCTCGCGAGCGACCGCGAGATCGCCGTCGCCTTCTCCGGCGGCGTCGACTCGACGCTGGTCGCCGAACTGCTCGACGCGCCGCTGTACGTCGTCGGCTTCCCGGACAGCCACGACGTCGAGGCCGCCCGGACGGCCGCCGATGCGATGGGTCGTGAGTTGACGGTCGTCGAACTCGAGCCCGCGGCCCTCGAGCGGGCCGTCCCCGAGATCGCCCGCGCGACCGGGCGGACGAACGCGATGGACGTCCAGATCGCCTTGCCGCTGTACCTGGTCGGCGAGCGGGTCGCGGCCGACGGGTTCGACGCGCTCGCGGTCGGCCAGGGCGCGGACGAACTGTTCGGCGGCTACGAGAAGGTCGTCCGACTGGACCACCGCGTCGAGGCCGAGACCACCCGCGGCGCGGTGCGCGAACAGATCCGGAGCCTGCCGGACCAGCTCCCCCGGGACGTGCTCGCGATCCGGGCGACCGGCCTCGAGCCCGTGGCGCCGCTGTTGCACGACGCGGTCGTCGACGCTGCACTGGGACTGCCGGACGAGTTACTCGCCGACGAGGAGACCCGAAAGCGCGGCTTCCGCCGAGTGGCGGCTCGGTACCTGCCCGACGAGGTCGCCGAGAGGGACAAGAAGGCCGTCCAGTACGGCAGCCTCGTCGCCCGGGAACTGGATCGGCTCGCACGCCAGGCGGGATACAAACGGCGGATGGACGACCACGTGACGAAGTACGTGGCGTCGCTGCTCGAGGACTCGGACGGCGCGGCTGCGGCGGGCGAAACGTAACTGAAAGCGACGAAAGCGATTTTCGGCGGGTTCACGCCGTCAGGCCGACCCGTTCGCCCAGGGAACGAGCCACCGGTCGAGCCGTCCGACCGCGGCCGTCGACGCCGCGCCCAGGGCCGCGATGGAGAGCATGCCGACGACGATGTGAGGGTACGAGCCGCCCGTGTAAGCTGACCACGTCAGGTAGCCCAGGCCGCTCCCGCCCGCGAGCATCTCCGCGGCCACGAGGTTGAGCCAGGCCAGCCCCATCCCGACGGAGAGCCCGGTCGTGATCGACGGCAGCGCGCCCGGTACGGCGACGTGGCGGAACGTCGACGCCGGGTCGGTGCCCAGCGACCGGGCCGCCTTCGCGTACTCCCGGTCGACGCTCCGGCCGCCCTCGAGCGAGTTCAGCAGGATGGGGAAGAACGCGCCCAGGAAGGTAATGAACATGATCCCGGGTTCGGTGCCGGGGATCAGCAGGATCACCGCGGGAATCCACGCGATCGGCGGGATCGGCCGGAGCAACTCGAGCGCCGGCAGCGTCAGGTCGGCGAACGGGTCGTGCCACCCCGCGAGCAGTCCCACCGGAACGGCGAGCGCGACCGCGAGGAGGAAAGGGACGTACACCCGGACGGCGCTCCTGACGGCCGAGGAGAGAAACGACGGGTCCGTCGCCACGTCGGCGGCGGCTCCGGCGACGACCGGCAGCGTCGGCAGGCCGGGCGCGACGGTCGCGCCGACGAGCCACCAGACCGCCCCGAGTCCGAGCAGCGACGCCGTCGAGCCGATCCGGTCGCCGGTCACGGGTTTTCAACTCCGCCGGAGCCGTCGGCCACGTCGTTCCCGTTCCCGTCGTCACCGCCGTCGGCCACGGCCGCAGGCCGCGCCCCAGCCTCCGTCGCGAACTCCGAGCCGGCCTCGTCGTGGATCGACGCCAGCAGCCGCCGCTTCAGGTCGGTGAAGGCCCCGGTCGTCCGGGCGTCGTGGCCTCGAGGCCGGTCCAGCGGGACGTCGACGACGGTCTTGACGGTTCCCGGCCGGGCCGTCATGACGACGACCCGGTCGGCAAGCAGGATCGCCTCCTCGACGTCGTGGGTGACGAAAAGCGCCGTCGCGTCCGTCTCCCGCCAGGCCGACAGCAGTTCGACCTGCATGCGCTGTTTCGTCATCGCGTCGAGCGCGCTGAACGGCTCGTCCATCAGCATGATCGACGGCTCGTTGGCGAGCAGGCGGGCCAGTTCCGCCCGCTGGGCCATCCCGCCCGAGAGGTCGCTCGGGTACGAGTCCGCGAACGAGGACAGCCCCATCCGCTCGAGCAGGTCCGGCACTCGATCGGTCGGGCGACCCCGCACCGACGGTCCGAACGCGACGTTCTCCCGGACGGTCTTCCAGGGGAACAGCCGATTCTCCTGGAAGACGACCCCGCGGCTCGGATCGGGTCCGGTCACGGGGTCGCCGTCGACAGCGACCCGACCCTCGGTCGGTTCGACGTGGCCGGCGACGCAGTCCAGCAGCGTGCTTTTCCCACAGCCCGAGGGGCCGAGTACCGTCACGAACTCGCCTGGTTCGATCTCGAGATCGAGGCCGTCGACGGCGACGACCCGCTCGTCGTCGGCCTCGCCGCCGTAGGTCTTGGTCAGCCCCTCGATGGCGATCCGACCGCCCGAGGGCTCGCGATCGGAACTCATCGCGTCACCCCCGTCGGCGCGCCCTCGAGCCAGGGAGCCGCCCGCTCGACGGCGGCCGACAGCAGGGCCGTCGAGGCAGCGCCGAGGAACCCGACGGCGATCATGCCGACGACGACCGATTCGACGTCGATCAGCCGGTAGGCCTGGAAGACGACGTGGCCGAGCCCGTACTCGCCGGTGATCATCTCCGCCGCGATAACCGTCACCCAGCCCAGGCCGACGCCGATGGTGACGCCGGTGAAGATTGCCGGGAGCGCCGACGGCAACACGACGTGACGAAGCACCTCGCGGTCGCCCGCACCGAGGCTCGCCGCGGCACGGCGGTACTCGTCGTCGACCGATCGGACGCCGTTGACCGTGTTGACCAGTACGGGGAAGAATGCCCCGAGGAACACCACGAACACGACGCCGAGTCGGACGGTCGGGAAGATCACGAGCACCAGCGGCACCCACGCGATCGGCGGAATCGGCCGCAGGAACTCGAGCGCCGGCAGCAGGAACCGCTCCCACCGGGGCCGCGTGCCGATCAGCAGCCCCAGCGGGATCGCAGCCGTGACCGCGACCCCGACCCCGGCGAGCACGCGACCGGTCGTGTAGGCGGCGTGCAGGTAGATCGTGCCGCCGTCGGCGACCGGCTCGCCTGTCAGGTGAGCGGCGACGGCGGCGGCCGTCTCGACCGGCGAGACGAAGAACGCGAACCCGGCGACGCCGAACCGGACCAGTGCCCACCAGATCGCGAACACCGCGAACACCGACGCGCCGCGGCGCACCGACCGCGGGACCGCCTCGAGTCGGCGGGCAAACGCCGTCGCGCCGGTCATTGCGGTCCGTCGAACGCGGGCGACGGACGCAGCCCCGCTCACGATCGGTCACCCGCACGGCGGGGGTTCCAGTCGACCTCGGACTCGAGGTCGTCGGCCGCCTCCGACAGCAGATTCGTGTCGTACCGATCGCTCGGCGGCGTCCGATCGATCACCTCGGCCTCCTCGAGCAGGAACTCGGGGCCGGTGTCGGTGAGCAGGTCCTGGGCCGGCCCGACCGCGGAGAAATCGGTGTAGAACCGCTGTCGGTCGACCCCGGGGTTGACCTCGAGGTTCTCGTACAGCGTCGTCCGGACCGTCTCGCGCTCGAGGTCGCGGCTCAGTTCTGACTCCTCCATACCCAGATCCAGCGCACGGTCGGGTTCGGTCGCGAGCAGGTGTTTGGCCTCGAGTTCGGCCTTCAGCCACCCCTTCGCGACCTCGGGTCGGTCCTCGATCAGCGAGTCGGGCATGACGAGCGCCCCGAGGTCGGGTTCGTCGTAGTCGGCGCCGGTGAACAGGTACCGGCCGGACGAGGCCTGATCGACGACGCGGGCCATCGACGGCTCCCAGCCGAAGGCGACGTCGATCGACCCCTCGCGTAAGTTCGTGACGATCGTGTTGATGTCCTGGTCCCTGATCGTCACCTCGATGTCCTCCTGCTCGAGGACGGTCAGCAGGAACCGATGCGAGAGCGTCCCCTGGGTGACGTTGACCTCGCGGCCGTCCAGATCCGCCGCGGACTCGAGGTCGGCGTCCTCGTGGACGACACAGAGGTTGCCCTGCTGGCCCATCGAGTAGCCGCTCAGCCCGACGATCCGGATCGGCGTGTCGTCGTTCGCCGCGGCGATGATCGCCGGGTTATCGCCCATGTACCCCAGGTCCGTCTGGCCGGAGATGAGCCGGTTGACCGTCGGGGCACCCTGCAACACGGCGTGCCACTCGACGTCGTACCCGTCCGGGAGGTGTTTCTCCCACAGTTCGCCGTGGCGGATCACCAGCGCGGAGAAGGCCTCGCTGTAGTAGGGATGGTAGTCGACAGTGATCGTCTCGGAGCCCCCGACGGCGCCGCCCAGACAGCCGGCGACGGCCGAGAGGCCGACGCCCGCGCCCGCCACGCCGGCGGTTTCGAGCACGCTTCGCCGCGAGAGCCCGGTACCGTCGTCGCCGTTGCCGTCTCCACGCTCGAGAGGGGACCGTGACCGATCGTCCCGCCCGGATCGTTCTCGTTCCATACCCGTTCCTCTCGCCACCGGGTCAAAGCGGCGCTGAAGGTGGTGACGCTCGCCTCCGCTCGGGGATTCGGTCGAAAGTTACCGCTTTCGACGAGACTGAAGAGCGGTCGCGAGGCCCGAAGCGAAAGGATAGCGCGAGCGAACGATCAGGACGGCAACGGACACAGACTCGCCGTGAATATCACCGTCTCCTCGGTCTCGTTTCGCGCCCCGTGGGGGACGCCCCGATCGTGGCGGACCACGCCCGGCGCCTCGATCGCCTCCTCGTCTTCTCCGCGAACGACCGTGACCGTCCCCTCGAGCACGTGGAAGACGTTCGTGCTGTCGGGGTGATCGTGAGCCTCGAGTTCCGCGCCTGGGCCGAGCGCAAACGCCTTGACGAGCACGTCGTCGGTGACGACCAGTTCCGCGGTTTCGACCTCGCCGTCGCCCGGCTCGAGTCCGGGGTCGGCAAGCGCGGCGGCGTACTCGTCGAGTCCCGTGTCGCCGTCGGAATCGCTATCGGATGACATGGCCGTGGCTATCTTCGACGACGAGGGGCAAAACGCCTCCGTTCGCAGTCCTGGCGAGCCGGAACGGCAGGCTGACCGGTCGGAGCGAAAGAGAGGAAAACCGGCGCGGATCAGTCCTCGGTCTCGGTCGGCAGAACGTCCGCCGGTTCGTCCGAGGTGTGCTCGGCGACCGTGCGACGGTTGGCCTCGCCGATCCGGTCGGCGATCTCGGCGACCACGTTCTCGACCGGCTCCTGGACCTCGCTGTCGTCGTCCTTGACGATCGGTCCCTCGCTCCCGTCCGCGCCGAAGTCCGGGTGGATCGGGATCTTGCCCAGCAGGGGCACGTCGTACCGGTCGACGATGTCGTCCGCACCGTCGGTCCCGAACAGGCCGTGCTGGTCGCCACAGGACGGACAGACGAACGAACTCATGTTCTCGACGACGCCCAGGACGGGCGTGTCGTGCTTGTTGAACATCTGGACTCCCTTGCGGGTGTCCTCGAGCGCCATCTCCTGGGGCGTCGTGACGACGACCGATCCCGTGACGGGCATCGACTGCAGGAGGTTCAGCGTCGCGTCGCCGGTCCCCGGCGGCAGGTCGACCACGAGGTAGTCGAGGCGACCCCACTCGACGCCCTCGAGGAACTTCATCATGAACTTGTTGACCATCGGCCCACGGAGGATCGCGGGGTCGTCGTCCTCCTCGGTCATGAAGCCCATGCTGATGACGCGGACGCCGTCCGAGCGGGGCGGGACGATGTCCTCGTTGGGCATCACGCCCGGTTCGCCCTCGACCGGCAGGATCTTCGGGATGTTCGGGCCGTGGATGTCGGCGTCGAGCAGGCCGACCATCGCGCCGCGTTTCTCGAGGCCGGCCGCGAGGTTCGCGGCGACCGTGGTCTTGCCGACGCCACCCTTCCCGGAGGAGACGGCGATCACATTGCGAACGCGGGGCAGCACTTCGTCGTCGAAGCCGTGTTCCTGGCCGACGTGGGCCCGGAGGTCGGCCTCGAGGCCGACCTCGTCACAGACTTCACGCACCCGGTTGCCGAGTTCCATCTCGGAGGGCGCGTAGGGAGCGTTGAGCGCGAGCGAGATGCGGGCGGTCTCGTCGTCGATCACGACGTCGTTGACTAACCCGAGGGTGACGATGTCCTCGCCGATGTCGGGATCCTCGATCTCCTCGAGTTTGATCTTGAGTTCGTGTTCTGTGATACTCATGCTGCGTCGTTACCTAGAGCGAACGGGGTCGACGGGGATACGTGTGATGGTTCCGCCCCGTAGCGGGACGGAGACGGTTTCGAAACGGGATAGCGGACGGTCAGCGCGGCTCGTAACGAGCGGCTCTCGGAGACTACGGACCGGTCGCCCCGATCGGCTCCGGCGCGCCGCCGTAGAAGACGATGCCGATGATGACGGTCAGGAAGAACATGCTGATCCACATCCCCGAGGTCAGACCGACGAGGTAGGTGACGCCGAGCAGTCCGGTCTTGGTGTGCCGCGGGGTCCCGACGAACCACGCGATCACCATGACGTAGATCGGCACCAGAATCACCGCGAAAATCAGCCAGGTCCCCGTGTTCGGGAACCCGGTCAACCCCTGGGTCCCCTCGTAGCCGTGGTACAGCACCGTCGCGGTCACGGCTCTCGCGGCAGCGAGGGAAAGCATAGCCCGAGTACCACGTCTTCCGTGGTTTCGCTACCGCCTGCACGTGCAAGGGGTTGGGATCGGGTGCAGAAAAGACGGGCAGGTGGCCGTCCCGAAGCGTTCGATACTCGAGTCCGGTAGCTACGGGAAGACGAAAAATCGAACGGCGAAACCGAAGAGAAAGCGACCGCGAGGCCGTCCGTTACGGGCCGGTCGCGCCGATCGGTTCGGGCATCCCGCCGTAGAAGACGATGCCGATGATCATGGTCAGGAAGAACATCCCGACCCACATCGACGTCGTCAGGCCGACGAGATACGAGACGCCGAGCAGTCCCGACTTGGTGTCTCGCGGTTCACCGACGAACCACGCGATCACCATGATGTAGATCGGTACCAGGATCACCGCGAAGATCAGCCAGGTACCGATGTTCGGGAAGCCGGTCAGGCCCTCGGTCCCGTCGTATCCGTGATACAGCAGTTCCGGGGACAGGAACGCAAGCGTTGCGGCGATGGACGTGAGGGTCGGACTCATGCTTTCACCTCCTTCTCTGCGGCGGTTTCACCGTGTTCCTCGTGTTCGTGGCCGTGGTCGCCACGAAGGTGTTCGATCGCGTGAAGTTCGACGACCGGAACGACCTTCGAGACCGACAGGAAGATCAGCACTACCATGCCGATCGTGCCGGCAAGCGAGAGCCACTCGATGGCACTCGGGAAGTACTCCCCGGGCGTCGCGGCGTAGATCTCGAATTCGGGGTGCATGAACCCTTCGACGACGAACAGCAGCTTCTCGAGGAAGGTCGCGGTCAGCACGACGATCCCCGAGAGGATCGCTCGAGCCTTCGTGAACAGCGACGGGCGGATCGTCTGTGCGAAGATGTACGCAAGGGTCGCGAACACGAGGCCCATCGAGAGCAGGTAGATCGGGTGGTCGAGAGTGGCACCCTGTGCGGTGCTCGTCGAGAGCGGCGCCTTGAACAGCCCGGTGACGTTCTGCTGGAGCTGGAGCCAGAGGAACAGCAGGCAGAAGAACCCGAGCCACAGTAGCAGGCCGCGGAAGACGTCGTCGGTCATGATGTGTTCCCAGTCGTACGCACGACGGAAGGCGTAGGCGACGAGGATCACGCCGCTGATCGCCGAGGTCAGTGCGATAGTGAGGAACTGCGGCCCCTGGACGGCGCCGAACCAGGCGGGCATGCCCGGCAGCACGGCGAACAGCCACGGAATGACGCCACCGTGGAGCAGGAGCGGGGCCATGATGATGATCGCCAGCGCGAGCCACCAGACCATCCGTTCGATGATCCGGTCTTCCTCTCGGGTGTAACCGATCGTCATGATCTTGTAGACCGGCTCGAAGAGGTCCGGCAGCTGGTCGCGCAGTCGCGTGATGTCGTACCGGAGCGTCAGGGCGAGATAGGTGGCGGTCAGGACGAAGTAGGCGGTAATGACCGTCACGTCCCACACCAGCGGCGAGTTGTTAACCGTGATGTGGTAGTGGCCAAGGACGCTGGTGACCATCCGGTCCGGGCGACCCATGTGGACCAGGATGTAGAACCCGGCCGCGGAGAGGCCGGCGATCGTTAGCAGTTCTGCGAGGCGGGCGACCGGCATGTAGCGGTCCATCCCGAGCAGACGCACTGCGGCCGAGAGGATGATCCCGCCGTGTGCGATACCGACCCACCAGATGAACGCGCCGATGTACAGGCCCCAGGTGACGCCGCCACCGGAGCCCCAGTCGCCGAGGCCCGTGACGACCAGCCCCTTCTGGAGCTGGTAGGCCCAGGCGACGAGGAACGCGCCGAAGGCCAGTGCACACACGGCGAACAGCGCGATATACTTCTTCGTGAACGTGTTGATCGGTCGAAGGATGTCGGCCTCGGAGGGAGTCTTCGTGCTCACAGCGACCACCCCGTGTCACCGACGGTTTCCTCGTCGAGCACCTCTTTGCGGTTGTCGACGAGGTCGATCGTTTCGCCGTTGACCGCTTCGTAGCTGAGCTGTTCGTACTCGAGGCTCGTCGCGCCGGTCGGTTCGGTCTGCTCGGCATGCGGGCCGGGCTCCTGACCGAGGTAGACGATGTTCGGGTTGGTGCCCATGTCCTCGAGGAGCCGGAAGTTCGACTCGGGCGAGCCGGTGAACGCTTCCAGACGCTGCTGGGCGTCCTCGACGCTTGGTCCGTCGAACTCCTCGTCCTCGTCGGTCTCGTCGGCGAGGTCGAGTTCGACGAGCACGTCTTCGCTGTCGAGGTCGAGACCGTGGTCGGCAAGCGCGTCGAGCGCTTCCTGGAACTCGCGTTCGTATCCGGCGAGTTTGCCGTCGCCGGTGCCGAGTTCGCCGGTGATCTCGACGGCCTTCATCAGTGCGAGCGTGTCCTCGTCGAGGTCGGTCGCCTCGAGAACCGACTCGAGGTCGTCGTCGGCGCCGTCGAGCGACTCCGCGAGCGCGTCGGCCGACGGCGGCGAGATACGCTCGAGCGTCCGACCCCGACTCGGGTTCGCGGCGTACTTCTTGGGGTCGCTTTCCTCGTCGCTCATGTTACCGAACTGGATCGCACCGGGCGGGCAGGCCTGCTGGCAGGCCGTAGTGCCGACGTATTCCTCACCCATGTGACCGTCCTGTCGGCTGGGACACATCGTACACTTGCTCATGACACCGCGGGGCGCGCGGCTGTCGACCCAGCGATCGCGATCGTCGGTCATGTGATCGCCCTGACCGAGTTCCTCGTGGTGCTCCGCGATGTCTTCGGTCGAGACGTCGGGTTCGTCCCACTGGAAGTAGTTGACGCCGTAGGGACAGGCAACCTGACAGTATCGGCAGCCGATACAGACGTCGTAGTCGGTCAGGACGAGGCCGTCCTTGTCGCGGGTGTGGCGGGCGGTCGTCGGACAGACCTTCTCACACGGCGCGTCAGTACAGTGCTGACACGGCCGGATGAGGCGGTTCGGACTCGGTCCGCTCGTGCGGGCAAGTGAGGAATTCGTGTTCGCAGACTCACCCGGGTCCTCGAACTCGAGGACGTACATCCAGTTGACCCCGCTGTCGAGCTGGTTCTCCGTCGCACAGGCAGTAACACAGGAGAGGCAACCGTCACAGCGCTCGAGGTCGAGGGCCATCCCCCACTGGGTGCGGTCGTGCTCGTAGGGGTCTTCTTCCTCTTCAGCGGCGGCGGCGACGTCGGGTTCCGGGTCGGGCTCGTTCCCGTCGTCGACCGTGCCCCACGCGCCGAGGCCGACGGCGGCCGCGCCAGCGCCCATCTTCTTCATGGCTTCGCGGCGGCCCTCCTCCCCGTCGCCCTCGAACTTCGAGAGCATTCGGGAGGCGGCCCCTTTCGCTTCTTCCTGGGCCGCTTCGAACGCCTCCGCAGTCGGGCGGTTGTCCTCGCCGAACTCCTCCATCACGTCTTCGTGATACTTCTCGTGGAATTCGGCTTCCGACAACTCGCCCTTCGTGACGCGAAACGCGTCCTGGGCCATCTCCATACCGAGTTCCGTATCGTACTCGGTATCGTCGAGCATCGTTTCCAGTTCGTTTTCCCACTCGTTTCCGAGCGGATGGAATGATTCGTCGTCCGTACTCATCAGATCAGAACACCTCTGTACACGGCGTTTTCGTAGCGCAGTAACTCGCCGGTACCCACTTTAATATGTTCATCTGTGTCCCCTAGCCCGGATTCACAACCATATGCGGATGAAGTATAGAGCCGATTTCCAGCCGGTGAGAATCGGTGCGAATATGTTCGGGTATATATTAACTGCGGAGCCCAAGATCAGTTACGTTTCGTGTCCGATGACACCGCATCTCGTTACGAGGCTGCGTCGCAAATCCGCCGCAAACGCAAAGAAAAGTCGTCTTACGATGGGTTGGGCTGCTCGAGCAGGCGGGTCTCCACCGTCAGTGCAAACTGGAACGGCCCCGACTCCGACGACCTCCGAGTCAGCTCACTGCCAGTTGCTCCTCGAGGGGCTCTTCGCCGTCGTCGAGGGCGGGCAGGTCCTCGACGAACCGTTTGATAATCGCCTCCTCGGCACGGTGGAGGGTCTCGCTACAGGTCGATTTCGCGATGTCGAGGTGTTCGGCCAGTTCAGTCAGGGAGCACTCGCGGGGCGTGTCGTAGTACCCCTGCTCTACGGCAGCGGCGACGACTTCGAGTTGGCGTTCAGAGAGTAGTTGGCTCTCGTGGAGGCGCTCGCGAACGTTCTCGATGCGGTACTGGAGACCGAAGTGCTCGAGTTGCTCGGCCAGTTCCGCCAACCGGTCACGAGAGCCAGTGACCTCGATCGTCGCCTCGCCGTCCTGGATCTCGACGGGGAGTTCGATCGGCATCCCCGACTCCTGGGACGAGAACATCAACAGCGGAGCCGTCGTCTCGAAGTGGATCGTCGCCTCGTTCTCGCTCCACTGGGCGAGGGTTAGCTCCGTGATCTGGGAGTGGTCGTTCATGGCGTCGACCACCTCGGGGACCTCCGGTCCCGTTACCCGAACGAGTGCGAACCCGCTGTCGGTGCCGGGGACCGCTGCGAGGACGCGGAACGTCGCCGCCGGAAACTCGGTCGAAATCTGTTCGATCCAGACCTGCTCGGGCAGCGTGATAGTGAGCGTCGCTTGGGCCATACGGATACCTTCTAAACGTGGCCATATACCCGTGGCGACGAATATGTTCGGCGTAATTCCTACAGCGTGGGAACTCCGACGGCACGAACACGTTCGAGTAAATATCCAATCCCGAGCAGGCCGAAGTCGGGGGCGATGCCCACGAAATCAGTCGACAGGACGATCGACGTGCGCGAGATCGACGGCCCGCCGTTCGATGACATCATGTCTGCTGTCGGCTCCCTCGAGGACGGCGAACGCCTGGAGTTGCTCGCTCCGTTCGAGCCGGAACCCCTCTACGAAGTACTCGATTCGCGCGGCTACACGCACGAGAGCGACCGGCAAGATGAGGACCTCTGGCGAGTCCTCATCGAGCCCGCGTGAATATCCCGAACGGGTTCGGCCAAAGGCAAAGGACGCTCCGAGACCCACCAGCATTCGCATGACGCGACTCGACGTCAGGGACATCCCGCCGGTGAACCGCCACCCCACAATCCACGAAGAGTTTCAGGACCTCGAGCCTGGTGAGACGCTGACGATCGTCAACGATCACGAACCCAAACCGCTGTTCTACGAGTTCCAGGCGGAAGTCGAGAGCTTCGACGCCGACGGCTACGAGGTCGAACGCGTCGACACCGACGAGTTCGTCGCCAAGTTCCCCAAGCAAGAGGCCTAACGACCGCTTCGTCCGCCCTTACAGTCGCTTCTCGTTCCGTTCGAACTGCGAATCCGAAGCCTAACATGTACGGCACGGGAGCTACGCCAGTCGGACGCGTCAGTACGCGTATGCAGTCGTACGCTTCCGCCGTCGACCGTACCGACGCGCCCGGCGACAGCCCGCGCGAGGTCATCGACGTCCGATCGCTGGGTCCGCCGGAACCGCTCAAGAACACTCTCGAGACACTCGTGGACCTCGACGACGGGACCGTGCTGGTCCAGCGAAACGACCGCGTCCCGCAGTTCCTCTTCCCGAAACTCGAGGATCGAGGCTACGCTCACGAGACCGTCGAACTCGAGGACGAGGTGGTGACCGTCATCTGGGATCCAGACGCCTAGCTCAGCCTGAAAGGTGGTCGACCAGCATGTCGGTGAACCGCTCGGCCGCCTCGTGTTGGATCCAGTGGCTCGTTTCCGGGAACAACTCGAGGCGGCCGTTCCGACAGAACTCGTAACTGTCGATCGCGAGCGACGGGACGAGCGCCCGGTCGGCTTCTCCCCAGGCAACGAGTGTCGGGACGTCCACGTGTCCGCGCGACATCGCTGCCGGATACCGGCCGCTGGCACGGTACCAGTTCAGCATTCCGGTAAGCGCACCGTCGCGTTGCCACGCCCGGCGATAGCGCTCGAAGTCGGCGTCTGAGAACGTTCCCGGTGCGGCGCTCTCCCTGAGGCCTCGCTCGAGGACGCGGAACTCGTCGTATCGACAGAGCCGTTCGGGTAGCCACGGCAACTGGAAGACGTAAGCGTACCCGCTCCGCCGCATCTGTTCCGGGTTCGACAGCCACTGTCGCAGGTATGCCGTCGGATGGGGCGCGTTGGCGACGACGAGTCGGTCGACGACGTCGGGACGGCGAAGGCCGAGTTCCCAGGCGACCATCCCGCCCCAGTCGTGTCCGACGACGTGGGCGACGTCTTCCCCCTCGCTTTCGATCAGTTCAACGATGTCCTGCGAGAGTGTCGACCGGCGATACGCGCGTACGTGTAATGGTTTATCGCTGCGGTTGTAACCTCGCTGGTCCGGCACCAGAACGCGGTAGCCGGCCTCGACGAGCGGCTCGATCTGGTCCCGCCACCCGTACCAGAACTCCGGGAACCCGTGTAACAGCACCACCAGTGGGTCGTCCGGGTCGCCGGCTACCACCGCGTGCAGCCGAACGCCGTTGACCGTTCGAACGACTGATTCGGCCTCGCTCGAGGGCAGCAGTGCCGATATCGACGGTTCTGGAGGCCGCGTTACCATGGGATTACTACGACGGATCGGCATTTCAATCCCAGTTTCTGGGAATACCGTTCGATTCCGTCGAACGGGTTCGGTTGCGTTCCCTGGTCCGTAGAATCGTCGAGACCGATGTATGTACCACCCCCCAATCGGGAAATGAGGAGAAGACCAATGACCCAATTCGACGCTAACCGACGACGGTTTCTTCAGGGGATCGGGGCAGCGGGTGCACTCGCGGTCGCCGGCTGTCTCGAGAACGATGGATCGGCTACGACCGAAACGACGTCCGAAGACAGCGGAAACCAGGCGGGACTGTCGGCCGCGGAGAGCGTCGACGTCGATCGGATCGCCCGTGACCCGACGGACATCCCGGATCCGGTCGACTGGGACGAGCCCCGCGAACACGACATCACGATCGAGACCGAGCGGCTGACAGCCGAGATCGAGCCCGGCGTCACGTTCGACTACATGACCTTCGAGGGGCAGGTGCCGGGACCGATGGTCCGGGTCCGACGGGGCGATCGAGTCAACCTCACGTTCGACGTCCCGGACGACATGAACATCGAGATGCACAACGTGGACTTCCACGCGGTCTACGGCCCCGGCGGCGGTGCCGACGCGACGACGATCGCGCCGGGGGACGACCCCGCAGAGATCAGCTTTACGGCTGACTACGCGGGCGTGTTCATCTACCACTGTGCGGTCCCGAACATGGACCAGCACATCAGCTCCGGGATGTTCGGTTCGATCCTCGTCGAGCCCGAAGACGGGCTGCCCGAGGTCGACCACGAGTTCTACCTCGGTCAGCACGAGATCTACACCGAAGGCGAGGCCGGCGAGGAGGGCCACCACGGCTTCGACTTCGACGCGATGAAGAGGGAAGATCCCACCTACGTGGTGTTCAACGGCCAGGCCTACGCCTTCACGGAGAACGGCGTCGGACCGATGGAAGCCGAAGTCGGTGACACCGCCCGAGTGTACTTCGCCAACGGCGGTCCGAACCTCCTGAGCTCCTGGCACCCGATCGGGAACGTCTGGAGTGACTTCTACCGCGACGGCGACCTGCTGTCCGAACCCGACAACAACATCGAGACGGCGCCGGTCGCACCCGGTACGACCGCGGCCGGCGAGATGGAGTTCCCCGTCCCCGGCCCGGTCAAGATCGTCGACCACGCGCTCAGCCGCGTCGTCCACAAGGGTGCACTCGGCGTCATCGACGTCCAGGGCGAGGAGAACCCCGAGGTCTACGAGGAGGATCCCCAATAGAGCGGAACCTCCCGCTCGCCACGCAGAGCACCGCATTCGACCGATACCCACTCCAGAACCATGACACCAGTTACCCGCCGTACCGTCCTCCAGGCGTCCGCATCCGCGGTCGGCATCGCTCTCGTCGGCTGTCTCGAGAGCACAGCGGATCGCCTCGGCGGTGCGGAGGGCGACGGTACCGGCGAACTGGGGTCGCCGACCGATCGGATCACGGTCACGGCGAACTCTCAGCCCTACCCCGAGTTCGAGCCACAGATCGTCCACGTCGTTCCCGGCGGGACCGTCGAGTGGCTCGTCGAAACGGGCCGCCACGACGTCACCGCCTACCACGAGGACGGGCACGGCCCTCACCGAACGCCCAACGGCGTCGAGACCTGGGGAAGCCGCCGACTGACCGGCGTGGGATCGTCCTACGAACGGACGTTCGACCAGGAAGGTGTCTACGACTACGTCGACACCCAGCAGGTCTGTACCTCCCACGAGATCGCGGGTAATATCGGCCGCGTCGTGGTCGGCTGGCCCGATCCCGACGACGAACCCGCGATGGCCGACCCACAGCCGGAGCTTCCATCGCAGGCCGCCCGGGCGATCGAGCTGTTCAACGAGGAGACCCGCCCCGTCCTCGAGGCCGGACCGTAGAGGAGGTGCGACGACGGTGACGTCGCCGCGGTCCGGATCGGATGCTCGCCACGAAAGTCGGAACGGGGCCGAACATATTCGCTTCTTTCTAAGCGGGTGGGAATCCGAGCGGTGCTTTAGCCCGTCGAAGACCGACTAACACTCGAGAACATGACCCCTACATCCACATCTACATCCGTCGACAGGCGAACGATCTTGCGCGCGACGGGAGCAGCGGCACTCGGCACGTCCCTCGCGGGCTGTTCACAACTAACCAGTTCCGGCAACGGGGCGGACGGCGTCGTCCTGGATCCGCCGGAGAACCACGATCGAATCAAAGAGTCGGATATCCCACATCCGATCTACGGGGAGGAGATCCCCGAAGCGACCGTCCCGGCTCCGCTGCACGACCGGTCGGTCACGACCACGGAGTTCGAGGGCGATCGGCACGTCATGCTGACGTTCGTATACACCAGCTGTACGACCGTCTGTCCCGGTCTGACCGCGGCCCTGCGGCGCGTTCAGGCCGATGCCCACGAAGAGGGATACGAGGACGAGATCGCGTTCCTCCCGATCACCTTCGACCCCGAGTACGATACGCCCGAGGTGCTCGAGGCTTACGGCGAGGACTACGGCGTCGACTTCGAGGCAGGGAACTGGTACTTCCTGCGTCCGGAGACACACGGAGACGCCAAAGAGGTCGTCGAGGACACGTTCGGCGTGGCGTTCGAGCACGGGGAAGAGTCCGGTGACATGGCTCACGACGACGAATCGGATGAGATGGACGACGAGGAAATGAACCACGAGCGACACATCACTCACACGTCGCTGATCCTGCTCGTGAACAAGGACGGCCTCGTCGAACGGGCCTGGACGGGCGGCTCACCCGGCGGCAACGAAATCGTCGACGCCGCCCGGGCCGTCGTCGAGGGGTGGTGATCCATGCGCCGTCGTGAGGTCCTCGCGGGAGCCGCCGGACTCGCCGCCCTCGGCGGCGGCGCGATCGCAGTTAGCGAACGGAACCCGCTCGAGAGCGACGCGGTCGTCGATCCGATCGAACTGGAGACGATCGACGCGCCGGGGAGCGATGCCGGCACGGTGGCGGTGCCGGAACGCGGCCGGGTGACGTTCGTCGAACTGTTCGCCACCTGGTGTGGCGTCTGTCAGGACATGATGGAACCCCTCGGTCGGGTTCACGACGACCTCGACGGGGACATCCAGTTCGTTTCGGTAACCGGCGAACCGATCGGGAACACCATCACTCGCGAAGACGTCGCGGACTGGTGGCGCGAACACGACGGTGACTGGCCGGTCGCGCTCGACTCCGACCTCGAGCTGACGGAAGCGCTCGATGGCTCCGGGGTGCCGTACGCGTACGTCCTGAACGAGGACAACGTCGTGACCTGGTCCGGACGGGGTCGAAAGTCCGCCGAAGAGATCCGATCGGCCATCGACAGAGCAGGGGGTGAGTGACGTGGCGACCGGCGAACTCCTCGGAACGATGCTGTTCGCCCTCGGGATCGGCGTAGCGACGTTCTTCTCGCCGTGTGCCTACGCGCTGTTGCCCGGCTACGTCGGCTACTACGTCGCCGCGACTGGCGAGGAGACGACCCCGCCGCTGTCCGGCACGCTCGCCCGCGGGATCGCGGCAGCCGTCGGCGCGATGAGCGTACTCGGCATCCTGTCGGTCGCCGCGATCCTCGCCGGAGAGACGGTCGAACGGGCGTTGCCACTGCTCGAGTACGGCGTCGGCCTCGCCCTGATCGTGCTCGGCCTGTGGGTGCTGTACGGCGGGAGCGGTGCCGTCCACGTCCTCCTGCCCGAGCGCCGATCGACCGTCCTCGGGTTCGGACTCTTCGGCGCGATGTACGCCCTCGCAGCGACGGCCTGTGTCCTCCCGGTGTTTCTGGGACTGGCGTTTCGCTCGCTGACCATGCCGCCGCTCGAGACGGCGCTCGTCCTCGGGACCTACGCCGCCGGGTTCGGGACGCTCATGATCGCGGTCACGCTCGCAACGGCCTTCGGATACACGCTGGGAGCGGGACGTATCGCGAACTACGTCGATCGTGTGATCCGTGTTGCAGGGGTCGTACTGGTGATCGCCGGCGTCGGCCAACTGTACGTCGCTGCGGTCTGACGTCGCCTCGATCGCGTCCGTTTTGCCTTCGCCTCGATCTGCGGAAGGGGCTACGTTCCGACGACATCCACGCCGAACCGTCCAGGACCGTCCGGGATCCCGGTGATACGTAGTCGCCGTCGCCCGTCGTCGATCGACCGCGCGAGGTGATCGACGACCGACTGCTGGGTCCGCCGGAATCGCTCCCGCTAGCCGAACATGTTCACCAGTATTCCCCCTCGTGTAGAATTAACGAGACTGTTCTACATATGAGGGGTGTTTATTCGAATGAGGAGAAGAACAATGACCACGATTCAGGCCAACCGACGGCAGTTCATGCAGGCGATCGGGGCAACCGGCGCTGTAGCGGTAGCCGGCTGTCTCGGCAACGACGACGTGTCGGGGAGCAGCACGACAACCGAAAGTGAGGAGGGACTGCCGGCAGCGGAGCCTGTCGACGTCGATCGGATCGCTCGAGATCCGACCGACGTTCCGGACCCTGTCGACTGGGACGAGCCCCGGGAACACGACATCACACTCGAGACCGAACAGATGACGGCCGAGATCGAGCCGGGGGTCACCTTCGACTTCATGACCTTCGGGGGGCAGATCCCGGGACCGATGGTCCGGGTCCGCCGTGGCGACCGGGTCAACCTCCGCTTCGAGGTCCCGGAGGACATCAACATGGACCTCCACAACGTGGACTTCCACGCGGTCTACGGCCCCGGCGGCGGTGCCGACGCGACGACCATCGCGCCGGGCGACAACGCGGCCGAAATCAGCTTCACGGCCGAGTACGCCGGCGCGTTCATCTACCACTGTGCGGTCCCGAACATGGATCACCACATCAGCGCCGGCATGTTCGGTACGATCCTCGTCGAACCCGAGGAAGGGCTGCCCGAGGTCGACCACGAGTTCTACCTCGGCCAGCACGAGATCTACACCGACGGTGAAGCCGGCGAGGCGGGACACCACGGCTTCGACTTCGACGCGATGCAGTCGGAGGATCCCACCTACGTGACATTCAACGGCCAGGCCTACGGCTTCACCCCGGACGGCCTCGGACCGATGAAGGCCAACACGGGTGAGACCGCCCGGGTGTACTTCGCCAACGGCGGCCCCAACCTGACCAGTGCGCTCCACCCGATCGGCAACGTCTGGAGCCGCTACTACCGCGACGGCGACCTCATCTCGGACCCCGACCGCAACATCGAGACCGCGCCGGTCGCACCCGGCACGACCACGGTCGGCGAGATGGAGTTCCCCGTCCCCGGCCCGGTCAAGATCGTCGACCACGCGCTCAGCCGCGTCGTCCACAAGGGTGCCCTGGCCGTCATCGACGTCGAGGGCGAAGAGAACCCCGAAATCTACGACGAAGATCCGTAAGCCCCAGTCCCGTCCGGGACGGGCGAATTACGACTTCCACACCCATGACGCTCACGTCCCGCCGCCACGTGCTTCGATCGTCTGCGCTCGCAATAGCCGCCTTCGGGGGGTGTCTCGAGACTGCAGCGGATCGCTTCGACGACGACGAGCAGGCCCCGGAAGACGCCGGGGAGTTGGGAGCGCCCGCCGAACGGGTCACGGTTACGATCAACTCCCAGCCTCACCCCGAGTTCGACCCACAGATCGTCCACGTCGTTCCCGGCGGGACCGTCGAGTGGCTCGTCGAAACGGGCCGCCACGACGTCACCGCCTACCACGAGGACGGGCACGGCCCTCACCGAACGCCCAACGGCGTCGAGACCTGGGGAAGCCGCCGACTGACCGGCGTGGGATCGTCCTACGAACGGACGTTCGACCAGGAAGGTGTCTACGACTACGTCGACACCCAGCAGGTCTGTACCTCCCACGAGATCGCGGGTAACATCGGCCGCGTCGTCGTCGGGTGGCCCGACCCCGACCCCGACGCCGAACCCGCGATGGCCGACCCACAGCCGGGGCTTCCATCGCAGGCCGCCCGGGCGATCGAGCTGTTCAACGAAAAGACCCGCCCCGTCCTCGAGGCCGGACCGTAGGAGGGAATCTCGAGTTCACACCGGGTCCGAACGCGAGCGACCGGGAGGGTCGATCCCTGTGTCGTTTCGTCCCGTCACCACGAATCGAAGCCTCGTTTTGTTCGTTTGGTCCGCAACTGGTACAGCTCACACCACCCATGTCGTCCATCGTCGACAGGTGAACGTTCCACCGGACCGCTGGTGTGACTATGACCGCAACGTCGCTGACGGCCCGTCTCCAGTCGGGTGCGTTCGGAACCGACGTGGGAGACGACGACCTCGTACGTTTCCACTCGGGAGACGTCGAAGTCGGCAACCGGTATCCTACGGCCGAAAGCGCCGGCCGACGGGAAGGCGCCGGACAGAGGACACGTCGTGGGTGTCCGTCGGGGAAACGCGCTTCCCGTGCTCGAGTCCGGTGTCGGCGTTGTCGTCCCGACGGCGGCGGCAGTCGGCCAACTTACGTCGTGGACGCCTACTGGCTCCCCGACTCACGGCCTCCGGCCGTCCGTCGTTTCGCGGCGCGACGCGTCGCGCGTTCGGCCGCTCACGCCCAGACGTTGAGACAGTCCGCGGAGCAGAAGTGCAGATCCACGTGCTCCATGCCGTCGTCTTCGGGGTAGGTCGTGAGGGTGTACGCTACCTCTTCCGAACGACAGTTAGCGCATTCCATACGGATCCCGACGTGATCCCTACTGTTCAGTATAGACCGACTAACTGCGTGGCTGACCGGTTACGATCGCAATAACTCGAGTCAACAGGAGGTTGCCGCCGTTCTGGCGGGCGGTCCGATCCAAGCGGCGCGGGGAACGGGTCAGGCCGGCGCACCCTCCTCGGCCTCGAGGAGTTCGTGGTAGCGGTTGCGGATCGTGACCTCGGAGATGCTGGCGACCTCGCTGACGTCGTTCTGGGTGACCTTCTCGTTGGTCAGTAGAGCGGCGGCGTAGACCGCGGCGGCGGCGAGACCGACGGGAGACTTGCCGCTGTGGATCCCCTCGTCCTTGGCGGTCTTGAGCAGTCGCCGGGCGCGGCGTTCGGTCTCGTCTGGCAGTTCGAGGTCGCTGGCGAACCGCGGGACGTAGCTCTCGGGGTCGGCCGGCTGGACCTCGAGGCCGAGTTCGCGGACGACGTAGCGGTACGTGCGAGCGATCTCGTCCTTTTCGACGCGGCTGACCGCCGAGATCTCGTCGAGTGAACGGGGGGTGCCGGCCTGGCGGGCGGCGGCGTACAGCGACGCAGTCGCGACGCCTTCGATCGAGCGACCCGGGAGGAGATCCTCCTCGAGTGCACGGCGATAGATCACCGATGCGGTCTCGCGGACGTTCTCCGGCAGGCCGAGCGCCGAGGCCATGCGGTCGATCTCGCCGAGCGCCTGCTTGAGGTTGCGCTCCTTCGAGTCGCGGGTACGGAACCGCTCGTTCCAGGTGCGCAGCCGCTGCATCTTCTGGCGCTGGCGACTGGACAGCGAGCGGCCGTAGGCGTCTTTGTCCTGCCAGCCGATGTTCGTCGACAGGCCCTGGTCGTGCATCATGTTCGTCGTCGGGGCACCGACACGGCTCTTCTCGTCCTTCTCGGCGGCGTCGAACGCCCGCCATTCGGGGCCGCGGTCGATTTCGCCTTCGTCGACGACGAGCCCGCAGTCCTCACAGACAGTTTCGGCGTGCTCGGCGTCCGAGACGAGGCGACCGCCACATTCGGGACACTGTTCGCGCTCACGCTCGTCCTCCTCGGACGTCTCCTGCGACTCGGCACGGTCCGCCTGGCGTCGCTGGTCGCTGCGGGTTCGGATGGTGGAGTCGGTCATTGTTTTCGAAACGGCGCTGAAAACGCTCCGTAGTGCTGACTAGTAACGCAACTCAGTTACTTAAAAGCTCCGGTGGCGGGAGCCGTAACTGAGAGCGGTTACGTCCCGTCCGTGACGACCCGGGTCGGCACCGGTCGACTCCGCGGCGTTCCGTCGTATCGAAACCCTTACTCCCCGGAGGCCGGTTTCAACAGGTATGAGCGACGACGCCGTCAGCCCCGAGGAGGTCCGCCACGTCGCGGAACTCGCTCGTGTCGGCCTCGAGAACGACGAGGTCGACCAGTTCACCCGGCAGTTCGCGGACATCCTCGAGTACTTCGAGACGCTGGACGAGGTTCCGGAGGTCGATCGGGAGGCCGACCTCGTCAACGTGATGCGACCGGACGAAGAGCGCGACTCCCTGGACAGCGAGGAGGCGCTCCGAAACGCCCCGGAAACCGAGGACGGCTACTTCAAGGGCCCGAACGTCTCCTGATCTATGTCGGACGCAAACATCTTCATCACCGAGGAATCGATCGAAGGCGACGAGGACGGCCCCCTCGCCGACACGACCGTCGCCGTCAAGGACAACATCTCCACCGAGGGCGTCCGGACGACCTGCGGCTCCGAGATGCTCGCCGACTACGTTCCGCCGTACGACGCGACGGTCGTCTCCAGCCTGAAAGAGGCGGGTGCGACGGTCGTCGGCAAGACGAACATGGACGAGTTCGGCATGGGGACGACGACCGAAACCTCCGCGTTCGGGCCGACCGACAACCCCGCCGCGCCGGGTCACGTGCCGGGCGGCTCCTCGGGCGGTTCGGCGGCGGCCGTCGCGGCCGGCGAGGCGGACGTCGCGCTCGGGTCCGACACCGGCGGCTCGATCCGCTGTCCTGCAGCCTTCTGCGGCGTCGTCGGCATCAAGCCCACGTACGGCCTGGTCTCGCGGTACGGCCTCGTCGCCTACGGCAACAGCTTAGAGCAGATCGGCCCCTTCGCAAACACCGTCGAGGACGCGGCCGAACTCCTGGACGTGATCGCCGGCAGCGACGAACGCGACGCGACCACCCGCGATGCGGGAGACGAAACCGACTACGCCGACGCCGCCACCGGCGACGTCGACGGCCTCTCGATCGGCGTCCCCACCGAACTGCTCGAGGGTGCCGACGAGGGCGTCGTCGAGACCTTCTGGGACGCCATCGCGGACCTCGAGGATCGGGGCGCGGAGTACCACGAGGTCTCGCTGCCCTCCGTCGAACACGCCGTCGAGGCCTACTACGTGATCGCGATGTCCGAGGCATCCTCGAACCTCGCGCGGTTCGACGGCGTCCGGTACGGCCACTCGGGCGGCTACGACGGCAACTGGAACGAGGCGTTCTCGAAAGCACGCGAGGAGGGCTTCGGCGACGAGGTCAAGCGCCGCATCCTCCTCGGAACCTACGCCCTCTCGGCGGGCTACCACGACAAGTACTACAAGAAGGCACAGGACGCCCGCGCCTGGGTCAAGCAGGACTTCGACGAGGCCCTCTCCGAGGCCGACGTCCTGGCGTCGCCGACGATGCCCGTCCCCCCGTTCGAACTCGGCGAGAGCCTCGACGATCCCCTCCAGATGTACCTCGCGGACGCGAACACCGTCCCGGTGAACCTCGCGGACCTGCCCGCGATCTCGGTACCGGCGGGCGAAACCGACGGACTGCCGGTCGGCCTGCAACTTATCGGCCCCGCGTTCGGCGAACGAGAGTTGATCCGGGCCGCGAGCGCGCTCCCCTAATTTTTACACGCGTGTAGCAACCACAGGCGTCCCGAACGGTTCGCCCGAGTGGGCGCGCAAAAATCCCGGGGGATCAGGCAGTCGAGTTCGATGGGTTCTCGCGAGCGTACGACCTGATCGAGGGCTATTTCTGTTATTATCACAGAACCCATCAGTCAGAAATCACACACCTATGCTTGGCGCGACGAGCAGCGATCGCTCGATAGCGTCCTGTCGCCCACCGCCGAGCCCTCGACGGCCATGGCGTATTCATGTCGTCCCGTTATGTGTCACAAAAGCGCAATATCTGTGTGCCCATCGCCCCAGACCCCGACGAAATATTCGACCGGGCAGTCGAGGAAGGTGAACGGCGGCTCGACCAGTCGTTTCTCGAGCTGACGGCGACCAGCTTCATCGCCGGGTTCACGATCGTCTTCGGCATCGCCACGCTCGGCGTCGTCGACGCACTGGTCGAACCCCAGTTCGGCGAGGTAGCGCATATCGCGGGCGCACTCACGTTCGCGACCGGCGTCGTCTTCCTGGTCGTCGGCCGAACGGAGCTGTTCAACGAGAACTTCTTCGATCCAGCCGCGAAGGCGGTCGCTCAGGACGGCTCGTGGCTGCTCGGGCCGCTCCTCCGGCTGTGGGCCCTCACCCTCGTCGTCAATCTCGTCGGGGGGTTCCTCTTCGCGCTCGTCTTCGCCGTCGAGGGCGTCCTCCCGTCGGGGTCGGCACACGCGCTGGCGCGGACCGCCGAGGAGATCGTTCACCGGCCGACACGGGGGATGTTCGCGAGCGCCATCGTCGGCGGTGCGCTGGTGAGTCTCCTGTCGTACCTCCTCGAGGCCGTCAACAGCGTCCGGAGCCGCATCACGATGGCGTACATCGTCGGGTTCCTGCTAGCGCTTGGCCCCTTCGACCACGTGGTCGTCACCGCGATTCACGTCTTCTTCGGGTTCCTCTTCGACGCGGCGATCGGCTACGGCGCGCTCGGGGAGACGGTCGTCGTCTCGACCGCGGGCAACCTCGTCGGCGGCATCGGTCTTGTCACGTTCACACACGTCGCTCAAGTGCGGGGCGCGGAGGACGACGACTGACCGGTCTCCTCACTCGAGGAACCGAACGATTGCCGGCGAAAAGCAGCGGTCCCCGACTACTCCTCGTAGGCGAGGTTCATGATCCACTGCGAGAAGGCGTCGCTCTGTGGATCGATCTCCTCCTCGCCGATAAACGGCGAGAGCATGTCCCCGGCCATCAGCAGCCGGAAGTCCAGGTCGCGAGCCGTCGGGCTGATGTAGTAGGTGTTGTGTCCATCGTAAACCGTCTCCTCGCGGTCGACCAAGTCCTTCTCGACGAGCGATTCGACGATGCGGCTCCCCTTGCGCGAGGAGACGTCCAGTTCCTTCCAGAAGTCGCTCTGGTGGATCCCGCCGGTCTCGCGAACGAGCTCGAGCCCGGCGCGCTCGTCCTCGGTCAGCTCTTCTTCCGCCGCTGAGACGCTCACGGTGACCACCCCTCCGTGCTCGACGCGACAGGCAGGAGTTCGTCCATGTCCATATGAGATGCGGGGAGCCGCTTAAATGTGCCCTTCGCCGTCGACTTCGCGGCTAATTCCGAGCGAACGCGCCGCGGGTTCGTACTCGGTCCGACAGGGCGGCCCGTCCGCGAACGAGTAGCGAGCCGATGGAGCGTCGCCGTCGCCGGCCGAGCCGAGCGCGATCAGTGACGACGACCGCGTGCCGAACCCGTCCTCGTGGATACAGACGCCGTACTCGTGGTCGCCGAGGACGTCACCGGCGCGCTCGAGCCAGCCGTCGGCCGTCTCGATCGGCTCGCCCGAGGCATCGGCGTCGGTCTCGACCGCGAGTTCGCGACGCACCGTCCGGGCGTTTTCCGCCTGTGCTCGCGCGGCCTCGGTCCTGATCGGCGGGATCTCCGCGTCATCGTCTATCGCGACGTTGACCACGACGTGGACCCCGGGCTCGAAGGTCGTCCGGGTTAGCTCGCCGTCCCAGGCGTAACAGTAGGCGTTGTCGGCGTCCGCCACGACCAGGTTGAACCCGTCGTACTCGGCTTCGTTCGTCGCCGACTCGACGACCTCGGCAGCCTCCCGCGCGGACGTCGCGGCGAGGACGTCGGCGACGAGCAGTCCGCGCGAGCGCTCTCCCGCGAGATCGGCCCCGAGCCACCGGTTCGTGATCCCGGCGAAGACGCCGTGTTCGTTGTAGCCGATCCAGGTGCCGCCGGCCTCGGCGTCCTGCGGTGCGATAACGAGCGGGTCCTCGCGGTAGACGTCCGGCGGCAGCGAGTCGCGCTCGAGGGCCTCGTCGCGGTTCGCCGCGACGGCGACGGGTGCGTCCTCGAACACCTGCCACGCGAGCGTAAGCGTACACACGGTCTCACGTAGGACGGCCAGCGTCTTTACACCGGCGACGATGCGGATCCGCTCAGCGCCCGGAACCGGCCCGATCCTCGAGGTGAGCCGCGTCGAGGCCGTCCTCGAGCAGGCGTTTGCGAACCGCGTCGCGGTCGACCGTCCCCGAAGCCGTTCGCGGCAACTCGTCGGCGACGGCGAGGGTCTTCGGTCGCTTGAACCCCGCGAGGCGGTCGTCGCAGTGTGTGAGGACCGAGGCGTACTCGAGGTCGTCGCCGGTCGGAACGAGCAGCGCGCTCACCCGTTCGCCCCACTCCTCGTCCGGGAGACCGACGACGGCCGCCTCGTCGACGGCCGGGTGCTCGAGAAGCGCGTCGACGACCTCGCCCGGGTCGACGTTCTCGCCACCCGTGACGATGCGGTCGCTGCGCCGGTTGAGGATCCGGAGGCGGCCGCCCTCGTCGCGGTACCCCACGTCGCCCGTGTGCAGTCCGCGCTCGTCGAACGCCGCCTCGGTCACCGCGGGCTCGAGGTAGCCCGGCGTCACCGTCGGGCCGGCGACGACGAGTTCGCCCGGCTCGCCCGGTTCCACGGGGTCCCCGTCGTCGTCGACGACCGACACCTCGGTGCCGACCAGCGGCCGGCCGACGGTGCCCTCGTACCGGCGCACCTCGTCGGGGGTCGCCGTCGCGATCTGGGAGGCCGTCTCGGTCATCCCGTAGGTCGGATGGACGGGTACCCCGCGATCGAGACAGCGCTCGAGCAAGTCGTCGGTGGCGGGCGCACCGCCGAGGAGGACGAACCGCAGCGTGTCGGGTGGCTGCCACCCGTCCTCGCCGTCCCCGTCGCTGCCCCTGTCGCACTCGAGCAGACGCTTGCACATCGTCGGGACGAGCGAGACGCCGGTCACGTCGTACTCCTCGAGCACGTGGGCGGTCTCGCGGGCGGTGAACTCGCGCTGGATCACGACGGTCGTCCCGTACAGCGTCGAGCGAATCACGGGCGCGAGCCCGCCCATGTGGTACATCGGGAGACAGCAGAGCCAGCGGTCCGCGGGGTCGACGCCCAGTCGGAAGGCCGAGGCCGTCGCGCTGGCGACGAGGTTCGCGAGGGTCAGTTCGACGCCCTTCGGGTCGCCGGAGGTCCCCGACGTGAACATGATCAACTGGGTGGTCTCGGGGTCGATCCTGCCGCGCGTGTCTGGTTCGGGGGCAGCATCGGTCGCGTCTCCGTCCTCGAGTACATCGAGGGATCGAACGCCGTCGTCCACCCGCTCGGGGTCGTCGGCTGACGCGACCGAACACCCTCCAGCGCGGTCGGCGAGTTCGACCGCCGTCGACTCGGTCCCGCGCTCGCAGACGATCGCCTCGAGGGACGTCCGCTCGACCTTGTCGGCGAGTTCCGGCACCGTCTCGCGGACGTTCAGCGGGACGACGGTCGTCCCCGTCCGCACCGCGGCGAAGAAGACGACGGCGAAGGCGGGCCGGGTATCCATGAGGACGCCGAGTCGATCAGGCGGGGGTTCGCCGTCTCCCAACTCGCCGAGGACTCGAGCAACCCGGTCGACCCGCCGATCGAACGCCGCATAGGTCCACTCCCGGTCGGTCTCGACGTCGATCAGTGCTGTGGCGTCCGGCGTCGCCGCTGCGCGTGCCGAGAGCGGGTCTCGTTCCGGAACCTCGCCCGGCCTCGAGAGCGGGATCATTCCGGCCACACCCCGTCGACGCCGATGCCCTTCGCCTGCGGGACGAGCGCGGCCCCGTTCTCGAAGACGACCGGATCCCGCCCGAGGTCCTCGGCCAGCAGGTCCGCAGTCGCGAGTCCGCAGGCCGGCACGTCCGGAATCGCCGCCGCGAGGTGGACGGCCGCGGTCCGGGCGACCACCCCGTCGATCGTCGTCGTCACGAGCGGCGTCAGCCCGAACTCGCTCACCCAGGCCGCGACCTCGCGGGCGACGTCGACCCCGCCCAGGGCCATCGGTTTCAAAACCACGACGTCGGCCGCGCCGGCCTCACAGATGCGATCGACGCCGTGCTCGAGCAGGCCCTCGTCGAGCGCGATCCCGACGTCGCCCGCCTCTTCGCGGAGCGCGGCGTGACCCCCTAACGCGCCGGCGGGAAGCGGCTGTTCGAGGACGGAAACGCCGAGGTCGTCGAGCGTCTCCAGGGCGCGTTCGGCCTCCTCGTAGGTCCAGGCCTCGTTGGCGTCGACCCGGAGTTCGACGTCGGACCCGACGGTGTCCCGGACGCGGCGGACGCGCTCGAGGTCGTCCTCGAGGGAGCGCATACCGACTTTCAGTTTACAGCAGTCGAAGCCACCGTCGACCGCTTCGCGGGCCGCCACAGCGGTTTCCGGTGCGGCGGCGTCACCGACGGTCGCGTTGGCCCGGACCCGGCCGATCATCGACTCCTGGCCGAGGTGGCGATACAGCGGCGTCGCCGTACGGGACGCCTCGAAGTCCGCGAGGGCAAGCGAGACGGCGTGGCGCGCCGCGACCTGTTCTTCGACCGCGGCCAGCGCCGCGCCCGGACCGTCGTTGCGGATCGCCGTCCGGGCACGCTCGAGGGCCGCTTCGCAGTCGTCGTCGGACTCGGTCCAGCCGGCGAGGGGGGTCGCTTCGCCGTAGCCGACGGTCGACGTCGTGATCGCGCTCCCATCCGATCGCTCCGCGATACGGACCAGAAACCCGTCGCGGGACTCGATCGCACCGCCCGCGGTCTCGAGCGGCTCCGCGAGCGGCAGTGAGAACGATCGGACCTCGAGTTGGAGGTCGAGATCGTCCAGTCCCGTGCCGCCGTTCGTCTCAGTAGTCATCTCAGATCACCAGTCCCGCCGCGAACAGAAGCGAGTGAATCGCGAGCAGTTTGCCGGTCCCCTCCAGTGCGGGGTTCAGCGCATCGCCGTCGGTTCGCGTACAGACCGTCCGGGCGACGGCTGCGGCGTAGGGCAGGGTCAGGAGGGGCAACAGGACGACCGGCCCGAACCCGCTCGCCCTCGAGATGGGCCAGAACCACAGCGGTGCGAGGTACGCGAGCGCGATCAGCGCGACGTACTCGACGCGGCTCACCCGGTAGCCGAACCGCACCGCGAGCGTTCGTTTCCCGGTTTCGGCGTCGGTCTCCCTGTCGCGGATGTTGTTCACGACCAGGATCGCCGTCGAGATCCCCGCCACGGGGAGGCTGGCGACGAACGCCTCGAGCGTGACGGTTCCGTCCGGCACCGACGTCATCAGCGGCCCGACCGGGGCGACTGCGGCCGCCTGCACGTAGAAGGTCCCCATCACGGCAACGATCCCGAAGAAGACGAAAACGAAGAGATCGCCCAGGCCGTGGTAGCCGAGCGGGTACGGGCCGCCGGTGTACGCCCAGCCACACAGGACGCTGACGAGTCCGATGACGAGGATCGGGAGGCCGCCGACGTAGACGAGATACGTGCCCGAGAGGATCGCCAGGCCGAAAGTGACGATCGTGGCGAGTTTGACCCGTTCGGGCGGGATGAGTCCCGATTGCGTGACTCGAGTGAACCCGTCCCGGTCCTCCGTGTCCGCCCCCTTGATCGCGTCGTAGTAGTCGTTCGCGAAGTTGGTCCCGATCTGGATCAGCGCCGCACCGACGAAGGCCATCAGGGCCGGCAGCGGCGCGAAAACGCCCTCGTGGACCGCAAGTCCTGTCCCGACGATGACGGGACCCGCGGCAGCGGGCAAGGTCTGAGGGCGTGCCGCCATCAGCCACGCCTTCGTTCGTGACGTCTCGACCTCGGTCATGCCTATACCTCGAGTGTCCGACTCGCGAGAGTGTCAACGTTGGCATTGCGACCGACGAACCGGGTGGGACGAGTTCGTCAGCGCCGCCACACCGACCGGCCGATCGCTGCCAGGGTCGCGGTGAGGGCGACGGCCGCGAGCACCGCACCGGCTCCGAACCCGGGAGTGGGGATGGCGTCGGTGACTCCACCTTCGGCCTCGCCCGGGTTCTCGGCGGCTTCGACCGCGACAGTGGCATCCCGGACCGTCGTCCCCTGCGGATAGTCGGTAACGAGGATCGCCGACGTCTCTGCCACCTCGATCGTCTCGTTCGCCGTCCGCGCGTCCGGCGCGACGTCGAACCGAACGGTCGCCGCCGGGGCAGTCGTCGCCGCACCGTCTCCTGACGGGTCGCGTTCCTGCTCGATCGTCACCGTGCCGTCTCCGTCATCGACGGTCGCCGAGCCGTCGACCGACGCGTCCGGGTCGCCCTGGGCGAGCATCCCCTCGTGTGTGATCTCCGCGACCGAGAAGACCGCCGGGTCGTAGGCCAGGGTTGCCGACAGTTCGTCGATCCCGTTACCCGCGTAGTCGCCGTGAGTGCCGACGACCAGCGATAGCTCGACCGTCCCGCCCGACTCCGCGTCGATCTCGGCCGGCTCGAGGGCGAAGATCGCGACGTTGTCGCCCGCCGCGGCCGGGATCGCGAACGTGCCCGTGACGATAGCGAGAGCGCAGGCGAGCGCCAGGGCGAGCGCGACTCCAGCGCGACCGAACGCTCCGCTCACCGGTCGGACACCTCGAGTTCGACCGGCGGCATCTCGAGGAACGCGGTCTCGTACCCCTGGTGGCGGGCGACCTGCGGCGGCGACTCGAACGTGATCGTCACGGCGTCACCCGGTCGGACGTCGGCGAGCGACGCGCCGTAGTGGTGGCCGACCTCGCCGTCGACGGCCCCCTCGAGGGGAACTTCCGACGCGATGGGCTCGCCGTCGCGTTCGACGGTCGCGGAGAGAAACGCGTGGGGCAACGGAACGCCGTTGTACGGCGTCCGCAGCGAGACGAGCAGATAGGGGTCGGCGGCGAACCGGTTGCCGGACTCGACGAGGGTCGCGAGAACGGCTGTGTCGCCGCTCCGAGGGAGTTCCACGCCGTCGTCGTCCTCGGCTGCGACGAGTGCCGTCCCCGGGTACTCGTCGGCCGATGGTCCGTCCCCGGTTCCTCCCGTCGCAGCGTCCATCAACTCGAGCGCGTCCCGCCGCCCCCACTCCTCCTCGTCGAGATAGTCGACGCCGCCGACAACCCCCTCGCGAAACGCGTCGTCGTAGGTAAACTCGAACTCCGCGGTCGCACGCTCCTCGAATCGCCCCTCGAGGTCGCCGGTCGTCCGGGTCGAGAGCGGCGGCAGCGTGATCTCGACGCGGTAGGTCCCATCCCCCGGCAGCGAGACGTTGTCGCCGAAGTGAAACCCCATCTCCTGGGAGATCATCGGCCACGGGGAACGCGGGCCGCCGACCGGTTCGCCGTCCGCGGAGATTTCGATCCTGGCCCCGTCTCCGACTGGGAGCACGATGTCGGTCTTCGCGTCCCGAAGGACGAACATCAGGTGGACGCCGCGGCCGTCGTCGGGCACCTCGCGGGACACGTCGTCCTCGCCGGTCCCGCCCGTCACCAGCCAGAACGGGTGCGGATAGGAGAGCATCGGGACGATGGTGTAGTCACCGGCCTCGAGGGGGTCGACGGTCCGCATCGCCTCCCGGTGGGTCGGCAGGTAGACCGCGTCCGGCGGCTCCTCGACCTCCCGGAAGGCGGGGCCGACCTCGAGGTCCGCGTCTTCGACCTCGTCTCCATCGCCGCCCTCGCTCGCGTCGTCGTCGTCGTCCGATCCCTCGTTCGTACACCCCCCAACGGTGAGGGTCCCGGCTGCGACGCCGGTCACGAACGTTCGTCGGTCGATCCTGTCGAAGGTGGTCCGATCTCGCATAGTCAGTCTCAGCTCCGTCCCGGGTCCGGCACTGGCAGCGCCCGCAGCGACCGCGGCGGCAGCAGATAGTTCCCGCGCCGGTCGACGAAGACGTAGTGACGGATCCCGTTGTTCGCCGTCGGAACCCCCAGGTCCTCGCCGACCATCGCCTCCCGGACGCGGGCGAAGTCGGCGATGGTCCGCTGCAGGGAGAGGAAATGAATCCCCGGCCGGTCGCCGTCGACGGTATTGAAATCGCGCCGCAGCAGCGGAGGGTCGCCGTCCTCCCGCGCTCGCGCTGCCTTCTGGGCGTGGCCGACCACGCCGTGTTCGCGGGCGTCCGCGGCGGTCGAATCGATCCGCTCCTCGGTCAGGCCGTTCGAGGCCTCGAGGGCCTCGCCGTACTCGCCGACCAGGTCCCTCTCCGCGTGTTCCCGACTGAACAGCTTCGAGACGCGCTGGAAGTGGTTGTCCTGTTCGAACCAGGCCTCGAGCTGGAGGGCCATCGTCGTGATCTGCTGGGTCGTCCCACCCGCGAACGGCCCCGACTCGATCGTCACTCGGTCCTCGGTCGCCTGGCTGCGCCGGAATCCCGAGCGAAAGCCCATGAAGAACGGCGCTTCCACCGGGATCGAGTTCGGAACGCCCGGGACGTCAGTGTGTTCGGCCGGGAGACCCTCACCGACGAACCCGGTCCGACGCCGCTCCGGGAGCGGGTCGACAACGGCCGTCGGGTCCGCCTCGAGGGCGATACCGTTGACCGTCTCACGGTCGCCGAACAGCGCCTCCTCGGCCTCGAGGACGACCGCCGCCTCGTCGCTCGCCAGGTGGAGGACGGCATCGTGTGCGTCGACCGCGGGGTCGCCGCCGGGAAACAGCGGTTCGGGGTCGGGGAGGGAGTCATCGGGCAACGGCTCGTCGAACCGATCGAAGTACTCCGGAGTGTACCCCAGCGTAAACAGCAGTCCCTCGTTGCTGCGTTCGTACGCGCGCTCGAGCGTTCGCAGCGCCGTCTCGAGGGTCTCCCGTGCGTCGTCACTCGGCGGGACGTCGACCCCGTCGGCGAGCGAGAGCGCGACCAGCACGTGGTGTTCCGGCGGGCGAACGTTCCCGCCCTCGTCGGTCGGGAGGGCTTCGTTCCAGGCGTGCTGTCGCTCCGGCAGCGCGGCCGGGTCTGTGCCGGACGGCACGGACACGGCGTTCGAACCCCCTGCTCCGTCGCCGTCGGCCCCGAGATCGAGACACGCGCCGAGCGCACTCACACCGCCGACGGCGACCAGCGCACGGAGATGCTCGCGCCGGGAGAGCCCGGAGCGATCGGTGTCGGGGAGCGTCACGGCACGCACTTCGAGAGTCGGGTGGAAATGGTTTGCTCCCAACAGCTACCGGACGACGCCCGTCAGTAGTCCGTCAGTAGTGCCACGGATAGTCGTCGAACTCCGGTTCGCGGCCCTCCACGAACGCGTCCCGCCCCTCCTTCGCCTCGTCGGTCATGTAGCCGAGTCGGGTCGCCTCGCCGGCGAAGACCTGCTGGCCGACCATGCCGTCGTCGGTCATGTTGAACGCGTACTTGAGCATCCGCATCGCCGTCGGGCTCTTGGCGTTGATCCGCTCGCCCCACTCGAGGGCGGTCTCCTCGAGTTCTTCGTGCGGGACGACCTCGTTGACCATGCCCATCTCCTCGGCTTCGGCGGCATCGTAGGTCTTCCCGAGGAAGAAGACCTCACGGGCCTTCTTCTGGCCGATCTGTTTGGCGAGGTACGCCGAACCGAAGCCGGCGTCGTAACTCGCCACGTCGGGATCGGTCTGGAGGAACTTCGCGTGGTCCTCGCTGGCGAGCGTGAGATCGCAGACGACGTGCAGCGAGTGGCCGCCGCCGACAGCCCAGCCCGGGACGACACAGACGACGACCTTCGGGATATGGCGGATGAGCCGCTGGACCTCGAGGATGTGCAGGCGGCCCTGTTCGGACGCTCGTTCTTCGTCACCCTCGTACTGGTAGCCGTCCTCGCCGCGGATCGTCTGATCCCCGCCGGAACAGAACGCCCAGCCACCGTCCTTCGGCGAGGGACCGTTCCCGGTCAGCAACACGCAGCCCACGTCGGTCTGTCGTTTGGCGTGTTCCAGGGCGTCGTAGAGTTCGTCGACCGTCCCGGGGCGGAAGGCGTTGCGCACCTCGGGGCGGTCGAACGCGATCCGGACCGTTCCGGAGTCGACGGCGCGGTGGTACGTGATATCCCGGAAATCGGCGTTCAGGTCCTCGATCGGCTCCCAGCGATCGGGGTCGAAGAGTTCCGATACCATCTGTCTTGCCTCGAGTTTGGCGACGGCGACGTGAAATAGGTTCGCGTGTCGGTTCGCGATGGATCAGACGGGCTGCTGTAGCGGCGTTCCGTCCCCAGGACAGCTACCGCGACACCTAACGGGTACTCGGCGACGAGGACTCGAAAAACGGACGCCGCTACTCGGCTCGCGACCGTCGACCCGCCGCGCGTCTCGCCAGTCCGACCCCGGCGACTATCGCGACCAGCGCGACGCCGACGCCGAACCCGGGCAGTTTGTCACCGGCTCCGGCACCGGTCTCGGTTTCACCGTCGGCTTCCGTGTCGACTCCCTCGAGCGAGAAGGCCATCTCGAAGCCGCTCAGATCCGTTCCGGCGTCCCACGAGGCTCGGTGCTCCGATTCCTCGTCGGGTTCGTGGGAGACGCGTTCGATCGTCGACCCGTCCGGACCGGCGACGACCAGCGGCTGGTCGGCTTCGAACCCGCTCGCGAACGGTTCGGCCACGACGAGCGTATCGCCGTCGGTCTCGGCGAAGTCGGTCCACGTGACCGAGACCGTCACGATACCGCGCTCGCCTTCGGTCCGGACGTCGATCGACTCGTCGGTGATCGTCGTCGCACCGTCCTCACCGACCCCGTCGGCAACCGACGCCATCCGCTCAGCGAACCGATCGCGCAGTTCGTGCTGGGCGCTTTCGTCGTTCTCTAGCGATTCGAACGCCGCACGCTCCGTTTCGTCGCTCAACTCGTACACGGTGACCAGGGATACCGTCGCGTCGCCGGTGGTCTCCACGGCGACGTGTACGGTCGATTCGTCGGGATCCTCGATCCCGGTCGTCGCCGCTACGGGAGTCACGAGGACGCTCGCGAGTAGCAACGAGGCGACCGCGACGACTGCGATTGACCGCGGCATGGTTAGCGACCGTGCTCGTCACCGTCGGCCTCGGCGTCCCGTTCGTCCTCGGTCTCAGTCTCGTCGTCCTCGGCGTCTCGTTCCTCATCGGTCCCGTCGTCCGAGTCGGAGCCGTCACCCTCCGGTTCGCTATCCTCCTCAGCATCCGGTCGGTCGGGCGTTCGATCGTCGACGACCGACGTCCCGACGTCCTCGCCCGCGATCGATTTCGCGAGTTCCGCCGTCTCCGGCCCGCCGAGTTCGCTCGCCCGGTCACGCAGTTCGTGAATCGCGTCCACGTCGATGCCCTGCTCGGCCAGGACGTCCTCGGGGAGTCCGTCAGCGGTCTCCCCGACCTGCTCGGCCGCTCGCTCGGTGTTTGCCTTCTCGGCCTCGATCGTCGCCACCTCGGCCCTGTACTCGCCTTCGCTGATCTCACCCCCTTCGCGCGCCCGTTCCAACTCCTCGAGTTCCGCCTCGTGGTCCTCGAGGCGGTCTCGGATCTCGTCGAATCGCTCGTCCACGACGTCGGCTTTCGCCTGGTCCGTCCGAGCGGTCGCGATTTTCACGCCGTACGTGCGCTCGTCCAGTTCGCCGTCTATTTCGGCGGTTTGGACGCCAACGACGCCGGCCATCCGTTCGCCGGGCTCGACCGATTCGTTCGCCGTCTCGGTTTGCGTGTCGGTACCATCGAACGCGGCAGCCGCACCGAGCGGGAGCGCCGCCAGCGCGGTCACCAGCGCGATCGTCAGGAAGATCGTTCGGATTCGGGTCATTGCGATCTCTCCTCGGTCACTCACCTCAATATATACCGAAGTCGTTGACTCCGGCTCAACGATATTTTCCCCGTATTGAGGCTGTTTCCACCGACCTTTTCCCCCGATTTCCCGATTTACTCCGGTTTGGTGGACGTTTTCGTCGCTCGACGGCTGATCCGGGAGCGCTCTATCACAACCGGAATCCGGCGCGGGTTGTGGCGACACAGCGCGAGGGCTGTCTCCGTTTCCGACTACCGGTTCCACCGACGATCCCCCTCGAGGAACTCGACCGCGAACGCCTTCGTCCGGATCTCAGCAGTCATCGATCTCCATTTCGTATATCCCTATACAGTTCATTCGGGTGATGGCGGACGAGCGCGGTAACCCGCGGCGACAGTAGCGTTTTTATCGCGGCGACGAAACCGGATCGCGTGGCCGAGACGTACTACGACGTTCTCGAGGTCGACCCCGACGCCACCCCGGCGGAGATCGAGGCCGCCTACCGGGAGCGAGTCCTCGAGACCCATCCGGACCAGAGCGACGACCCGGACGCCGCCGAGGAGTTCCAGCGGGTCGCCGAAGCGGAGTCGGTGCTCGGGGACGAGGCCGAACGCGCTCGCTACGATCGCCTCGGCCACGAGGCGTACGTCGAGTTAGCCGACGGACCGGCGACGGCCGATAGCGGCGAGCGCGACGGGTCGACTGGAGACGAGGATCCGTCGGCCGACCCAGGCCGCGGGACCGCCGACGGCGCGCGCGGGACGAATACCCGCACCCGCGGGACGGGTCGACGCGGATCGACCGCCAGCCAGACGGGGACCTCGAGCGGCAGATCCGGCCGCCGAGGAGGCCGTCGACGTACCGGCAACCGGAGTCGGTGGCAGGAGGTCTACGAGGAAGTCAACCGGGAAACGGCTGGGACCGGGACGTCCGAGCGGGCGAACCCGGGGAAGGGGTTTTCGACCCCCGAGGGAGCGTCGGCCGCGGAAACGGACGCTGGGACCGGCGAAGCCGGGACCGAATCCGCCGCGGACGACGGCTACGCGGTCCACGACTGGGACGACGACGTCGACCTCGAGTGGCAGGGACGGCCGCTCACGCGATCCGCGGCGGTGACGCTCGCCTGTCTCTGGGCGCTGTACCCGCTGTTCGTCTACTCGAGCGTCACCCCCGTGTTCGCGACCTGGACCAACGCCGTCGTCGCGGCGTGTACGCTCGCGTTCGTGGCCTACGCGCTTACGTTCCCCAGGGTCGCGACCGCGATGTTCGGGTTCTGGAGCCTGGTGATTCCGACCGTGGTGGTCCGGACCGCGATACTGTCGCCGTTCTCGCTTCGCGGCGCGGCGACGATCGCGTTCGCCTGGATCCCGTTCGGGTACGCGATCGTCGTCTGGTGGGCGTTGCGGCCCTGAAGGCCGTCGAGAGAAGCCGTCTACTCGTCCCGTTCGACCGCGTTCGAGACCCGCCGCGCGAGTTCCTCCCGCCGACGATGGCTCGTCTCCGCGTCGAACGAAACCGAAAGCACCTGTGTCCCCGTCCGCTCGAGCGACCGCTCGTAGGCGTCCGCGAACCCGCCGGGCGACACCGACTCGAACTCGAGGCCGTAGAGGTCCGCGAGCGCGTCGAACTCGAGGCCGTGGGGCGTCTTGAACTGGTCGGTAAACGGCGGATCGAACTCCTCGATCGGGAGTTTGTGGAAGATGCCGCCGCCGTCGTTGTCCAGCAGGACGATCGTCGCGTCAACGTCACAGCGGTCGACCGCGAGCAACCCGTTCGAGTCGTGGTAGAAGGCGAGGTCGCCGGTGACGACCACGAGCGGTTCGTCGGCGGCGCTCCCGGCGCCGAGGGCCGTGCTCGCGATGCCGTCGATGCCGCTCGCGCCGCGGTTCGAGAGGACCGTCAGGTCGGCGTCCCGGGGTTTGCCGAACCGGTCGGCGTCCCTGACGGGCATGCTATTCGAGACGAAGATCGTCGCGGGATCGGGCGCACGCTCGAGGACGGACGCGAGGACGGCCCCCTCGAAGGGCGTCTCCGCGAGAGCATCGCGGGTCCGGGCGTCATCCCGGAGCTTCCAGTGACGGCGCTCCGCGGCATCGAAGCGGGATCGCCACGCGTCGTTCGTTCCGTTCTCGTCGGTCTCGAGTCCGTCGAGGACCTCGAGGACGGCTTCGACGACCGACTCCGGCCGTGCGGCGAGCAGATCGGTTGCAGTGAACGTCGCCTCGCGCCACGCGCCCGCGGGGTCGATCAAGAACTGGCGCGCGTCGGCGTCCCGCAGCGCGTGGCGCAGGGGTTTCGAGGTCGGCGACGCGCCGAACCGGAGGACGACGTCGGGATCGACGACCGCGTCGGCGTAGGCGTCGTAGCCGCCGTAGACCGGGCCGTCCTCGACGTGCGGGCCGAACCGGAGCCCGGAGAGCGGATCCGCGAGCAGCGGCGCGCCGATCCGCTCGGCGAGTTCGACCGCTCGATCGGGCTCGAAGTCCCGGAGATCGGCCGGATCGGCCGGCCCGGCGACGATCAGCGGGCGGTCGGCATTCGCGAGCGCGTCCGCGACGGGGCGTGCCCGCTCGAGTTCGAGGGTCACGTCCCCGCGATCGACGTCGACGAACGGTCCCTCCCGGCCGCGGCCGGCGAGCGTTTCCGCGAACGACTCCGGGACGGAGCCGGGGAGTTCGGTCGGCTCGAGCGGTTTCCGGAACGGACAGTTCAGGTGGACCGGTCCGGGTTCGGGGCCGCCGGTCTCGGCGAGGGCGCGCGCGGCGGTCGTCCGGAGACTCCTGACTTTCCGCTCGTCGGCTTCCGGTTCGGGTAGCTCGGCGAACCAGCGGACGGCGTCGCCGTAGAGTTTGGTCTGGTCGATCGTCTGGTTCGCGCCGCTGTCGCGCAGTTCGGGCGGCCGATCCGCCGTCAGCACGAGCAGCGGCACGCGGGCCTGGTTCGCCTCGATCACCGCGGGGTGGAAGTTCGCCGCGGCGGTGCCCGAGGTACAGATCAACGCCGTCGGCTCCCCCGTCCGGCGCGCACGGCCGAGCGCGAAGAAGGCGCTCGATCGTTCGTCCAGGTGCGAGTAGACGTCGATCTCCGGGTGTTCTGCGAAGGCGACCGTCAGCGGCGTCGAACGGCTTCCCGGGGCGATACAGACGGCCTCGAGGCCGCCGGCGGCGAGTTCGTCGGCGAGCGTCCGTCCCCACAGGGTCGCGGGGTTCGGGCTCGGGGTGGAATCGGTCATCGTATTAGCGGAGTTCGTCGAGAATCGAGCGTAGCTTCAACTGGACTTCCTCCCATTCGTCGTCGGGATCGCTGTCGGCGACGATGCCGTTGCCGGCGAACAGTGTGATCTCGTCCCCGCGGGCGACGCCCGAGCGGATGCCGACCGCGAACTCGCCGTCGCCATGGGCGTCGAACCAGCCGACCGGCGCGGCGTACCAGCCGCGAGCGAACGATTCCGTCTCGCGTATCGTCTCCCAGGCAGTCGCGGGGGGAACGCCCCCGACGGCCGGGGTCGGGTGCAGCGCCTCGGCGAGTTCGAGCACGTGCCGATCCGCGTCGAGTTCGGCGTCGATCGGCGTCCTGAGGTGCTGGATCGTCGCCAGCTTCCGGACCTCGCGGTCGGCGATCGTGAGTTCCCGGGCCAGGGGCTCGAGTTGCTCCCGGATCGACTCGGCGACGAGGCCGTGCTCGCGCCCGACCTTGTCGCTGTCGAACAGCCGCTCGGCGTGTTCGTCGTCCTCCTCTGGCGTCTCGCCGCGGGGGGCCGAGCCCGCCAGGGCCTCGGTCTCGACCCGAGTGCCGGTTTTCGCGACCAGCCGCTCGGGCGGTGCGCCGAAGAAGGTCCTGCCGACCTCGTGGCCGACGAGGAAGCGATAACAGTTCGGGTAGCGACGACGCAGCCGCTCGAGGGCCGCCGCGACGTCCAGGTCGGCCGCCAGATCGACCGAAAGCGCCTGTGCGAGCACGACCTTGGTGAGTCGGCCGTCGGCGATCCGCTCGAGTGCGGTCTCGACCTGATCGGTCCACTCGCCGGGCGAGGTGCTGCGACGGGTGTCGGCGATGCCAGGACCCGACCCGCTCGGTCGCATCGCAGGCATTTCGGCCAGCCGGTCGGTCCACCGCTCGAGACGATCCTCGGCCGCGTCGGCCGACTCGGCGACGGCGGTCAGCCAGGTCCCGTCGTCGCTTCTGACCACGAGAATCTCGGGGATGACGAAGGAAGCCGCGTCGAACCCGGTCCAGGGGTCGGCGGCAGGGTCGTGCTCGTCGTGGAAGGCGAACCCGCCGAACGCGCGCGGTCGGGCGACCGCTGGCCCGTCGTGCTCGAGGGTCGCGAACAGTCGATCCGCGCGCCGGCGAACGGTATCGAACCGGTCGGGACCGGCCGCCGTGATCTCGGCGACTGCCCCGCGACCGACGACCTCGAGGCCAGCGGGCGTCGCCCACTGGATCCGCGTCTCGGCGTCCGTATCGACTATCGCGCCGAAAGAAACGTCCTCGTCCTCGAGGTCCCGGCTCCGGGCGACGAGTTCGCGAGTGTCGCCAGCGGATTCGGTCCCGCCTTCGGTTCGGGTGTCGGTCTCGGTGTCGGTCTCGGCCGTAACTCGGCCTCGCTCCGGCTCCCGGTTCCGGCCCTCGCCCGACGTCCTCTCCATCGAACGGGGTTCAGGACCGCCGCGCCTTCAGCCTAACTATATCGCTCCTCTTCCCAGGGGTTGGCCGTCTCCGAATAGCCGCGCCGCTCCCAGTAGCCGAGTTCGGGTTCGGTGAGGAACTCGACGCCGTCGACCCACTTGGCCCCCTTGTAGGCGTACTTGTGGGGGGTGACGACCCGGAGCGGGCCGCCGTGGTCCGCCGGCAGTTCCTCGCCGTCGAACGCCCACGTGAACAGGACTTCCTCGCGCATGCAGTCCTCGAGGGGGAGGTCCGTCGTGTACCCGTCGAGCGCCGAGAACAGGACGTGGCAGACGTCGTCGTCGAGGCCCGCCCGCTCGGCGAGTTCGGGGAACGGAACCCCGGTGAACTCGCAGTCGAACTTGCTCCAGCCCGTTACGCAGTGAAAGTCCTGGCGTTGTGTCTCGCTTGGCAGGTCGCGGAACTCGTCCCAGGAGAAGGTCAGTTCCTCGTCGACGGCCCCGGTGACGGTGAACTCCCAGGTTTCGGGATCCCAGTCGGGAGTGGAACCCTTCGAGAGGACCGGAAACGCGGTCGTCTCCCGCTGTCCCGAGGGGAGCCGGTCGTCGCCGAACTCCTGATAGAGGTCCGTGACGTCGATGGCGTCGTCAGTCATACGCGTAGGTTAGTGGGGACGACCGTAGATGTGACGCCTTCTCGTTCGACCGAAGACGTCGAACTCCCTCTCAGCGGCGTGTCACTTGCGAGCGACGCCACCTCCCCTCGAGCATGACGGTTGGGGCGCGTAACGACGAATTTCCGCCCCAGTGGCGGGATCGAAACGATTCGAAACACGTCGAAACGGTCGTCTCCTCGTCACAAGTCGAGGGATTCCTCACGAAACCCTCGCCACCCCTTAGTACAGTCTCGACTACGCTCATCTGTATGGCAAGTAGACAGCAGCTACCCGAACGGGAAGTCACGGAACAGGCAGCAGAAGAAGTCGGCGAGGAAGCCATGGGCCCTGCGGCCATCGCGTCGGCGGCATCCGTGGGCCTCTCCCTTTACTACTTCTTCATCCGCGGAGAGCGCCAGCTCGGCACGTTCATCGGCCTCTGGCCGCCGACGATTCTCGCGTTCGCGAGCTACTTCAACCAGCGGAAGATGCTCAACAAGCTGCAGTCGATCACCCAGCCGGGGACGTCGCTGCGGAACGCCATCGACTCGATGATGGGGAACCGCTAACGCCGGGGGCCCGATTCGGGCCGCACGGACGCGGGCCTGCAGGTTCGGTCGACGGAGAGTCGGAAATCGCAACTGTCACCGTGTCCAGCTCTGCGACTTCACCCTGATCAGCGGACGGAATCGGTCGATCGCTGCGGGGCCGGGGCGGTCCGTCGACGCCGTTTTTCGATCTATCTTTGGACAGCGAGAGAATCCCACCGTTTACGGTGGGCGTGAATCGCGTCGTTGGATGACACAATCCACTGTCGGTAGCAGGCTGGATATTCCACGATAATCCGCACCATTAAGTTGGATTATCAACATAGGCTATACATGGTGATCGAGGTCACTCGTACTTACGTTGGCTCTATCCAGAACCAGCGACAGGTCTGCGATGGCCTCGATTCGCTCGGAGACTCCGCCTCGAAGATCTGGAACGTCGCACGCTGGACAGCCGACCGCATCTGGAACGCAACAGGAGAAATCCCATCTGAAGGCGTCCTGAAAGCGTATATGAAGACCCAATCATGCTGGAAAGATTTGAACGCACAATCCAGTCAGAAAGTCATCGAAGAACTTTCTGATGCTTTCCAGTCGTGGTTCGATCTGCGACAGACAGACGACGAGGCGAATCCGCCCGGCTACCGCAAACACGGCGATGACCGACCCAAGAGTACGGTCACGTTCAAAGCAGACGGGTTCAAACACGACCCAGAGAACAACCGCGTCCGACTCTCGAAAGGGTCGAATTTGAAAGAAGGGTGGTCGGACTTCATCCTCTGTGAGTACCAGACCCGGCCAGACGTTGACCTCTCGGAAGTCACCCGAGTGCAGAACGTTCGTGCCGTCTGGAACGGTAACGAGTGGGAACTGCACTTCGTCTGCAAAGTCGAACGCGAGACCAATGACTCGGCAGGCGACAGCGTAGCAGGGATCGATCTCGGAATCACGAATATCGCCACGGTTGCATTCCCTGACGAGTACGTCCTGTACCCCGGGAACTCGCTTAAGCAAGACAAGCACTATTTCACCCGAGCAGAGTACGAGACTGAGGGTGAGAACGGCCCGTCAGAGAAGTCGATGTGGGCACGCAGGAAACTCGCAGACCGCGAGACGCATTTCTACCACGTTCTCACGGACACCATCATCACCGAGTGTGTCGAACGTGATGTTGGCACGCTCGCGGTGAGCTGGCCTGAAGACGTGCGGAACTCAGACTGGGGCAAAACGGGGAACAAGAAGTTGCACTCGTGGGCGTTTGACCGCATCTACCAGTACCTCGCGTACAAGGGTGAGATCCGTGGCGTCGAGGTGCTGAAGGAGAACGAGTGGAACACCTCGAAGACCTGCTCACGGTGTGGTGACGACACGAAGTCGAACCGTGTCGAACGTGGCCTGTACGTCTGTTTGTCGTGTGAGTTGGTAGCCAACGCAGATTGTAACGGAGCGGAGAACATGCGCCAGAAGATAACTCCGAGTCCTCACGGCGAGGATAGGAGTAACGGCTGCGTGTCACAGCCCTCGACACACCTGTTCGACCGCGAGAGCGGGACATTCAAACCGAGAGAACAGGTCGTGTCGTAGACCAGCAAATATCCCACCCACGGTACGGGAAGCCGCGTCCTTCAGGGCGCGGAGGATGTCACGTTTGTTCCCCGTCAAACCTAAATACCCCCTCGCCGAAAGCGGAATCAGATGCCGAAAGTAGAGATCACCATCCCGGAACACCTCGAGATGCAGATCGCCCAGATGGTCGAACGCGGTGAGTTCGTCAACCGCGAGGAGGCCATCGAGGACCTCCTGTCGACGGGCATCAAAGCCTACAAGACCAGCGGGCCGATGGACGAAGAGGAGGGAGCTACCGGTGGCGGTACCGGCCTCGAAGACGACGGAATGATGGGCCACGACGACGAGTACGTCTTCTAAAACGCGATCAGCGGTATTCCGAACGCGACCGCGACGCCGATCAGCATGACGACGAAGCCGACGGTGACGTCGCTCGCCGTGTACTCGCTCATCGGTGCCGTCGTTCGTTCGTCCTCGAGGTCGTGACCGACGTCTGCGGCCGAGTCGTGGTCGGTGTCGTCTGCCATGTCCGGGCGTTGTCCCCTCGAGGTCTTAAAAACACCTACACGCTGCGAGCGGCGGCTCCGACCAGTACGGTCGGTCGCTGACGGGGAAGATCGGACGCGAGGCGAAGCGTCGTGTCACCCGGAGATATTTACCGCTCTGGCGACGAGTCGCTACCGATGCCCTCCACGTGCAGATCGACGTCTCCATCTCAGTCCCCATCGCGATCGCGGTCGCGAAGGCGGCTGCTCGCCGCCGTTGGCGGTTGTCTCGCGGCGGCGCTGGCCGGCTGTGCCGGCGACGGAAGCGAATCCACGACTGAATGGTCGGCGAGCGAAAGTCCCCCGGACGGTGGGTTCGACTCCACTCACGAGTACGAGTCGTTGTTCGTCCGCTCCGACGACCCCGACCCGTTCGTCTATCGGTCGGAAGACGAGGCCGAGGACGCCCAGGACGACGAGACCGTCGCTCATCGACTCTCGAGGCTGTTCGTCGTCGACGAATCGGCGGCCGACGACCTCTGGATCGACCCAGCTCTCGCGGAGGAAGACGAGAGTGAGATCCGGAGGTTCCTCGAGGCCACCGACTTCGGGAGCCAGTCGATCGTCGTCCACCAGCGGACGATCGAAGATTGTTACGAGCGGCGACTCCTCGGGATCGAAGCCCGGGACGACGAGTTCCGCGCGCGGTTCTGTCGGACCCTGAAGGGCCCGATGGCGCCCTGCGAAGCCGATAGGGAACTGATGGAGGTGATCCTCATCAGGGTCGACCGGCCGTACGCCGAGCGGCCCTCGAGCAGCGGCAGTTCCGAGCACATGTCGTGTCCCGATTCGACGACCCCTGACGCCGGGGAATCCGACGGGTCCGAAGGCGATCGGGACGGCGGCACCGACACCGACGGGAACGACTCGAGCACCGGGGCGAACGAGTCGACCGACGGAGGTGAGGACGAATGACCGCGAACGACCGCGGCACGTCCGGCCGGTCGTCCCGTCGACGCTTCCTCGCCGGCCTCGCGGGCGTCGGCGGGGTCGCCCTCGCGGGCTGTAGCGCGCTCTCCTGGAACGACGAGACGAGTTCCTCGGTCCGGTTCAGCGCGGGGGACGTCGACGCCGCCCTCGGGGACGTCGATCCCGTCGAGTTCTCGTGGCCAGTCCCCGTCCGGCCCGACTCGACCGCGCTCGAGGGCGCGCTCGAGCGCGTCGATACGCTGCTGGCCGACGTCCCCGACGCACTGGAGCCCGAGGACGTCCCCAACGGCGTCGTGCGGACGGAGATCGTGGAGCAACGCGACGAGGCGACCGCCGGGCGCGACGACGCCGGCGACGCGACCGGCGACGCGCAGTACCACGCCCTGCGGGAGAGCCGTAGCGCCCGACAGGCGGCCCGCCACGCGTTGACGAGTTGGTTCGTAGTCAGGTTCGCGGACGAAGACGACCCGGACCGACGGACGCGCTTGCTCGAGGAACTCCGCGACGAACGAGGGGCGGTTCGGTCCGTCGCGCGGGACCGCCACGATGGGATCGACTATCGGGGGACCGATACCGGAGACGGCCGACTGCGGGCGTCGCTGTACGCTTATCGCCGCGAGTCCGACCTGGCACGTGCCGCTGCGACCCTCGATCGCTGGAGCGTCGCCGCGGGCGACGACGCCCTCGAACTCGGCGAGAGCGCGGGCGAACTCGAGCACGCGACGGCGACGGTGGAGGCCTGGGACCACCTCGACGAACGCTACCGGGCGGGGCTCGAGAGCGAGGGCGACGGCGAGGGTGGTACCGACCTCCAGCCCGTCTTCGAGGACGCGCTCGAGCGGTCGATCGAAGCCGCCGACGCGGCCGATTTTCCCGAACAGGACGAGGAGTGGCTCGAGGGGGTCGGCCTCGGCGACCTCGAGGACTCGTATCTCGAACACACCGTCTGGCGCGCCGGTCAGCCGGTCGACAGCGCCCGCAAGCGGCTGAAGACGGCCACGGACGACGGCGAGTTGGGAACCGCCCTCCACCGCGCACTCGAGTTCGAGGTTGCCCTCCGCGCGTTCGAGTCGGTTCGCGACCGGATCGCCGGCGGCGGGTTCGCGGACCCCTCACTCGAAGACGTGCTGGCGGAGCGGTCGGCGGCCCTGGAGGCGGCAGAGGGGGTCCGCGACCTCGAAGTGGCGGGCGAACCCGTCTCCCCGTCCGAGTCACCGTCGCTTGCCGCCTACGTCCTCGCGGAGACGCTGCGCGGGATCGAGTGGGCCGACGACGGCCTCCGCCGGGCGGCCGAGCGGGATCCGGAGACGAACGTCTCGCTTGGTGACCAGTACCGCGACTACGCGATCGCACGCGGACGACTCGAGGGTTTCCGAGAAGCAGTCGAGACCTTCCGCGGGCGAGTGCTCGAGTAACGGCATCCGCGGGTACCGACGGCCGAAGCGGACGGCGAGCGGGCGCCACGCGACGACGGCTGCAATCGCCCGATCCAGACCCCTTTACTACCCTCGGAACGAACCCTCGCGTAACAGCTACATGACACTGACCAAACGAATCATCCCCTGTATCGACGTCGACCTGGACGAGGACGGGAACCCGGCAGTCTACACGGGCGTTAACTTCGAGGACCTCAAGTACACCGGCGACCCGGTCGAGATGGCCAAGGCCTACAACGAGTCCGGGGCCGACGAGTTCGTCTTCCTCGACATCACCGCCTCCGCGGACGGCCGCGAGACGATGCTCGACGTCGTCCGCGACGTCGCCGACGAGGTGTTCATTCCCCTTACGGTCGGCGGCGGCATCCGCACCACCGACGACATCAAGGAGACTCTGCGGGCCGGCGCGGACAAGGTTTCCATCACTACGGGGGCGCTCGAGCGACCCGAACTGGTCAACGAAGGGGCCTCGGCCTTCGGCAGCCAGTGTATCGTCATCAGCGTCGACGCCCGCCGCCGGTTCGACGAGGAGGGCGAACACTACGTCGAGGTCGACGGCGAGTCCTGCTGGTTCGAGTGCACGAAGAAGGGCGGCCGCGAAGGAACCGGGATAGACGTCCTCGAGTGGGCCGCAGAGGCCGAATCCCGCGGCGCGGGCGAGCTGTTCGTCAACTCGATCGACAAGGACGGCACCAAGGACGGCTACGACCTGCCCCTGACGGAGGCGGTCTGTGACGTCGTCGACACCCCAGTCATCGCCTCCTCGGGCTGTGGCGGTCCCGAGGACATGTACGACGTGTTCACCGAGGCCGGCGCGGACGCGGGACTGGCGGCGTCGATCTTCCACTTCGACGAGTACTCGATCGCGGAGACGAAGGAGTACCTCGACGAGCGAGGCGTGCCGGTTCGGCTGTAAGGCGCTCTCCCGCCTCGTTTCCCGCGTCGAGTTCGTCGTTCCAATACGCTTATCCCTTCGGAGTCGACCGTTTTACTAGTGAAGTGGCGGTGTACCTGGTGCGGCAAACCACACGAGGAAAACGACCCGCCCTGTGACAACTGCGGGCACAACAAGTTCGAGAGGGCGATCGTCCGCGAGGGGGACCCCGACGACCGGCAGTCGACCGAGACCGTCGACACCGGCACGACCTACGTCTGGGAGTGTCCCAACTGCGGACGCGAACACGTCAGGAACAACCCGCCCTGCTCGCGGTGTGGCAACCCCGAACTCGAGAAGACCGAGCAGACCTACGACGACGTCGAACGGGAACTCGACACCCCGGGCTGGTTCGAGGTCGCCAGACCGTACCTCCCGGTGTTCGCCGTCGTCGGCGTCGTCGTCCTGCTGTTTGTGACCGGAATCGTCCCCCCGGAGATACTTCCCGGCATCGGCGCGCCGGAGCCGCCCGAGGCGTCCGGCAACGGGAGCGTCGCGGGCGGTCTGGATCTCGAGGCCACGGAGGGAGAGATTCACGAGCGCCTCGAGGCCGACCGGCAGGGCTCGCGGAGCTACGACGAAAGCCTCGCGGCGTTCGCGGAGTACCAGAACCGCGGGTTCGTGGCGATGGAGTACGACGACGCCCAGCCCGAGCCCGTTTCCCCGGACGAGTTCGGCGTCGAGTGCGCCGTCGATCTAAGCGGTGACCGGATCGCGCTTTCGGGTCCGGACGAGTACGAGAACGAGGGCGAATTGGCCGATACGGTCGCCGAGCAGTTGCTCGCCGCGAGCGACGTGAGCACGGCCGACGGCCCCGCCGCGGAGGGGGTCGACGTCCACGCCGTCGAGGGGACGATTTACGTCACCTACGTCGCCTGTTGAGCGACGAGGGCATTGGGTTTTCCCGCGGTCGACCAACGTCGGGGACCCCGGGACCCCCCTCGCGTTCGTAACAGCGGACGGAACTGAGAGTGCAAGGGAACTCGAGTACTCCATCGGAGACCGTCGAAGCGTCGCTACGAAACGAGGAAAGCCACGGAAGACGACGTCCCTGTACCGACGCAGTCGCGGAGAGAAACGGGACCGTTACGCAGCGGCTTCGAACGCCTCGCGGAACGAGACGGCCTTGTCGCGAACGTCGCCGGCCGCTTCCTCGAGGGCGTCGATGGGGTCGACGTCGTCTTCGGTCTTGATCGTCAGGATCGGTTCCGTCTGACCGCCGGACTGCTCGGGGTTGACGTCGTAGGTGGCCGCGCTCACGTCCTCGTGCTCGAGCAGTGCGCCCTTGAGGACGTTCATGAACGTGTGATCCTCGCCGGCGATTTCGATCGAGAGTTCGTCGTCGGTGCGCTCGGTGACCCGCAGTTCCATGTCAACGAATCCGGCCGTCGGCCGCTTGTACCTTTCGAAGCCGGTTTCCGGCGGGGATCGATTCCGCGCCCTGAACGGCTGTGGGCGATCGCGACCGAACCCGGGAGAGGGGAAGGTAATCACTATACGGCTCCGGTCGAACCAGAGTGACATGCGCTTGCTCGGGACGGTGCTCGCGGCCGCGGTCGCGGTCACCTTCGCGGCGTCGATCGCCGCCGTTCGACGCCTCCAGAACCCCGAACGCCCGTGGCGCGAGATCGCCGGCGATCGGCTCGTCCTGGGCGTCCCCTGGGGCACGCTCGTCGTGACTGCGTTCGTCCTCGCGGTCTACCTGTTCGTCCAGGACGGGATCACGGACTTCTCCGATCCGGTCACGATCCCCTACCGCGCCTGGTCGTATTTCTACCCGCTGGGGATACTCACGGGGTCGTTCGCCCACGCCGGCCCGGGCCACCTCGTGAGCAATCTGGCGGGGACGGTCGTCGTCTCCCCGCTGGCGGAGTACGCCTGGGGTCACTACCCGGACAGTGGCGACGACGGCCGACTCCGATCGAACCCCTGGGTCCGGGCGCTTTTCGTCTTCCCCGCCGTCGTCATCGGAATCGGACTCCTCACGAGTCTGTTCTCGCTGGGCCCCGTAATCGGATTCTCGGGCATCGTCTTCGCGTTCGTCGCCGTCGCGCTCGTCCAGTACCCCATCACGACGCTCGTCGCCGCGATCGGCGTCCAGAGCGTACTCACGACGATCTACCGCGCGCTCCAGTCGCCGATCTACCGCTACGTCGCCGAGCCGAGTCCGCCGTCCGCGCCCTCGTGGGCCGCCGTCGCCATCCAGGGCCACGCCCTCGGGTTCTTCGTCGGCCTCGTGATCGGGATCGCCCTCCTCGAGCGCCGCGACACCCGCCCCGACGCGCTCCGGATCTGGGCGGCAGTCCTGATCTACGCCGTTTCGCGTGGCCTGTACCAGATCTACTGGTTCGGCGAGGGCAACGTCTTCTACCTCTACCGGGGCCCCGGCATCGTCATCGTGGCCGTGCTCGCGCTCGTGATCACGGTCGCGCTTACCGCCTCGGAACGACCCGCCGTGCCGAGAAAGATCGCCCGCCGACTCGCTCGCGCCCGGACCGAACTGTCGGTCGATCGGCCCCTCGAGATCGCGGCGGGGAGCGGCCCCGATCGGGGAGCCGAGGGTGGCAACCCCGACACGGACGGCACGGACCGGTTCGACCGCGTCTACGACATCGCCGGCGGCTACCGCAACAGTCGGGCAACCAGACTGACGTCGCTGCACCGCCGCGGTGTCGCGTTCCTCTGTGTCCTGTTAGTCCTCGCGGCCCTCGCGGGCATGGCGATCCCCGTGAACGTGGTCGCGGTCGACGGGGCGGCCCACTCCCCCGAGTCGGCGATCGAAATCGAGGACTACACGATCGAGTACGCCGAAAACGTCGAGAACGAACTCGTTTCCGACTTCGGTATCGAATACCTAGACGAGAGCCTCGAGGCCAGTGGCGTCATCGTCGCGAGCGAGCGGCGCAACATCTGGATGGAAGCGGTCACCGCGGATCACCTGGCGTACACCGGCGAGGAGACGGTCACCGTCGGCGGCCCGGGCTGGCGTTCGACCGTCCACGTCGAACGCGCGGGCTGGGAGCCGGTCGGGAACGACCCCGTCTATCAGGTCCGGATGGGTGAATCCCCCGACCCCGAGACCGTCGTCTTCGAGTCCGACGACGCGCAGGCCGAGGTACGGATCGACGACAGGTTCGTCACCGTCGCCTCCGAGGACGGCGAGTTCGTCCTCGAGGTGACCGTCGACGGGACCGACGCCGTCGAGACCGTGGCGATCCCCGCGGCCGACGAGTCCACCGCGGCCGCCGGCCTCGAGTTCGAACGGCAAGACGACACGGTCTACGCGATCACCGACGGGACCGTCGTCGCCGTCGCGACCGAGGAGAGCTACGACTGAGCCTCGAGTCAGTGCGCCGAACGGTCGGCTGTACGTGGACGTTTCGTCACCGTTCGTCGTCAGCGCCGGAGTTGTAGCTGCTACAAACGTTCCGCTCGAGTCGGACGACCGTCGGCCGGGTTCGACCGCGCGCGTCCGGGGTGTGGTTAACCGCAACGTGGCCACAGGAAGCCAGCGGGAAACAATGGCCCGGTGGACCGTTCGCTCGAGCAACTGGACCGGACCAATGATCGACCTACACCTCTCACTGCGGCGGACGGCCTCGACGTCGGGGGCGACTCGGGCTGACGATCGCGACGGTTCGAGCGAAGACTCGGCAGCGGCCGTTCGTCTCGAGGCCGTCGGTCACGAGTACGGGACGGACAGCGGCCGACTCCGGTCGGGGCGGGATTCCTCGGTCACGGCCCTCGAGGACGTCTCCCTCGAGATCCGGCCGGGCGAAGTGGTCGGCCTGAAGGGCCCGAGCGGGAGCGGCAAATCGACGATCCTGCACTCCGTGGCGGGGCTACTGGTCCCGACCGAGGGACGAGTCGACGTCCTCGGAACCGACGTCACCGAACTCTCGGCCAGGGAACGCACCCGTTTGCGCCGGCAACACGTCGGGATCGTCTTCCAGCGGTTCCACTTGCTCCCGTCGCTGTCGGCCCGCGCGAACGTCGCCTTGCCGCTCGTCCAGGCCGGCGTCCCGCGGTCGCGACGCCGCCGCCGGGCCGAGTCGCTGCTCGAGGAAGTCGGCCTGGCGGACAGGACCACCCATCTCCCCGGCGAGTTGAGCGGCGGCGAGTGCCAGCGGGTGGCGATCGCCCGGGCGCTCGCGACGGACCCGGACGTCATCGTCGCGGACGAGCCGACGGGCGAACTCGACACGACGACCGGCGCGGAGGTGCTCGACCTGCTGACCGACGCCGGCCGCGACGGCGACCGGGCAGTGCTCGTCGCCTCGCACGACGACGCCACGCTCGAGGTCGCCGACCGGGTGATCCCGCTCCGTGACGGACGGGTGGTGACGGATGAGCGATGACCGCGGCGGACGCGGGTCACGGTGGCTCGGGGTCGTCGGGTTCTCGCTCGATCGCCTGTGGAAGCGAGCGACCCGCACCAGGTCGGGCCGGGTCGCGGCGACGACCGCCGCCGTCGCGATGACGATAGCCCTGCTCGTGATCGTGACGGGGATCGCGCTGGCGCTGGCCGACGGCGGGGTGGCGACCGAGACGGACGCCGACGTCCGGGTCGCGCCCGAAGATACGGGCTCGCTCACCGCCGTCGACGGCGTCGAGGGACCACGACTGGGCGAGGCGAACCAGCGGGCGGAGACGATCGCCGCGGCCGACGGCGTCGACCACGCGACGCCGATGCTGGTCGAGAAGGTCCGCCTCGAGGCGGCAAACGGGAGCGACGCGAACGGCGCGGTGTCGGAACCGCGCACGATCCTCGTCATCGGAGTCGTTCCCGACGAGGAGCCACGGACCGTCGCTGGCCTCTCGACGGGTGCACTCGAGCCGGGTGACCTCCACTACGCCGGCGGTACCTACGCCGGGGCACAGCGCGGCGAGATCGTTCTCTCGGCGACCGCGGCCGACAGGCTGGGCGTGACCGACGGCGATCGACTCGAACCGGCGGGCCTCGATCCGGCCGAGATAGCCGACGCAGACGCTGCCGACGCCGACTCGAGACCGGCACCCACCGTCACCGTGACCGCCGTCGAGGACGCCGGCAGCGACGCCCCCGTCGCGCTCGCGCCGCTCAGCGAGGTACAGACCGTCTCCGGGGCGTCCGACGGCGAACTCGCCGATCGGGTCCTCGTCTGGGGCGACGACGAAACCGCCGCCGCCGTCGCGGGCGAGGCGTACCCCGAGGCGGCGGTCGAGACCGACGCCGGGACCGACCCCTCGAGCCTGTTCGACGACGGGCTCGCGTTCGCGACGAGCGCCCTCGCGCTCGTCGTCGGCGTGACGATCTGTGCCTCGTTCGTCGCGACGACGACGGGGATGACCGTCGATCAGGACCGGCGGACCCTCGCCGTCCTCGAGTCCGTCGGCTTCCCGACCGGCAGTCGCCTCGCGATCGTCGCGCTCTCGACGGTCGTGACGACGCTGTGCGGTGCCCTCCTCGGGGCCGCGCTCGGATTCCTCGGGATCGAGGCCGTCAACGCCGTCGCGGCGTCGACGGTCGCAGGCGCTTCGAGTTCGGGCGCGGTCGCCCAGACACACCCGCTGTTGTTCCCCTACGCCGTCGTCGTCGGGCTGGCCTCCGGACTGATCGCCGTCCCCTATCCGCTTGCGATCGCCCACCGGACGACCGTCCTCGAGGAGGTGGGCCGATGACCCGGGCGCCGCTCGCGCTGGTGCTGTTGCCGCTCGTCCGGACCCGCGCGATACTGGGGATCGCCGTCGCTCAGCTTCGGCGCTCGCCGGGTCGGACCGTCCTCGCGGTCCTCTCGGTGGCCCTCGCGGTGCTCGCCGTGACCCTGCTTGCGAGCCTGGGGGCCGGCGTCGTCGCCACCGGCGAGGAGGGACTGGACAACGCCGATCGGGATATCTGGATCTCGAGCGACCCCGTCGATCCGGACGCGAGCGGGACGGAGAACCCGATCGTCGGCGCTCACGGGACTGCGGCTGAACTCACCCAGCGCGACGACGTCACGTCCGCGTCACCGCTGGCGCTCCAGGACGTCTACGTCGGCACGGACCCCGATCCGTCGGAACTGCAACGCCACCCCGCGATCGGGGTTCAGGAAACCCACGACGGGTTCGACTTCCGGTCCGGCGGCGGTTTCGAAACGCCCGAGTCGGCCTACGAAACGGACCAGCCGCGGTCCGACGATCCAGTGACGGACGAGATCGTGCTCGATCCGCGCGTAGCGGACGAACTCGACGCGGAGGTCGGTGACACCGTCTACGTCGGCACCAGCCGACAGACCGCGCCGGAGTACGAGTTCACCGTCGTCGGGGTTTCGGACTACTACTCCCAGTACCTGGGGTCGGAGACGGTGACGATGCCGCTCGTCGACCTGCAGGCCGTCGCGGGAACGACGGGGACCGATCGCGCGACCTTCCTGACCGCCGACGTGGCCGACGACGCCGACCGGGAGGCCGTCGCCGCGGACCTCGACGAGTCGTACCCGGAGTACGACGTCCGGACCAGCGACGAACAGGTCGAGGCGATGATCGGCGAACGCCCGCTCGTGGTCGCCAGCGGGGCGACGCTCGTCGGCCTCGCGGTCGTCGGCGGCGTCGTCCTGACGGTCAACCTGTTCGCGCTCGTGGCCGCCCAGCAACGCGAGGAGTTGGCCGCGCTTCGGGCAGTCGGCCTCTCCAGGAGACTCCTCGCCGGGACGGTCGCGGCCCAGGGACTGGTGATCGGGCTGCTCGGCGGGCTCGTCGGTATCGCCGCGACGCCGCTGCTCGCGTCCGGGTTGAACCGATTTGCGGCCTCTATCGCGAGCTTCGACGCCCTCGTCCGGACCTCGCCGGACGTCTACGTCCTCGGGATCGCCATCGCCCTCGTCGTCGGCACCGTCGTCGCGCTCATCGCCGGGTGGCGTGCCGGTCGGTACGCGACGATCGATCACCTCGAGGGGTAGCCGACGCGCGACGTGGCTCACTCCGCGCTTTCTGCCGGCTGTACTGCCCAGAGTAACAGCAGTACGATCGCAACGGCCCCGACTGCGACCGTCGCACTGACCGACAGGGAAACGCCGACGAACGCGAGCGCCGTCCGCAACTCGACGAGGACGACGAGACAGAGCGCGACCAAAACGAGTAACTTCGCTGGAGAGGTTCGCAGCCGCATACTGAATACCACACGGCGCGAGCCTTCAACCCGCCGTTAGCGAACGACGGCCGCGACGGCCTCGAGTGCCGTCCGCGCTACCGTCGACGCGGCGTCGATCGCGACCGGGATCGGACCGATGTCGGGGCCGAACAGGCCACCTCTCGAGACGATACTCGCGAGCGGGAAGCTGTAGGCGATGACGACGAGGACGGCCGCGATGGCGACCCACAGTTTCAGGTTGTCGAGGACGGCGGGGGAGTCCTCCGGGCCCGAGAGCGCGGGCGGGATCGACCCGTCGTCGATCGGTTCCGTCCCGCCGTTGAACGCGGTCAGGACCATGAGCGCGAGAAAGAGCATCGCGGAGACGAACAGGAGCGTGCCGCCGACCGCGAGCTGGGCGTTGAGTTCGCCGACCGAGCCGGCAGCCACCTCGTACTCGAAGCCCTCGTACTGCGGTTCGGCCGTCCGGCGGGGCATGCCGACCAGCCCGCCGCGGTACATCGAGTTGGTCATGAAGACGATGCCGACGAACCAGAGCACGACCTGTACCAGCGCGACGCTCCGGCCGACGAGGCGATTGCCGGTGAGCTGGGGAACCAGCCAGTAGGCGCCGGCCATGAACGTCAGCGCGGCCGCGGTGCCGACCTGCGTGTGGATGTGGCCGGGAACCCACAGCGTGTTGTGGACGAGGTAGTTGATGTTCATGCCGGCGTTGACGATGCCGGTGAACCCCCCGAAGGCGAAGATCATTCCTGCGAGCGCCATCCCTGTGAAGGCCGGGTCGCGCCAGGGGAGTGCGGTCAGCCAGTTGAAATAGCCCTCGCCGCCGCGCTGGCGCGCGCCGTGTTCCATGCTCGCGATGATCGTGAACGCGGTCAGCAGGCTCGGCAACAGGAGGAACATCGTGTTCGTCATCGCGATGAACTTGAACCCCTCCGAGATGCCGGGGTCGAGGTACTGGTGATGGATCCCGACCGGCGTCGACAGCAGGACGAACAGGATGAACACGACGCGGGCGAGCGGGTCGCTGAACAGCCGTCCGCCCGCCAGTTTCGGCAGGAGGATGTACCACAGCAGGTACGCCGGCAGCAGCCAGAAGTAGACCACCGGATGCCCGAAGTACCAGAACAGCGTCCGGGTCAACGTCGGGTTCAGCGACCCGGTGAGCTCGAGCGACCACGGCAGAATAAAGGCGAGGATCGCGACGGCGACGCCGATCGAGGAGATGTACCACATAATCATCGTCGTCAACACCATGAACGTCGGCAGCGGGATCCGCTCGCCGGGGTTGTCGCCCTTCCAGGCCAGCCAGCTACGGAACCAGTCGGCCCCCGCGAGCCAGGTACCGACGACGAACACCACCAGCCCGACGTAAAACAGCGGATGGGCCTGCAGCGGCGCGTAGAAGGTAAAGAGCACGTCGGCGCTCACGTCGATCGAGTCGGTGAAGCCGGCGAGGATTGCAAACGCCGTGAGCGACGCGCCGAGTGACATCAGGCCGTACCAGCCCCACGTGAACCGCATGTCGACGGGCGGGCGCTCGAGGCTGTCGGTGACCGCCCACTGGAAGACCCCGACCAGAAAGAAGATGGTAAACGAAATCACGAGGAAGACCCCGTGTGCGGTCAACACGGTGTAGTAGGTCTGTGATTCGATCACGCGAAGGATGTCGGTCCGGTGGAGCGCCTGGATCAGGCCGAAGAACGCGCCGACGCCAAGCGAGAGGAACGACGCCCAGAACGCCGCCCTGATGTGGCGTGCCTGGGTGGGGTAGGCGTCGGCGAAGGTATCGCCGTTAGCCATCGTCGTCCCCCTCGGCGTCGTCTTCGCTCCCTTCGACGACCGACACCGTACCGCTCTCCGTCAGGTCGCCCGCCGACGCCGTCCAGTCGTGATCGCCCTCGCCGAGGTCGGCCGCATCGACCGTCAACGTCACCGACTCGCTGTCGTCCCCCTCGACCGTGACCGACTCCTCGAGCGTCTCGTCGCCGAGTTCCACCGTAACGGTCTCCTCGATCGCCTCGAGTTGGCCGTTGGTCACCGTCGCGGTGATCTCGATCTCCCCGTCCGGTTCGACCTCGTCGGGGGCCTCGACCTCGAGTTCGGTCAGGTCGAACTCCTCGTCCTCGAGGACGGCCAGTTGCCCCTCCATCTCGTGGTGGGCGGCACCACAGTACTCGGTGCAAATGAGACCGTACTCGCCGGGTTCGTCGAACTCGACGGTCACGACCGAGATCTCCCCCGGGATGACCATCGTGTTCGTGTTGGTCCCGACGACGTAGAAACTGTGAATCACGTCCCGGCTCGTGACGTAGAACGTGACCTCGCTGTCGGCGGGGATCTCGATCGGATCCGGCTGGAAGGCGAAGGTCATCGCGACGGCGTAGACCTCGTACTCGTCGTCGCCCACCTGCTCGACTCGCGGGTCGCCGAATCGCTCGTCCTCGTTGATCTCGTCCGGCGCGATCGTCGCCCCGCGATCGTCGACCATCGTGATCCCAAGCCCCACCGCGCCGTACGTGATCGTCGCGATGAACCCGACGATCAACACCATCGACGCGAGCAACCACACCCGTTCGTACTGGTGGATCCTCATGCGACGACCACCGGCGTCGGGACGTTCCCCAGAAACTCCACGAAGTACGTGAACAGCCACAACAGCACCAGCACGGCGAAGTAGAACGCGATGAGCGCGAGCGTTCCGACTGGATCGAACTCGTCGTGTTCGATCCGCTCAACGGAGGCCGGGTCATCCTGTCTGGCAACGTTCGACATGCTACGGATGCCCACCATGGCGGCAATTATAAAGCTCTCATTCGGTTTCCGACCCGTTCGTACGGCTACTCGAGGAATTTGAGCGACCGACTGCAGAGATACCCTATCGCCACTCGATCCGGAAGACCTCCGCCTCGAGGGTCTCCGTCGCCGCGGTGTGGAACTCGAACCGCCGTTCTATCGGGAACGGCGCTCGAAAGGCGTGCGTGACCGTCCCCCCCTCGTCGTCCGCGTACGATTCGACGAACTCCTGGCTCCCCTCGTTGTGGATCGTGTAGGAGACGGCGGCGATCGAGCGGGCGGTCTCGAGGAACTCGCGGTCGGCGTGGCGGTTCCCGTGCTGTGCGCCGAAGGGCGGGTTCGAGACGACGGTGAGTCCGTCGTCCGCGTCGGACTCGGGGGAGCAAAAGGGCGGCCGAGTGACGTCTCCGCGGACCCAGTCGACGTCCGCGCCGACACGGGCGGCGTTCTCCGCGGCGGTCGCGAGGGCGTCCGGGTCGACGTCGATCCCGGCGATCCGATCGGCGCCGGCCAGCGACGCCGCGACCGCCAGCATACCGGTTCCGGTGCCGAGGTCGATCACCAGCCGCTCGAGGTCGCTTTGCAGCCCGGCGAGATGACAGACGTGGGCGGCGACCTCCGGCGGCGTGAGGTACTGTTCGAGGTCGGGATCGGGATCGGAGAAGTCCGCGAGCGACTCGAGTTCGCGGGCGAGCGTGCGCCGGGAGGGTGCCATCGCGCCGACGTTAGGCGTCGAGCGTGATAGGCCCCTCGAGTTCCAGAACGATGCCCTCGCGGTCGGCCCGTTCGGCACAGGCCGCGAGCGCGGGCCGGACCTTCTCCGGGTTCTCGACGTCAGAGACCGAGACCGTGAGCGAGGCGACGCCGAGGAACGCGCCGGCACGGACGTAGCCACGGATGCGGTCGACCTCCTCCTGAGTCGCGAGCGAACAGTCCTCGTCGAAGCAGGCCTCGAGGGAGAGGCCGGTCGGCGCGAGGTCGGATTCGGCCAGGTCGCGCTTGAGATCCCGCAGGTACTCCGGGGCGGTCGACTCGAGGTCGCTCGCCTCGATGGTGACGGGGGTGACGTCGGCCTGGTTACAACAGTCGATCGTCGACGATCGGTCGGGGGACGAGGTCGTGCTCATACCAATTCATACATAGCCCTCATACAAAAACTTTGTTGCATGCACAGTAGTAATTCTTTGGCGGGGATTTCGGAGACGGCGCGGCGATAGAGGTCGGATAACCAACACCTCCCAGTTTCGAGACAACTACGCATAGAGTTAAGGACGCTCCGTCGGACGATCAACTATGGACGAGTGCCCCAGATGTCAGCGCTCGCTCGAGGAACTCTCGCTGGGCGAGGTGTCGACCGTCACCTGCCCGCACTGCGAGTACGCGGACATCCCCGTCGAGCACGAGTCCCGACGGGAAGAGCCCGAATCCTGGCGGGACGCGTTCAACCGCTTCTACGAGGAGTGAGTGTCACGGTCGGCGCTATCCATCGAAAACGGAACGAACGGGAACCGACCGAACGGGAACCGAACGCCGTTACTCGCTCGCGGTCGCCGCTTCCGCGTCTTCCTCTTCGCGATCGACGTCCTCGTCGGATCGTGCGGCAACGAGTCCGCCACGAGCCACGCTGTAGAGCGGTTCGTCGGCGTGAGTCACGTCGCTGATCGAGAACGGAATGTTCGCCTCGTCGAGGTGGTCGCGGAACAGTTCCTCGAAGCCGTCCGGACTCGAGGTGCCGCCGGTGACGACGACGGGGACGTCCAGCCCTTCCTCGACGTCCTCCTCGTCGACTTCCTCGACGATGTTGTCGATGACGTAGTCGAGCAGGTTCTCGTAGTAGATCGACAGCGCACCCTCGACGCCGCCGACGTCGGTGGTGAAGTCCAGTTCGAAGTCGTCTTCCTTGATGGAGGTGACCTTGTCGACGGGCGTTCCGGTCGCGCGGGCGGCCTGTTCGTCGACCCAGTCGCCACCGCGGGCGACGGAGAACTTCATGACCGGGACCGCGTAGTAGGACAGGCAGACGTTTGTCATGCCGGCACCGAACGAGATCCCGAGGCCGGTGAAGTTGTTGTCCGCGAGTTCGGAGTAGATGACCGACATCCCCTCGTTGATGGGTTCGGCGTCGTACCCCATGTCGTCGAGGAAGGATTCGATCGTCTTCTGGTGGTACAGCGTCGAGAGATCCGAGTCGATCGGATCGGCGGGCGTCGAGAAGTACAGTTTCTCGTCGGGATAGGCGGGTTCGCCGACGACCTGTTCGATGATGAGTTTCATCATCGGGATCGCGCTCTGTTCGTCGTTCGAGAGGATCCCGTGTTTCATCGGCCGGCGGGTCTCCTTGTTGAAGATGTTCGCGAAGTTCAGGGCGTCGTCCCCGACGACGTAGACCTTGTCGTCCTTCCGAATGTGGAGGACTTCGCTCCGCGAGAGCATCTGCTCGGCCATGTCCGAGTACTCGATCTCTACGAAGGAATTACGCTGTTGCACGAACACCGTGTCGTTCCCATCCTGCTGTGCGGACAGGATGTTCATCGTTCCGACGTCTAGGCCTTTGGCCATAGTTGAGCAAGGCGGTTGACGGATTATAAATCTATGTGCTTTAATTTCAATTTAGGAAAGTAGGTAAATATATAACGTTACTCGAGTTAATAGATCGTTATTTCCGGCCGAGAAGGGCGCGGAACCGATCTACGACCGCCTCGAGAACGCGTGCGGGCCCGCTCTCGTCTTTCGTCGCGAGTTCCTCGGCGCGTTGCTGCTCGCGGAGTTCCTTCAGTTTCTGGGTCTGATCGTCGACGGTCGAACTCGAGGTGGTCGTCTCCGTCTCGCCGCCTTTCAGCCCCTTGAGTCCGGCGACCTGGGCGTCGACGCCGGACGATCGTTTCGTCTTCGTGCCGGCGTCGGTGTTGACCTCGACGTCGTCGAACTCGTCGCTCGAGAAGCTCAGGCGCGTGTGTTCGGTTTTCTCGACGCCGCCCCAGGAGAGTTCGACGCCCTCCATCGCCTCGTCGATGTCCTCCTGAATCTCCTCGTCGGTGTAGGATTCGCCGTCCTCGTCGGCATCGCCGGCCTCGAGGTGGTCGGCCGACTGGGCCATGTCGAGGTAGTGGGCGATCAACGCCGCGCCGGTCGAGGCCGCGACGCCGGCCAGTCCGACGGCGTAGGTCGCGACGACTTCGACGGAGTAGTCGGCCCCGTACAGCCAATCGTCCGGGTAGGCGAGCAGGAACCCGACGACCGCGGCGACCGTGATCGCCACGCCGGCGACCGAGGTGTAGAGGGTGCGCCGCTCCGAGGGCAACAGGACGACGACGCCCAGCAGCGTCGCCGGCACCGACAACATCGCGATGGCGTAGGCCGGCTGGACCCACGCGAAGTACGTCGCCGTCCGGGCCTCGAGCGTGGTGCTCCACAGGAAGAGCAACAGGGCCACGACGGCAAGGCCGATTCCGCCGAGGAACAGTCCGAAGCCGACGTAGACGTCGGTCCGGCCCTCCGGTTCGCCGATGTAGCGGCGATAGAGGTCGAAGAGATATCCATCCGCGGGCGCTTCCGCTGACATTAACCCCTGGTTTAGACTCCAGTACTATGACTGTTGGGTCGACACCGCTCTCAGGTCACACCAGGAAGGATCGTTCGCCACCGGTCGAACCGCCCCCACGAGGAGAACCGAAAAGCGCGGCCGTTATACGTCCGTGGCCGTTAACGCGGCCAATGAGTCAGGAGTCGGAGCCGGGATCGGAGTACACCGAAGGCGACCTTCGGAACACCGGAATGCGTCTCAAGCACGATCGCGAGTGGGACTACGAACTCGAGCGGATCATCGAGGCGATCGAGGAGCGCGACGCCGAAACGGTCGGCCTGCAGTTCCCCGAGGGCCTGAAACGCCGCGGCCCGAAGGTGGCCGACGACCTCCGGGCGCTCGCCGACGACGACGTCACGTTCATGCTGTCGGGCCAGCCCTGCTACGGGGCCTGCGACCTCGACACCTATCTGATGAAACGCACCGACGTGTTCGTCCACTTCGGCCACTCGCCGATGAAGAACACGGACAAGGTGATCTACGTCCCGCTGTTCTCGAACGTCGAGGTGACGCCGATCATGGAGGAGGCACTCGACACCCTCGAGGACCCCGAGGAAACCGAGGGCGTCGGCCTCGTCACCACGGCCCAGCACATGAACCGCTACGAGGAGATGTCCGAGTTCCTCGAGGAACGCGGCTACGAAGTTCACAGCCGCCGCGGCGACGAGCGACTGACCCACGAGGGGCAGGTCCTGGGGTGCAATTACGCGAGCGCGGACGTACCTGCGGACCAGGTCCTGTACGTCGGCGGCGGGAAGTTCCACCCGCTCGGGCTGGCGATGGAACACCCCGACAAGCACGTCGTCATCGCCGACCCCGTCAACAACGTCGTCACCGTCGCCGACACGGAGAAGTTCATGAAACAGCGCTACGCCTCGGTCCACAAGGCGATGGACGCCGAGAAGTGGGGCGTCATCTTCTGTACCAAAATCGGTCAGGGTCGCTGGGACCAGGCCCAGGAGATCCTCGAGGACAACGACGACGCCTACCTCATCACGATGGACGAGGTCACGCCCGACCGCCTGCGGAACTTCGACATGGACGCGTTCGTCAACACCGGCTGTCCGCGGATCACGACCGACGACGGCCCACAGTTCCACAAGCCGATGCTGACCCCGGGCGAGTACGAGATCGCCGTTGGCAACAAGCCGCTCGAGGACCTGTCTTTCGACACGTTCCACGGAACCTGGTAGGCTGATCGTCGAGGACCCGGTTCGTCAGCAACGGTCCGAGTTCTCGAGTTGCGCTGGCGGCCTCTCGATCCGAGCGGTCCGGCGAAGGCGGGACTGCCTCGTCGCCGGAACGTTCTCCTAAACGAATGTTTACTACGTATCAACCCGCCACGGTACATCAAGGATCTCTTCTATTAATATTCGAGAAATTCGGCAGTACAGTCCTAATTACCCGCGGATTCCAAATTGATTTGGAGCAGTTCTTATGCAGAAACGGCCCCGACGAGTAGTCGATGAGTAACCCATCGTCCGACGACCGATCGACTCACGCCGGGGACGACCTCTTCGGAGCACTCGCCGACGGGACGCGCCGCCGACTGCTCCGAACCGTCTACGACCGATCGCCGGAAGGCATCGGGAAAAAGGAGCTTGCCACCGAACTCGCCGCGGTAACGAACGACAAACCCGTCGCGGCAGTCGACGAAACCGAACGCCAACGCGCCCACATCGACTGCCAGCACCGCTCGCTCCCGGCGCTGATCGACGTGGGCCTCGTCGAGGAGACCGACGACGGGACGGTCGTCGCGACTGACCATCCCGTTTACGACGACCCGAACCTCGAGCCCATCCTCGCGGGGCGGACCGACGCCTCGAGCGCCGAACTCGACGCGCTGTTCGCGGCGCTTTCCGACGATCGACGGCGATCGATCCTCTCCGCGCTGGGCGGTCGCCGGCGCCGGCTCTCGACGGCCGAACTCGCGCGGGCCGTCGCTGCCCTCGAGGAGGGAACGATCGAACGCGACGTCGACTGCGAACGCGTCGAGCGGGTCCGGACGTCGCTGGTTCACGTCCATTTGCCGGCGCTGAGCGAGGCTGGCCTCGTCGCGTACGACCCCGACGCCGACCGTGTGTTCGCAGAGAACGACCGGTTCGTCTCCGCGGCCTGGCTCGTCGACGAGTCGGGCGGTCGAACTCACACCGGCTCGGAGACGGCGGGGGCGTGCGCCGAAGTCGGTGCAGAGACCGGGGTCGAAGTTCGATCGCTCGAGGGCAGCGAAGCGCTCATCTCCCTTCGCCAATCGTGAACGCGATTGATCCACTGTTCTCTCCGTTCGGCGGGCGAGGACTGCACGAGGACGAAACGAACGACACCTCGGACGACCGCCGGTCACGGGGCCGCAATCGAGACTGCTGACGATCCGCTCTTCGGACGTGAACACAGACGGTAACACTTACCCGCACGGTGGTCACACCCCCGAGTATGGAAAGCGACTGGGACGACTGGCTCCTTCGTGACGTCGAAGCGGCGACGCCCGACGGCGTCGCAGTCTGGTATCTGGGCTGTAACGGGTTCGTTCTCAAAGGAACCGACGGGACGACGCTCTTTATCGATCCGTATCTCGGACTGGGCGACCCGCCGCGGACGGTCCGGATGATCCCGGTCCCGTTCGATCCCGAGGACGTCGCCGAGGCCGACGCCGTTCTCGCGACCCACGAGCACACCGACCACGTCCACGGGCCGAGCCAGGCCCCGATCCTCGAGCGCACGGGCGCGACGTTCTACGCCCCCGACGACAGCCTGTCCGTCGCGCGCGAGGACGAAAACTGGACCGGGGAGTGGAACGTCACCGAGAACCAGCTCACCGAAGTGAACGAGGGAGAAACCGTCGAGATCGGCGAGTTCACCGTCCACGTCGAGGAGGCCCACGACGCCGACGCGACCCACCCGGTGAGCTACGTGATCGAACACGACGCCGGCACCTTCTTCCACGGCGGAGACACGAAACCCGGCGAGGCGTTCGACCGGATCGGACGGGAGTACGACATCGATCTCGGCGCGCTCGCGTTCGGTACCGTCGGGCGGATTCCGGACAAGGAGACCCGCGAACCGAAGCGCACGCGCTGGTACAACGATGAGAACCAGATCGTCGAGACGGCCGCGGCGCTCGAACTCGAGCGGCTCCTCCCGACCCACTGGGACATGTGGAAGGGGCTGACCGCAGACCCGAAAGTCCTTCATCACCACACGGCGAGCTTCGAGTTCCCGCGGCGACTCGAGATCGTCGAGATCGGCGATCGGGTCGACCTCGCCGACGCCTAGGGCTCCCTGACTCCCCCCATCATTTATATTAATGGTATGGTAACGTTGGCTCCATGAGCAGCACCGCCGACGCGGACGACGTAATCGAAGTCAGCGCCGACGGGTTGACCGTCTCGAAGACGTTCGAGGCGGACGAGTTCCCCGTTCCGGCGATTCGATTCGAGATCGAGTCCGAACGCGACGAACAGGTCGAGTTCCGGCTCTCCGAGGACATCCCGTCCTCGTTCCCGATGGACAAGATCGGGTTCCACCCCGACTATCACAGCGACGACTGGACGGCGTTCCAGGACAACCACGTCGAGTTCACCGGGACGCTCGAACCCGACGAGCGGATCGTCACGGTCTACGGGATCCGGCTGGACGAGGACAGCGCCGTCGAAGAGTTCCTGACCGAGCCGACGATCGTCGAGGTCAGCGCCGACGAGGACCGATCGACCGGTGACGAGGTCGACGACGCGGTGATCGACAGCATCGTCTCCGACGACAGCGACCGGGCGGTCAAGGAGATGATCTCCGGGGAGTCGTCGGCGGTGCCCGGACTCGAGAACAGTACTGGAGGAGCCGAGCCGACGACGAGCGAGGAGGACGCGGACGAAACGGGGGCTGTCGACGAGGAGCCGGACGACCTCGAGGAACCCCCCGAAGACGGGGCCGAAACGGCCGACGACGGGAGTGCGAAAGCGGAATCCGAGGACGGCCTCGAGGAGCCCACCGAGGGCGAGGGGACGGACGTGGCTTCGGCTGACGACGAGGTCGGGACGGACGACGCTGGCGGCCTCGACCTGGATCTCGACGACGTGGACGCCGAGCCGGTCGACCCCGACCCGGCCCAGGAGACCGACGACGAGGATGCCCCTGACATCGACCTCGGCTTCGAGGAAGAGGAGATTCCGGAACCGGAGGCACCCGTCTCCGAGGCGGACGACGACGAGATCGACATCGACCTCGAGAGCGGTGCCGCGGTGCTCGACGAGGACGACGGGGAAGCCGTCGGTATCGACGCGGACGGCGACACGGACTCGGACATCGACGCAGACCCGATCGAACACGAGTCGGACGAAACGACCGAGCCGGAACTCGAGAGCGACCTCGAGTCGGAACCGACGCCGGACGCGGCGGACGAACTCGAGGACGTAGAGGACCGGGCAGAGGCCGACGAGTCGGAGCCGTCCGTTGCCGAACCGGTCGACACCTCGGACGAGGACGAAACTGGGGACGAGCACGAGGACGGGACCGTTTCGGAGGCCGGAACGGAGCAGACGTCCGAACCCGAATCGGAGCCAGAGCCGGAGCCGGAGCCGGAACCCGAACCAGCGGCGGAACCGAACGAACCACCGGTGGCCGAGACCGGAGCCGAAACGGCGCCCGCGACCACACCCGTCAGCGGGGACGACACCACCCTCGCAGCCCGACTCGCCGACGAAATCCGCAGCGGTGACGTCGACGACGACGATCTCGAGACGCTCGGTTCGGAACTCGACCTCGAGGACGACGGCGAGCCGACCACGGCGGCGCTCGCGAAGGTCGATCACCTCCAGTCCCGGGTCGAGGAGGTCGCCGCCTACACCGAGGCACTCGAGGAGTTCCTCGGCGAGCACGGTACCGGCGAACAGCTCATCGAGGAGTTCCGGGAGGAACTCGCCGATCTCAAGGACGACTTCGAGGCCGTCGACGACCGGCTCGACCGAACCGAGGGGCGGGTCGACGCGGCCGAAACCGAGATCGAAACCCTCACCGACTGGACGACCGACATCGAGGACGACCTCTCCGCCACGACCGACGACGTCGACGCGCTCGCGGACCGGACGGATACGGTCGAAGCCGATCTCGAGACGGTGACGACCGAGGTCGACGAACTTACCGACAGGACCGTATCGGTCGAGGACCACGTCGAGGAGGTCGACGACTCCGTCGAGCACCTCGGCGACGACCTCGACGACCTCGAGGAGGAGGTCGAAGACGTCGAAGACGACGTCGAGGACCTCGAAGACGACCTCGAAGGGGTCCGCGAGGACGTGACCGACCTCCACGAGTGGCGCGACCAGCTCGGCTCGATGTTCTCCGACGACTGAACGCGTCCGGGCCGACGCGAACGTCTCCGGAAACACAACCTGTTTATCCGTCGCCGGCTGAAACCCGCTCGATACTGATGGGTGAGACGATTCCGATCGCTGTCCCCCGCAAGGGGCGACCCCTCGAGGCGGTGCTCGACCGCCTCGCACGCCGGCTCGACGTTCCGGATCTCGCGGACGACGTGACGTCGACGTTGCGACACGAGAAGGCGCTCACGAAGGGCACGCTAGACCCCGACCATCCGGAGCGCAGCGTCTACCATCGTCTCGCCGACTACAGCGACGTTGACGATCCGACCGAACCCGAGTACACGCTCCTCCGGGACGATCGCGCGGGCAAACCCCGTCGGATCGTCTTCGACAGCGTCACGATCCCGCTCGAGGAGGCCGGTCCGGACGCCGGGCTCGACGGCCGCGTTCCCGACGACACCGTAGTCCAGCTCGTGGGACGCGAGGAACCGTTCCGCGCGCTCCGCACCCACGAGTTCGCGCTCGGGTTCGACAGCGCCGACCTCGTTCTCGAGGAGGTCGTCGAACTGCGTCCCGATCCCGTCGGTCGGATCGAGGACGTGAACGCCCGAATCGACCCCGCGGAGAGCGACGTCCGCGTCGTGACCGGGCTCGGGGACACCGTCTACCACACCTTGATGGCGACGCCCGACGTCGCACCCTCTTCCGGCGCTCTCGACCGCGAGTTCCTCGAGTCCTACGAAGGCCCGCTATGTATCGAACCCCGGTACGAACGGCTGGTTCGCGCGGTGCTCGGAACGCGCGCGCTCGAGGGAGTCGAGTTCCGTTACCCCGAGGAAGGCCAGGAAGAAGAGGCCGCCATCGCCGAGACGGGCCTCGGTGTGTATCTTACCGTCACCGGATCGACGGCCCGCGAACACGGCCTGTTGCTGGGAGAGCAACTGTTCCCCAGCGAGACGGTATTGCTCGAGAGTCCGCCCGAAGTTTCGAGGGCGACCGCCGCCGTTCGCTCGCTACTGAACGGCCCGGACCTCGAGACGGAGCTGGCGGTTCAGGAGTGAGTCCGAGGTCCCGGGAGTAGCCGATCGACAGCCCCGATTACGTCTCCCCGTCGTTTTCCCGCTCGAGCCGTGTTACGACCCCGAGATTTGCCTTCGATTCGATCGCCCAAACTGAGGTCAGCTAATCGAGAAACGGGTTCCTCCAAGCACAGCTAACAGTGAACAAAAGTTCTATCGGGGCCAATCCGGGTGAAAACATGGCCTCTCAGAAAACTAGAATCAGCTATCTAGTCGAATCTGATAAGAAAACGGCGAAAACTGAATCACAGAATAGTGTCGCCACTATCGGATTTCGAACCCGAAACGGCGGCCAGTTCAGTCGACTGGCCGCATGAAGTTCGCTACGGCGGCCACGAACACCTCGAACTTGATGAGCGGCTCACCAGCGAACTCCATCCCGAGACAACTGGTTGTGGACTTCTGAACACCGCCCGTAGGCGGCGTCCATGTACACCGTATCCACTACCACGAGGTCCTGCGCTCGCTCGACGAACTGACTGACGTGGTTGGCTAGCTCCTCTCCACTCCGACTGTCGATCGGCTCCACCCCGTAGATCATCGGACAGGTATGCTCAGCGAATGCCGCAGCGGCGAACTGGAAGCCGTATTCGATATCCTCGTCTTGCTTTTTCGTGCCGTTCACCCACTGCACACAGTCCCGTACGCGCTTGGCAGCAGCCCGTTTATCTGGGTCGTCGAAGTTCGCGTGCTTGATGTCCGCTGGGTCCTCGCCGACGATCGGCTCGAGGTCCCACTCTTCGATCGCCTCTTTCACTTCCGACCGCTCGCGAGCGCCCCAGTCATCGTTGTCGGGATCGGCGATCGTTTCGAAGCTGAACGTCTTCCCGATACCGGTGTACTCGACGGTCGTCACGTCGATTGCAATGTCGACGGGCCGGTCGTAGAGGCCGATATCCTGTGCCCCGCCGACCATACTTTCGATTGCGGCGTCGAACATCTCGAGCATCTCCTCGAGACGTAGCCCCTTCATGTGGTCGAAGAAGGTCTTGCCGTGGGGCAGTTCGCCGTCCTCGGGGCAAGCGTAGATATCGAAGACGTCGCCGCCACCGTAGACACTCGAGTTCGTCAGCCCGCAGTGGGCGATCACCTCGAGAAAGAGGTTTTTGCGGATCTCCTTGCTCTTCCCGCGTTGGAAGCTAATATTCGGACAGACGTGGCGCATCAACTCGTTCACGAGCCGGCGGATCTGCTCTTTCGTGAGACCATCTGGGTCGAGTTTTTCCTCCGACTCGCCGGGATTCACGTCATCGTTCTCGCTCCACAGCTCATGCATCTCGACGAGGTGGGTGTGTCGATGCCAGTAGGCTTCGACCTCGTCGGCGACGTCCGTGATGAACTTCTCCGCTCGAGCGAGGAATCGACGATTCGCACACCGGGTGATCGTCGTCTGATGAGGCGTCTCTGGCGTGTGATACACCTTGAGGGCAGGATACTCGTTTTCGTCACCGAAGTCCGGTTCGAAGCCCAGTGTGAACGCGATCGTGGGGTTGCGCTCGAGGAAGTCCGCGAGATCCTGGTGATAACGGATTCCTCGGAGTTCGGCGTAGATGAACGACCGGCGCATTACCTCGAACTCGTAGATTTCTGGGTGGTCATCCCAGTAGGGATCGTTGAATTTCTCGAGTGGAATATTCGCGTTCGTCACGGCATTGGCCACGTCGATCTCATCGTTGAGATCGTCGATAATTTCGTGGGCGGTGATGAGAGCAGCTCGATGGGTAGAGTGTTTTGGATCAACTGGATCAGCAGAGTAGAAACTATTATACGGGTTTTCTCCAGGCTCTCGGGAAATGTTATCTAGGTCAATCGAGCCGAGAAGATTACGATTCCGTTCCTCCCACGAATCAGCATCACCAGAGACGGATTCAGTAGACAGAGAGGTGTTTTGTTCCGGGAACCTGTTTGTCATTACCCCATACTTTCCTGAGTTCGAATAAAAAGTATACGCTACCGGAGTGAAAGTATAACTCATTACTATCGATTGGGTATTCGACAACACGTGGTTTCTTTTCCGTCGCTTCACCTGTTGATTATGCACACAGAGTGCGAATGTCGTACGTTATCTGGCTTGACTATGCCATATTGAATACCACTGTGTTAGTTATCTCTTATCGTTATCTCCAGTAGCTATAAGTGAATTTTCACAATACATAGAATTATGGATACGGAGAAAGCGCACGCCGCCTACATGGTCCTCCACAAACGGTCGTCGATATTCAAACGACTCATCGATGGCCCGGCTTATCAAAACCAACTGGTCGACGAGGTAGACGCCTCACAGTCGACGGTTTACCGTGGCTCAAACAACTCGAAGATCACGATCTAGTCAAAAAACAGGATGGTATGTATGCACCGACAACGTTTGGCGAAATCATCTATACACAGTATAAGCGAACCAATGAAATCGTCCGGACATTTGCAGAATCGAAGCGATTACTCAAAACAAGACAGGAGATTGGAACGGTTCTTGATCCGTCCGTCGCTCGTGATGCAACGACACTTGTAATCGGGGAGACAAGACCAGATCGTGTGTACGAATATCTTGAAGAACAAGTCTCTGAGGCGACCAAGATTAGTGGTGTCGTGCCGACTATTTTCTCGCCTATGGTTGAGACGTATTTGACTCAGACGAGAGTGAACCGACTGGATGCTGAGTTTGTCTTCGGAAGAGAGGCGACTGAACACATACAAACGAAACTCAGTGACAAATTCAAAACCCTCATCAACACCGGGAATTTCGACGCCTATTCGTACTCTGGTAAAATCCCAATGGGGGTCGTCGTGATCACAGAACCTGTCGAACATGTTCTTGTCGTTATTCACGACGATATTGGTGTTGTTCGTGGCGTCATTGATTCTGAGGATAGGGCCGCAGTTACGTGGGCGAGAGACTGGTATTCAAAACATGAAGCCGAGGGTACGCTGCTAACACTCTCTTGAATATCTCCTGAAGTGAGATTTCTTGGTGTGGGAATATATTCATATAATGAATATTATCCCAGAGATTAATCTCTTCTATTATCAGGAACTAACGATAGTTTGCAATGGAAGACGATACCAGCGATCGCAGAAATTCAAGAAAGAAAGTGGAGAGCGAGCAGAGTTCACCTGTACAGAACAGTACCGACTTACACCTCATGGGAAAACGGCGATTCATGAGTAACTTAGCGAGTCTAGGTATCTCCGCAACGGGAGTTACCCTCCTGAGCCAGGAGGCATTAGCTGACCTCACCGATGATCCAGAAGAGAAGGTTCCACGGATAGTATGTGTTTAGCCCGGGCTGATTTCGGTACTCTCTCGTAGGAAGCGTTCAACGGACGCGATATGAACAGGCAGCAGACCTCGGATACGATTCTCAGGGATGGGCTCCGCACCGGAGCCCATCCCGTTACTTCTGCTGTCACTACTGGTTGGTGGAGTCTGTGAACGCAGACGATTTCACCAAAGAAGAGCTCCTTTCTCGGCTTCTCCAACTTGAGCAACGAGTCGAAGAACTCGAACGGGAGAACAAGCGAAAGGACAAGAAAATCGATCAGAAGGACGAGCGGATAGAAGAACTCGAAACACGCCTTCGCAAATACGAAAATCCGCATACACCGCCCAGTAAGCGACGGTCGGGGACTGACGAGTCCCCGACCTCGCAGGACGACGAAGACGAGAATGTTCGAACCGATGGCGGTACTCCCGGACGGAAGGACGGTCACGACCCTGAGTGGCGTGCAACAGCAGATCCCGACAAAGAGATCGATGTCACCTGTGACTGTTGTCCCGAGTGTGGCGAACACTTCGACGAGTCGGTGGGCGTCAGCCCCCGACTCGTCGAGGAGGTTCCCGATCCACAGCCACCAGAAATCACCCGGTACAACCGTCACTACTACCAGTGCAGCTCTTGTGGAACAGAAACCGTTGCTACACACCCCGACTGCCCCGATGAGGGGCAGTTCGGGGTGAACGTCATCTCTCAAGCAGCACTTTCTCGGTACGATCACCGCCTCCCCTACCGGAAAATCGCTGACCGGTTCGAGCAACTGCATGGATTAGAACTCTCGGGCGCGTCCGCGTGGCACGCGACCGAGCGCGCTGCGCGCGCCGGTCGCTGCGAATACGAACAGATTCGAAGACAGATTCAGCAAGCAGAGATCGTTCACGTTGACGAAACCGGTATCAAACGCGAGGGTGAGCAGGCGTGGATTTGGACGTTTCGGACGAGCGAGCACACGCTATACGCCGTAAGGGAGAGTCGTGGAAGTGATGTTCCCGCGGAAGTCCTCGGCGAGGACTTCCCGGGAACGGTCATCTGCGATGGGTGGACGGCGTATCCAGCGTTCAGCAGTAACCTTCAGCGGTGCTGGGCACATCTTCTCCGAGAAGCTGAAGACGCTGCTAGTGACCACGAGGAGGCAGAACCCGTTTACCGGTATCTCAAGCAGATGTTCGTCGGTCTCCAGTCGTGGCTGGAGACCGACCCGAGTCTTCGTGAGAGAGCACAGATGCACCGCTCATGCCAGAACGGGCTTAGATCGCTCGTGGGGCGGTCAGTAACCGACGAACCAGTGGCAACACTACTCGGGAAAATCGAAGGAGGGATCGACCACTGGCTCACCTTCGTCGGTGAGCCAGCGGTCTCCCCGACGAACAACGCAGCTGAGAACGCACTTCGTGAACCAGTCGTTCTCCGGAAAATCATCGGGACACTCCGTAACGATCGAGGTATGTTCGTTCACGAGACGATCTTGTCCCTGCTGGCGACATGGCGCCAGCAGGGACGCAATCCCTACGAAGAACTTCGCCGAGTCGTCAACAACAATGAGATGATATCACGGGCTCACACTGAACCGGCTGTTGAGACTTCGGGGTAAACACGTACCACGGATAAAATATGTCCGTGAAGGTGACCCGACTCAAAGTGAGGACAAAGCTGATGCCGATTTCTACACAATTCCTCGTGATGAATGGGTTTATACCCAAAGCCGATACCGCGCTGGTAGACAGCTAATCAACCGATTAAATGCTGAGAGAGTCGATTCAGAAGGTATTGATATTGTTGTGACTACTAAAGATAGTGAACGAGTTGTCTCTGTTCAAATAAACAACGAGAAACGAAGAAAAAAGTTATCGGAGGAAACAGATGTAACTGAGTCTGTTGTACAGTATGTCCCTGATCAAATTTCTGTAAAATTGGAATATGGGATAGAAGACAGTACAAAAACAATAACCAAACAGCGTGAGGTTCCTGTAATTATTGAAGAAGAATCTGGGTTTGCAGAAACAGATATGCTTGAGGGAGGTGAGATCTCGCCAGACTACGGTGGGAGTTACTATCGACCACTTCCTGGTGCAACACAGATTGAGGTTGCACAGGTTGATGATCCGGATTACGATGATAGCGATGATTGGGGAGGATGTACAGGCTGTATCGGAGTTTACGATGAAGACTTAGAAGAAGATGTATATATTACTGCTGCACATTGTTTTGATGCAGGTGAGGGTCGAGTATTTGGGCAGCCCACAAGGAATTTCGAAGCCGGCGAAAGTGACAAAATATCATATAGTAGCAACCCCTATTTTGGGACCCGAATGGATGCTGCTACGGTCCAGCTTGATGATGTCGACGTAACCGATGAAATGTCAGATGGAGAGGGAGACACATATTCCAATCCAGTTGAAGGGTATCTTCACCATGACTGGATTCAAGATAATGAGGGGGAAGAGGGGCTAAGTAAACTTGGAATTGCTACAGGACATGTTGCGGGAACCATATCTAATGTTTCTGCAAGTAATGATTACTTCACAACAACAGCCGACCGTGATGAAGGTGACTCAGGAGGCCCCCACTACCATATTGATGGAGATGACCCGTACCCATTTTACCTAGCTGGACTCCATCGTGGTGCAACAGTAACAGGGAACGCGAGAGGGATCCTATTCACAAGTATAATGGATGAATTCAATATTACTTTTGGAGATCAGTACGATGACTAACTCTGAAAATTCTAACTAACTCAGGTTGCCCAAATGTCAAAAACACCAAAAATAAGGCCCCAGACCCGCTATCTTATTACATGAGTAACTGGTGGTCAACCACTGGAAGTATCCTTCTTTTACTATCGATAGGAGGAATGGTACTCACAGCAGTCCGGTTTCCCGATATTCCTCTGTCCGAATGTACAGACGTAGGGCGTATTGAAGGAACGCCACCAGAGGAGTTCGTTTATCACGATTTTGAATGGGGGGTTCTTATTTATTCTCCAGATGGTGGACTCAATGAGTGTGCGACAATATTTCCCACTGTAACGGTTATTATTACTATCATCGGGCTAATTTCCATATTCATGGGTTATTACTAGCCACCACACATTCTCCAACACTATTATATTTATAAAATGAAATTTAAAGTCTTATTTCCCAATTCGCTGTTCTGGTTGCCTCGTTTCCTTCGAGCACGCTTCATGCACGCGCCGAGAGTGGTGTCATGAGTTCGCTGATGACTGGCGGCAGCTCGCTGCAGGCGGCCTCGAGCAACCAGAGACAGACGCGAACCCACCGACCGACGTTGACATAGTCGACCTCGCCAAGTCAGTCGATGTCGATCGCCGCAATCTCGAGTGGAACGGTGATGTTTGGGTGCTGGCCGATCCCTCGCTGCTCAACCAGGACACGAACGATATGTTTCGTCGAACCCTTCGCGTCGTCACTGATCGGTTGACTGAAGGTGACACCCACTACCCGTACGATCATCTTGAGGACGGCGGTCAGCGTGCCGAGTGGATCGAACGCTGCCTCGAATCTGGGGAGATCGTTGATCCAAGGTCGATTCGTGGCGGCGGTCGGAAAGGCGTCACGGACGACCAACGAAGCCTCGATTCTTTCTAGAATCTGTCACCTACCAGTATCAGGTAGCGGACAATACGGTCTAAACATCCGGTTCGGGTGCTCTCTCACTGGAATAAAGCTGTGCTTGTCATAGAGGTATCTCCATTAGCTCTGAGGTCATTCAATATAGCGATATAGGATTTATTAGAACGATTTGGGACAACATTATTTAGTACAAAGATAGTGACTACTCTCCAAAGATGTGGATGAGCCACCGGAGAGAACCAGAAACGACGCTCGAATCTCAGCTAGTCACGGCGTAGATGTGCTCGAGGTACGTCTCCCGGACTCGATCACCCCAGTTGTGGGTGTAGGTGTCGATCACGTCGCTCGCGACGTCTCCGCGGAGGTATTGGACGATACCGCGATCCCCGGTCCGGTCCCGCAGATGGGTAGTGAAGAAGTGCCGGAAGTAATGGGGCGTGACGTTCTCGGTCGTCCCGCCGCCTTTCCGGTACCAGCCCCGGTCCTCGGCGTGTTTTTTGACGATATAGCGCACGTCGGATGGCTCGAGACGCTGTCCCCACGAGTCGCCGGTATCGAGGAACAGCGGCCGGGCCTCCGAGATCGGATCCGGTCGAATCGCCAGCCACTCGAGCAGCACGCGCCGGAGTTCGGCGTCGACCGGGACCACCGTATCACGCTTTCGCTTGTTCGAGGCCGTCCGCTCCTCACCGTTAATGGTCGTTCCCCGGGAAGGATCGGCCGAGACGAACAGCGAGTCGGGGCGCCGATCCAGTTGGACCCGCGGGGTCCACTCGAGATCCAGTTCCACAGTCCCGCTGTCGAGCCGTAGGTCCCGCAGATCCAGGTTACAGAGTTCGCCGACGCGCATCCCCGTTTTCAGCAGGGTGACGACGACCGCTCGCTCGAGCGGGTGAGTGATCGAGCCGACGAACGACCGCATTTCCGGCACGGAGACGTCGCGTCGTGTTGGATCCGTGTCGATGGATTCGGACATCTCCTCCATGACAAGCGCCATCGGGTTGTCATCGAAGACGCCGACGCGATTCATGTAGTCGTAGAACCGGTTGAGATAGGACGCGTAGGTCGCGATCGTGCTGGGCTCGAACTCCCCGCGCAGCGAGTGGATCCAGGCCATACACTCCCGCCTCTCGGCGTCGCGTACCCCGTCAACGTCGTCGAACCGCTCCCGGAGAAACTCCTCGAACTGGTGGAGTACCCGGTCGTAGGCCTCGAGGGTGCGTTCGCTCTTGCCGTGGTACCGCTGGTCGTCGAGGAAGTACTCGATCGGCTCCGCCACGTCGGTCGCCGCCTCGACGTCACGAGGGTCAGTTGCCATCGCTATCACCGACGGTAGTGTACCCGCCGCGGCGACCACTATATCGAATCTCGTTTCGCGACTGCAACTCCTCGAGGGCTTCGTCGAGTCGCGACTCGATGTCGTCGCTGACCGCTTCCAACAACTCGTCCCAGGAGTACGTGTCAGCGGACAGTAATTCGAGAACCTGTGTTTCGAGGCCGTTACCCCCAGGGTCAGCGTCGGGAGAATTGGGTTCCTCGCGGTCGGGTTCGAACCCTCGTCGACCGGCCTGGACCATCGTCCTCACGAACTCGCTTTGGCTCATGCCGAGTTCGTCTGCGTGGGACTGCCACTCCTCTTTCTGGTAGGCCGGGACGTAGGTTTTGACGGCTTTTCTAGATGTGTCCGCCGAATCGCTCATGTGCTACCGATCAAACGCCGTGACCTTCAACCTTCCCGTTATTTGGGCTAAGTAAGTTTATCTCTACTGAGAGGACGAAAGACCTGGCGTTTTCAGCCCTATATTTTCGGATGTATAGATTATTCGGCCTATCAATAAGGATCTAAATCGCGCCCTGTTAGGCCCATAATTCGATATTTAGTATATGGCAGGGGAAAGAAGGACGATGGTCTCCCTCTCGTCACCGTGGTGCATATCGGTCACCGGAGTGAGAAATATCGGTAACCACGAAAAGATCGAGCCGTAATTTCGGTGAAGACGGAGGACTTCATCCACTGGAGAAGTGAGGGCTTCGACTCCGGTAGAGGAGATGGAAGGCTTCGCCGCGAGAGTCCAGCTCGAGTCGGCGTGGACGCGGTCCTCAAACCCATCGGAACGTTTCCGTTTCCGTCGTTCCGGTACAGGTTCGCTAGTCCGTGAACGATCCGTCTTCCATTCCCTCTGCAACCGGTCTCGATCGATCTCCTCGATACGGCCCACCCAGTTCACGAAGAGTTGTTCGCACCCCTTGCCAACAACTCACTCTCGAATTGGAGCGTACTTCCTTCGGCCCTCGTTCGACGGTGGAGGCCCGGCTGGAGGCAGGGTGTAATCCTCGACATCGGGCCGCTCGCGAGGGCCGGTGATGGTACCACACGGTTCGCCAGAGAGACCCCTGTCGCTCGTCCGGTGTGATGAGGTTACGCCACGAGTTCGAAATTCGCCGGATCGAGTGAAGGAAGACGCTGGACGTGGTGGATGCGAGTGACCAGAGAAGCGGTGCACGGAGGTTTTAGGTCCTCCCTCCCCCGGCTGAATAGTAGTTCTCACTCGGATCTAACCCGCCTAACAGCCGCAGTAAGGAATTTTCACAGCCAACGTACGGAACAACTGGGTTCGGACTAAGATCGGGTTCGAGACGGGGGTCTCGCCGACTGAGCGGGTTTGCTGGAAGTGGTGGGTGGACAGTGACGGGGCCGGAGAGAGTGAACCGACTTCGGGCCGACTGAACCCGTCCGAGAGCCGACGGCTCCGGACAGGGAGCCTTCGTCGTACTTTTACGATAGTTCATTTTCTTTAAACTATGACGGGCGTAACAGTTCCGGCTGAGAACCGGCCCTCCATCGGTAACTACGTTATCGTGGCTGTCGCGGGAATCATGCTTTTTACTGCGTTCATCATGTCGATTGCAGGCGGTGCTCGTGATCCCGCTGTCCCGTTCGGGGGAGTTCTCGTTGTCGCAGTAGGGACCGTCGCCGTTCTCGTGTTTACGATCGGATGGCTCGTCGAAGAGTGGATCGATGCGACCGAGGTCGTCGACGAATAAGCCGATAGGAGCCCAAGCGTGGTGCGATTTCGGCCGACTCACGAACCCCAGCATCTTCGGTCGAGACTCCCGATTTCGGCGTGTCCGGTTTCTCTTCGTACTCCTCCGTGGAGTTCTTCAGCAGCGCTGAACGGCATCTCCGTGTATCATCGGGTTTTCGATCCCGTTTCCGTGGACTTCGCCATCAGCGCCCTTTCAGTAACCCTGACTACACCGGGATAGTGTGAGAACAGCCACAGACCGAACCCCTCGATATAGGTCCCCTTGGAGTCTAAAATGCTGCTTATCGATTCAGATAGGTCGTGGAATACCGTCGTAGACAGAACTGCTAAACCACATATCGCTATACCGAATCTCGAGCGAACCTCTCACTCGAGCGAGGCCCAAACGGCAACGAAAATCGAAGGCCCCGGGAATGGCCCTCGAGTCGACGCGACCATGGGGCTGAAGTGATCCGCGACGGGAGAAGCGAGAACCGAAGTTACCTCGAGACGGCGAGTTCGTTCGCGACGCCGACCTCTCCGGCGACGTCCTCGAGATCGAGTTCACCGAGCGTTTCGGTCAGTGGTACGCCGTCGGCGTTCCAGCCGCGGGCCGTGTAGTAGCGGTCGAGTTCGCGTTCGTACAGTTCCTCGTCGATCGATTCGCCCTCGTTCGGGCCGTTGGGCACTTCCTCCGTGAAGCGGGGCGGAAGCCGGTCGTCGTCCCGGTCGAAGCCCTCGCGGACGTTGAACGCCTTCGAGAGGTTGTACATCCGCTCGCCGGCGGTCAACAATTCGGACCGGGAGAGATCGAAGCCGGTCGCGGCGTTCAGTAGTTCCCGGACCCCCTCCTCGAGCGTGAGCCCGCGGGTGAACTTGCAGACCCCGGTGATGTCGTAGACCGCCATCAAGTCCTCCATGGACTTGAGCGCGAGGGCCTTCCCGTCCATCCGCGTCCGGTCGTAGCCCTCGAACTCCCAGAAGTCCCCGTTCATCTCGAGGGCGTACAGGCAGGACGTAAGGTGGTCGGCCCCGCGCGGCGAGACGCCGAAAGCAAGCGCCATTCCCTTGATGCCGCGGGGTTCGAACCCGGCCGGGGCCTGGTTCTTGACGTGGACGGCGAACTCCTCGCCGCCGCCCGCGCGGCGGGCCGCACGGACGTGGCCGTCCTTCAGGAGTCGGCCGAGGTCACCCTCGGCGCGGGCCATCCGGCGCAGCGTCTCGAGGACGGCCTCGGCGTCGCCGAACTCGAGGTCGACATCGGTATCGAGGTCCTCGAGCAGTCCGCGTTCGTCGGCCTCCATCGCCCAGGCGATCGCGTTCCCGGCGTCGATGGTGTCGAGACCCAGGCGATCGCAGATCTCGTTTGCCTTCGAGACGGCCTCGATGTCGTCGACCTCGACGTTGCCCCCGAGCGCGTACTGGGTCTCGTACTCCGGCCCGTCGACCTCGATGTCGCCGTAGTCGGTGTCCTCGGCCTCGAAGAACTGGCTACAGGGCTTGGTACAGTACGGACAGGGGCGCTTGGTGTCGACGTACTCCTCGGTCCACGCGCGCGGATCGAGCGAGATGCGCTCCTCCGAGGGGTCCTCGAGCCGTTCGTAGGCCCGTTCGAAGTAGCCCGATTGCCAGTTCCGGGTCGGGAAGATCCCCAGCGCCGTGTTCTTCGCGTCCAGGGCCTCGCCGGTCCCGTACTGGACGTCGACCGAGGCGTCGCCGGTCCCGGAGATCTCGATCTCGCCACGGCCGGTCGTCTCGAGTCGCCACTTGCGGTTGTACTCCTCGAGTTCCTCCGGCCGCGCGACGGGGAGGTCCTTCGACCCGCTGACGGCGATCGCCTTGAGCTTCTTCGAGCCCATGACCGCACCGGGTCCGCCGCGGCCCGCCTGACGGTCCTCGCACTCGATCATCGAGATGCGGGACTCGTGTTCCCCCGCCGGCCCGATGATGGCCGTCCGGAACTCGGAGCCGTAGCGCTCCTCGATCCGGTCTTTGGCCTCTCGAGTGTCGAGCCCCCAGAGGTCCTCGGCCGACTCGAGTCGGACGTCTTCGTCCTCGACGACGAGGATCGACGGCTCCTCGCACGCGCCCGAGATCGTCAGGACGTCGTAGCCGGCTCGTTTGAGCTGATCGCCGAGCTTCGCGCCGACCAGCGATTTGCCGTAGCCCCCGGTCAGCGGTGACTTGAAGCCGAACGTCGTCTTCGAGCCGGTCGGGACCGACGGGCCGACGAGGACGCCGGGCGCGACCGCGAGGACGTTGGCCGGATCGAGCGGATCGACGTCCGGCCCGACCTCATCGTAGAGGATCCGCGTCGTAAAGCCCGCACCGCCCAGATACTTCCGGACGAACTCCTCGGACAGTTCCGTCGTGTCGCCATCGCCGTCGGTCAGATCGACCTCGAGACGTCGGTACCAGTGGGTCATACTCGAGCGGCCGACTCCCGGAACGATAATGATGGGTCGTCGTTCCCAGCGCCAGGAGTTTGACACGGACGTTTATTTGATAGGGACGAGGGAGTGTCCGAGTCGAGCGACGACGGAAGAGGCGAAAGCGGGCGGCGAGCGAAAAGGAACGTCTCCGGACCGGGTCAGTGCGTCGCGGTTCGTACGTCGTCTACGTGATACAGGTCGTCCTGTAGTCCCTCGCCGTCACAGTCCTCGTTCGGACATTCGTAGTGCCATCCGTCCTGTGTGGCGTCGCCTTCCCGGAACCGGTCGCCGCATTCCTGACAGAAGAGCTGTCCTTTCTTACAGGTGTCTCGGTGGAGCTCGAGGGCGAGCTCGGTCCGGAAGGACTGGTTGCAGTTGCGACAAGTGTGCATATTTCGTCTGACGCGAGCCTCCACCAAAACTGCTTGGGTTCTTTTATTACGTCGAATTCGCGCGTGATTAGGGCCCTATACCCCGATTTCCCCGTTTCGTGATCGGAAGAAAGAACTCCCGGCCAGCGAGAGTACCGGAACGCGAGTACGACGAGAACTGTCACGTGAGGCGTTCACACGCTCCGTCGCCGTCGAACTGGAACGGAGTCGGGACGCCGCAACCGAGCGGTTAGAAATCGGAACGGCTCGGCGGGACGCGGCGACGGCTCAGTCGTCCTGACCCAGAATACCGCGTTCGGTCATTTTCGCCGGGTCGAGCACCTCGTCGGCCTCCTCCTCCGTGAGGTAGCCCTTCTCGAGGACGACCTCGCGGACGGTCTTGTCCTCCTTGAGGGCGGTCTTTGCGACCTCGCTTGCCTTGTCGTAGCCGATGTGGACGTTGAGCGACGTGGCGAGCGCCATCGACTGTTCGACCTGCTCTTCACAGTGGTCGCGGTTCGCCTCGAGCGGGTCGACGAACCGCTCGGCGAAGACCTGACTCGCGTTCGAGATGAGTTCGGCGGACTCGAGGAAGTTGTGTGCGAGGACGGGTTTGTAGAGGTTCAGATCGATCTGACCCTCGGCGGCGCCGGCGGAGACGGCCGCGTCGTTGCCGACGACCTGCTTGTGGACCTGGTTGACTGCCTCGGCGACGACCGGATTGATCTTGCCGGGCATGATCGAGGACCCGGGCTGGTTCTCGGGCTGTTCGATCTCGCCGAGTCCGTTCCGGGGACCGGAGGCGAGCAGGCGCAGGTCGTTGGCGATCTTGTTGAGCGAGCCCGCAACTACGCGGAGCGCGCCGTGGGCCTCGCTCATCGCGTCGTGGGCGGCCTGGGCCTCGAAGTGGTTGTCGGCCTCGCGGAACTGGACGCCGGTCTCTTTGGTGATGTACTCGGCAGCGCGGCCGGGGAACTCGGGATGGGTGTTCAGCCCCGTCCCGGTCGCGGTCCCGCCGAGGGCGAGTTCCGCGAGGTGGTCGCGGATCCTGTCGACCCGGTCGAGGCCCTTCTCGACCTGCGTGCGGTAGCCGGAGAACTCCTGTCCGAGCGTGACAGGCGTCGCGTCCTGGAGGTGGGTGCGGCCCGTCTTGACGACGTCGTCGAACTCCTCTTCTTTCTCCTCGAGGGCCTCACGGAGCGTATCGAGCGCCGGGATGACGTCCTTCTCGACCGCCTCGAGCGAGGCGACGTGCATCGCGGTCGGGATGACGTCGTTGCTGGACTGGCCGTAGTTGACGTGATCGTTGGGGTGGACGACGCGGTCGCCGATTTCAGCGCCCATGATCTCGGCGGCGCGGTTGGCGATGACCTCGTTTGCGTTCATGTTCGACGAGGTGCCCGAACCGGTCTGGAAGATGTCGACGGGGAACTGGTCGTCGTGTTCGCCCTCGATGACCTCGTCGGCGGCGTCGACGATCGCCTCCGCGACGTCGTCCTCGATCAGGCCCAGGTCGCGGTTGGCCTGTGCGGCGGCCTTCTTGACGACGCCGAGTGCACGGACGAATCGCCGGCTGAACGTGATCCCCGAGATGGGGAAGTTCCCGATCGCGCGCTGGGTCTGGGCGCCCCAGTAGGCGTCTTCGGGAACCTGCATTTCGCCGAGGCTGTCCTCCTCGATTCGGTAGTCGTCTTCGCCTCCCATACGCGGAGCCTCTCGGCCGGCGGGGTAAAATCCACCGAAACCGGCGGCGTCGCGTGGCTGTACGCGTACAGTCCACCGGCCGGCGTCAGGTGAAGTCGACCGAGAGGCCGACGTCGTCAGCCTCGGCCCGCTCGCGCAGCGCAGTCTGGAGTCGCTCCCGGCTGGCCTCGCGAACCGCCCGGGCGTCCTCGAGGTCGACGTCGTAAATCGTCGTCGACGACCAGAAGAACGACCGCGAACTCGCGGTGTCGACGACCAGCGAGGCGAGGCCCAGGCGCCGCTGGAAGATCGAACGGCGAGCCGAAACCGTCTGGATCCGGTAGTAGGGGATCACGGTCGTCCGCCGGCGCCAGAACCCGTTTCGGATCACGAGGTGGTCGTCGCCGACGTAGTACCCGATGTGGACGTACCGGAGGTGCGCCGCAGGCGGCACCGCCAGGAACGCGGCCGCCGCGACGTACCAACTCTCGAAGGGAGTCAGGGTAGAAACGCCGAACGCGATCGCGACGAATGCAGCGGCGACGAGCGAATACCGTACCGCGTACCGGCGGCGGGCGATCGGCGACGGGCTCTCGAACGACGGCGTCTCGACGCCGGTGAGGTTCTCGGCGAACCGGTAGACGCGGCCGTGTTTCGCCAGCGGGACGGCCGACTGGCTCCCGCCGTTGCTGTCGGGGCCGTAGCCGGCGGTCTCGACCCACAGCCCGCCGTACTCGATCAGCCGCTGGAGGGGGTTGTCGGTCACGGTGACTGACTGTACTTTCTCGGCCGGAATCGAGCCGCTGTAGCGCTGGAGGAGCCCCCGCTCGTAGACGAAGTCGTCGCCGACTCGGCCGAGTTGGAAGTCGTAGTACGTCGCGAACGTGTACGCGACGCTGATCGCGTAGGTGACCACGATACTGATGCTCCCCGAGACGATCGTCAGGATCCCGTAACTCGCCGGGTCACCGGTCCCGAGGTCCGCCGGACCGCCGAACGGCTGGGCGGCGGTGATAAACGCCTCGAGGATGGCCTCCGTCGCGAAGAAGAACACGAAGAGGACCGCGGCGACGGCCGCCGGACGGAACGACGTGAACGAGTACAGGAGCAGTTCCCGCGGCTCGAGGTCGAACAGCGGCCGTTGCTGGGGGTGTCTGGTCGGGTCCTCCCGCCGGTCGCGGTCGGCGACCGGGCCGAGAGTGCTGCCCTCTTCCGCGGGTTCCTCCCCCGGACGTCGTGAGCGAACTCGAGTCCCGTCCTCGGCCGCTCGCGGTTCTTCGCCGGTTCCGGGCGGGCGGTCGGCGTCGGGGCCGCTCGAGGCGCCCTCCGGCGGGACGGACGCGTCCCCTTCCTCGACCTCCGGTGGCTCCGGGCCGACGACGGTCGAGTCCTCCTCGGCGACGGATCGGTCCCGCTTTCGCTCCTGTCGGCGATCCTTCGCGTCGGCGGTTCGACGGCGGATCTCGGCCTGGAGGCGGTTGGCCTCGGTCTCGCTGACGAAGTTCAGCGTCGCCTCAGTGTCGCCGCCGCCGGCCGTTTCGATCGAGACCGTGGCGAGGCCGAACAGGCGCTGGAAAACGCTCTGTCTGATGTCGACGTTCTGGATACGGCCGTAGGGAATCTCTCGATCCCGTCGAGCAACGACGCCGGAAGCGACGTCGACGGTGTCCGAGGTGATCTCGTAACCGAACCGGTAGTAGTAGACGACCCCGTAGGCGGTCCCGAAGAGGAACCCGAGCGGCGCGGCGATGGGGACCCACGCGGCGCGTATCGGATCGAAGATACCGGAGAGCACGACGACGAAGACGACGGGGATCCAGAGCCAGAAGAACCCGTACTGGAGGGCGTACGTGGCGGCGCTGAGTGGGTGGAGCCGGTTCATGTTAGACTGCGTCGTCGGCTTCGCTCTCGATCGCGAGGTCACGCAGCGCGTCCTGAAGTTCGCGGGCGCGGTCCGGCGTCAGCCCGGGAATCCGGACGTCAGCGTTCCGCGAGCCCGCGGTGTAGACGACGACGCTCGAGAGCCCGAGCGCCCGTTCGATCGGCCCGAACTGGGTGTCGACGTGCTGGACGCGGACGAACGGCACCGCGGTCTCGACGAGCGTGACGACGCCGCGTTCGAGATAGAGCGCGTCGTTCTGGAGTTCGAACTGCCAGATCTGGTAGAGACGGATCGCGTAGAGGGTTCCGGCGCCGAGAACGAGCGCGACGACGGCACCCAGCGCGACCGTCGGCACCGGACGGACCCACTGGTCGACGGCGGCGAGAACGACGCCGAGGACCGCCGCCACGAGCACCCCCTGGGCGATCCAGAGGAGTCGAATGCGCGGATTGAGCGATTCCATACGGATATCCTATCAGGATAGCAGGATAAAGCTGCGGGTCTCTCGGGTACGCTCGGCGGACGCGACGGTACCGTCGCGGGCCACCGTGGGGCGATCAGGCGTCGACCTCGTCGTACTCCTCTGGCGTGTACGTCGACAGTTCCAGGGCATGGATGTCCGTCGTCATGTGGTCGTCGAGTGCGTCGTACACTAGCTGGTGTTGCTGGACCAGCGGCAGGCCGTCGAACGCCGGGGAGACGACCGTCGCTGCGAGGTGGTCGTCGTCGTGTTCGTCCCGGGCGTAGGTGACGGTCGCGTCGGCGTCCTCGAGTTCCGATTCGATGAGTTCCTCGACGGCTGGTGGGTTCATACTCGTTCCGTCGGGCGCTCGGGGCAAAAGCGCCGCGGTCCCGGAACCCCATCGTCCCGGCGGTCGTCGCGTTTATGCGCCCCGCGGCCGCTCTCGAGCACGTACACATGTCACTGGCAGCCGAGACCCGGGCGGAACTCGATCGCCATCCGTTCCTCGTGGCGGCGCTGCGGGCCGGCGTGGTCAACTACACCGCCGCCGCGCGTTTCCTCGAGGTCGACGGCGAGACGGACGCGATCGCGACCGCGCTGCGCCGGTACGCAGACGAATTGCCGGCTCACGAGACGGAGTCGCGGGACGTGCGGGTCAGAATGGAGAGTGGAATCGGCCCCGTCGACAGCGGCGTAGATAGAGATTCGGGCGACCCCGAGCCTGTCGTCACAGTCGGCGGGACGGGCTTCGGACCGAGCGACGGCGATCGGACCGCGATCGTCGCGACCGGAGCCGTCGACACGGCCGCGCTCGCTGACGCGCTCGAGCGGCTCGCCGTCGAGGGAATCGTGCCGGAGGCGGCAGGGGTCGCCGAGGGAACGATGACCCTCGTGGTCGACCGGCTCGAGGGGGCGAACGCGGTCCGGGCGGTGGAAGACGCGCTCGATCGGAGTCGGGTTCGACCGGAGGGAGACGAGAGCGGGTGATCGAGCGCGGGACGGCAGGGGAGTTCGTTACGGGTCAGTCGCACCGGTGGTCGCAGCCGGCAGCGTCACCGAGAACGTCGACCCCTCGCCCGGCTCGGAATCGACCCGGATCTCCCCGCCGTGGCGCTCGACGATCCGCTCGCACAGCGCCAGCCCGATGCCGGTTCCGTCGTAGGCCTCGCGGCTGTGGAGCCGATCGAAGAGATCGAAGATCCGATCCTGCTCGGCAGGGTCGATCCCGATCCCCTGGTCGTGGACCGAAACCGTCCACTCGTCGTCGTTCCGTTCGGCCGTGACGTCGACCTGCGGCGGTTCGTCGCCGGAGTAGGTGATCGCGTTCTCGATCAGGTTCCGGAACAGTTGCTGGAGCTGGTCCCCATCACCTCGGACGCGTGGCAGCGGCTCCGCGTCGAGGTCGGCGTCGGTTTCCTCGAGCCGAAGCTGCAAGTCGCTACGGACGTCCGCGAGTACGTCCTCGAGCTCGACCGGCTCGAGCGGGTCGCCGTCGGACTGGACCCGGGAGTAGGCGAGCAATCCGTCGACCATCGCACGCATCCGGTCGGCGCCGTCGATGGCGAACGAGAGGAACTCGCGGGTCTCCTTCGAGAGGTCGTCCGAGCGGCGCTCGATCAACTGGAGGTAGCTCGAGACCATTCGCAGCGGTTCCTGCATGTCGTGGGAAGCGGCGTAGGCGAACTGTTCGAGGCGTTCGTTCGACGTCTCGAGGCGGTCGACCGTCCGCTCGAGTTCGCGTTCGCGCTCGTGTTGCTCGAGTTCGTACTTCACCCACTGGCCCATCGAGCGGAGGAACTCACGTTCGTCCGCGGAGAACGGTTTGTCCCGCGTCTCGGACCCGACGAAGGCGAAGGTCCGGTCTGACCCGCCGTCGATCTCGATGTACGTACCGAGGTACGCCCGAACGTCGAACTCTCGACACGTTGCGATGTCGTCGTATCCCTCGAGTTCGGGGTCAGTAATGCCCGTGACACCTTTCTTTCGGGCCGGCAGCGCACAGAGGGTCTCGGACAGCGGCAGTTCGACGCCGGGTTCGAACCGATCGTGGTCGCCGCTCAGGCGTTCGACCACGAACCTGTCTTCGTCGGGATCGGCGCGGGATATCCTGCCGAGATCGAGGTCGAACCGCTCACAGCCCAGGTCGAACAGCGCGTCGAGTTTCTCCTCGAACGAGCGGTCGGGATCGGAGATGATCTCGTTTTGCCGCTGCTGGTAGCGCTTTCGGTCCCGCAACTCGGTTTTCGCCTCGGTTCGATCGAGGAGGGTCCCGAGCATTCGATCGAGTTCGTGTGCCGGCCGGTTCGGCCCGCAGAACTCCCCGGGCGGGGTGTAGTAGAAGTTGTGACAGACCGTATTGTCGTAAATGAGGTGCGGATGAACGCGGACGACGTCGCGGATCACCTCGGCCGGGAACTCGGTCCGGTCGTACTGGCAGACCGCGATGGCGTCCTCGTCGTCGAACAGTTCGTTCACCTTGCTCTCGTAGGCCATCGAGTCCTCGATCGAGACGTCGTCCTCGAGGATCCACGACATTTCGGCCGCCAGCCGGAACGCCTCGTACTCCTCGGTGGTCTCCTGGATAACGTCCTCGTAGAACGACATCATTCCGTCGACGTCGAAGGCCCCGTCCCTGAGGTAGGTGTCCTGGAACGTCTCGACGACGAGCGCGCCGGACTCGGTCGCGGACTCGACGTCGATTCCACCGTCCCGGAGCGCGGCCCGAACCTCCGCTTCGGACGCCTCGTCAGTGACGTAGACGCACCGCTCGCCCCGCTCGAGTCCCTGTCTGAGAAACGGGACGACGGCGGCGAACTGGTCGGCCGGGGACTCGTAGATCAGGGCGAAATGATCGTTACAGAACTCGCCATCCATCGGCTCGACGGGGCCCCGGAAGTCGGAGCTCGTTTCCAGTGCTTCGAGCGGACTTTCGAGGCCGAGAACGTCGTCAGTGGCGGGGGAAGGGCTCTTGCTCATTGTTGGGAGACCGGTGTTCGTGGAAGCGGACGACGCGGGATAAAAGCGCCGGTCAAACACGTATAAGCAGTCGTGAGTGACCGTCGTCGGCGGATTCTGTTTCGTCCTCTCGGCCGGGACTACCGGTCTCCGTCGTCGGCCGCCAGTAGGGTAAACGAGAACGTCGACCCCTCGCCCGGCTCGGAGTCGACCCAGATCTCGCCATCGTGGCGCTCGACGATCCGCTGACACAGCGCCAGTCCGATCCCGGTTCCGGGGTGGTCGTCACGGCTGTGCAGCCGGTTGAACACCTCGAAGACCGACTCCTGATCGTCGGGGTCGATCCCGATGCCCTCGTCGTGGACCGAAATCCGCCACTCGTCGCCCCGGCGCTCGGCGTCAACGTGGACCCGCGGGGGCCCGTCTCCGCTGTACTCGAGTGCGTTCCCCAGCAGGTTCTGGAACACCTGTCGCAGTTGACTGGCATCGCCCTCGACCCGCGGAAGCGGTTCGGCCGTGATCTCGGCGTCGGTCTCCTCGATCCGGAGTTGCAGGTCCGCGAGAACGTCCTCGAGGATCGGGTCGAGTTCGACGGGCTCGATCGGCTCGCCCTGTGTCTCGACCCGGGAGTAGGCAAGCAGGCCGTCGATCATGTCGCGCATTCGGTCCGCGCCGTCGATTGCGAACTCGAGGAACTCCGTCCCGTCCTCGTCGAGGGTATCGGCGTAGCGGTTCCCGATAAGCTGGAGGTAGCTCGAGACCATCCGCAGGGGCTCCTGCAGGTCGTGAGAAGCGGCGTAGGCGAACTGCTCGAGTCGCTTGTTCGACTCCTCGAGTTGATCGATCGTCTCCTCGAGTTTCCGCTGGTACTCCTTGCGCTCGGTGATGTCGTGGGCCATCGTCACGCCGGCGAAGACGTCGCCCCGGTTGTCGGTGATCGGAACCACGTACAGCACCCACTCCCGGCCGGCGTACTCGAGTTCGACCGAGCGCTGCTCGCCGTTCAGCGCCGCCCGGAACGCGGGCTCGAGCGTCTCGGTCGTTTCGGCGGGCCAGACGTCGTCGAAGCTCCGTCCCTCGAGGTCGTCGGGGTCGACCGGGAGTTTGTCGAACCCCTGGCCGGCGGCGAGCGTGTACTCGAGGTCGTGATCGAACAGCGTGACGAGGCCGTTCGGGAAGTACTCCGCGAGGGTCCGGTAGCGCTGTTCGGACTCCTCGAGTTCCCGTTCGCGTCGCCTACGTTCGGTGATGTCCCGATCCGAGACGATGATCGAGACGACCTCGCCGTCGTCGTTCGTCACCGGCCGAAACACGCCATTGAGCGTGTACCAGTCGCCGTTCGGCCTGGTGAGGTCGGTCTCGAACTCGACGTACTCGCCGGCGGCCGCGCGCTCGGTCCACTCCCGGACCCGGTCCTGGACCCCGTCGCCCTCTCCCCACCACGGCGTCTCCCAGAAGGGCTCGTCGGTCACGTCCTCGAGGTCCGCGTCGACGTAGTCCATCGCGGTTCCGTTGATGTCAAGCACCGTCCCGTCCGGTTCGAGCAGCCCGACGAGGATGTTGGGGTCCTCGAAGATCGCCTCGAAGCGCCGTTCGGTCCGCTCGAGATCCCGTTCGCGTTCGACGCGGTCGGTGACGTCGCGGAAGTACACGGAGATCCCGCTCTCGGAGGGGTAGAGGTTCGCTTCTACCCAGAAATCCAGCGTGTCGTAGTAGAGTTCGTAGCTGGTCGGCTCCTGGCTCTCCATGGCCGTGTGGAAGGCGTTCCAGACCTCGTCGAGATCGACGAGGTCCGGAAACACGTCCCAGATCCGCTCGCCGAGGAGTTCTTCCTCGGAGTGCTCGAGCAATTCCGCGGCGCGGTCGTTGACGTGGGTAAACCGGAACTCGTCGTCGACGGCGTAGAACGCGTCGGAAACCCTCCCGAGTACCCGCTGAAGCTCGCTCTCGAGTTCCTGTTCGCGCTGCCAGCGATCGGTCATATCACGGGTCACTTTCAAATAGCCCCGGTGAGTGCCGTCGGCGTCTAACACGGGCGTGATCGTCACGTTCGCCCAGAACCGCGAGCCGTCCTTGCGGACGCGCCACCCCTCGTCCTCAACGGAGCCGTTCTCGGTCGCCCGCTCGAGGTTTCGCTCGGGGATCCCCTCCGCGCGGTCTTCCTGCGTGTAGAACGTCGAGAAGTGCTCGCCGACGATCTCCTCGCGGTCGTACCCCTTGATCCGTTTCGCCCCCTCGTTCCAGCTGATGACGGTCCCCTCGGGATCGAGCCGGAAGATCGCGTACTCCTCGACGGCGTCGACGAGCGACTGGAACGCCTCCCGGCTCTCGCGCAGTTCGCTTTCGGACCGTTTCTGGTCGGTGATGTCGTAGTAGAGTTCGATCCGGCCGCCAGCGTACTCGCCGGACTCGATCGGCTTGCTCCGGTACTCGAGCCAGCGGGGATCGTCGCCCGCATCGGTCACGCGAAACTCGAAGCGATCGAGATAGCTGTCGTCCTCGTAGGTCGCCAGCACGCGCTGGGCGAACGCTTCGGGATCCGCGAGCCGGTCGGCGACCGTCCCCTCGATCACCGACCGGTGGTCCCGACCGAGGACCCGCCCGCGCTCGAGGCCGAGGTACTCCTCGACCGTCTCGTCGATCCACTTGACCTCACCGGCGTCGTTGAGAACGACGACCCCCACGTTGGTCTCGTCCGGGATGGTCCCGACCGATCCGTAGGATCGCTCCAGTTTCGCCGCCTCGAAGGACTCGAGGCACCGGATCGGTTCCGAGCGGCCGCGAACACGGACGACGCCGATCGAGCCGCACAGTTCGTCGTCGTCCGCCAGGGGAGAGATCCGGACTTCGCAGGGAAGGGGGTCGCCGTCCGCCGTCCGGACGGCGAGTTCGAACGTGGAGACGTCACAGCCAGTCGCGACGGCCTCGGCCAGCTCGCGTTCGATGGCGTCGACGTCGTCCTCGTCGAGAAGCAGGGAGACGTGTTCCCCGAGGAGGTCCTCACGATCGTAACCGGTCGTCTCGACGATGACGTCGTTGACCGCGACGAACCGCCCGTCGGCGTCGAGTTGATAGATCCCGTCGTCGATCGTCTCGACGAGCGTCCGGTACCGCTCGAGCGCCACGTCGTCGTCGGCATCCCCCCAGAAGGCGCTCGCTGCGGGATCCGATCGAGTACTCATGACTTATCCGCTAGCTAGTCCGACGGATAAATCTCCCGTCGATCACCAGGGGGCCCCGGGCGTCGGGCGGCCCTCGAGCGACTCCGTCGAATCCCCGGGAGCGGCCGAGTTGAGTTGCATCACACCGTTTAACTATCGTCCGGGGCAAATACGGGTAATGACCCTACACGTGACGAACACGTTGACGGGCGAAACGGAGCCGTTCGAGCCACAGGACCCCGATAACGTCTTGCTCTACTACTGTGGCCTGACGGTCTCCGACCCGCCCCATCTGGGCCACGCGCGGTCGTGGGTCCACGTCGACGTCATGCACCGCTGGCTCGAGTTCCTCGGGTACGACGTGCGTCACGTCGAGAACTTCACCGACGTCAACGAGAAGATCGTCGCCCGCGTCGGCGAGGACGGCCTGGGCGAGGACGAGAGCGAGGTCGCCGAAAGCTACATCGAGCGCACCCTCTCGGATATGCGCTCACTGAACCTCCTGCGGGCGGAAGTCTATCCCCGCGTATCGGAACACGTCCCGGAGATCATCGACCTGGTCGAAACCCTGGTCGAGAAGGGGTACGCCTACGAGTCGAACGGGTCGGTCTACTTCGACGTAACGCAGTTCGACGACTACGGCAAGCTCTCGAACCAGGAACTCGAGGAGATCGAGTCCCAGGGCGACCCCGACGAGCGCTCGGAGAAGCGCCATCCCGCGGACTTCGCGCTCTGGAAGGCCGGCGGCGTCGACGCCGACGCGATCGAGGAACACCGCCACGAGGGCGCGGCAGAGCCGGAACAGGCCTGCGAGACCGCCCAGACCTGGGACTCGCCGTGGGGCGAGGGACGGCCCGGCTGGCACATCGAGTGCTCCGCGATGAGCATGACCCACCTCGACGAGACGCTGGACCTCCACGTCGGCGGCCGCGACCTCGTCTTCCCCCACCACGAAAACGAGATCGCCCAGTCCGAGGCGGCGACCGACGCGACGTTCGCGAACTACTGGCTCCACTGTGAGCTGTTCGAGATGGACGACGAGAAGATGTCCTCGAGCCTGGGGAACTTCGTCACCGTCGAGGACGCGGTCGAACGCTGGGGAACGAACGTCCTGCGGACGTTCCTGACCGCGGGGTCGTACAACAGCACGCAGCTGTACTCCGACGAGACGATCGCCGAGGCCGAGGAACGCTGGGAGCGACTCGAGCGCGCCTACGAGGCGGCCCTCGACGCCGTCGACTCGCCGGACGCCCGGACGAAAGTCGAAGACGCGGAGTTCCGCGCCACAGTCGGGGACGCCCGCGAAGCGTTCGTCGAGGCCATGAACGACGACTTCAACACCCGGGAGGCCCAGTCGGCGCTGCTCGAGGTCGCGACGGCGATCAACAGCCACCTCGAAGGCCGCGAGGAGTACGACTACCGCGGGCTTCGCGAGGCCGTCGAGACCCTGAAGGAACTGGGCGGCGTCCTCGGGCTCTCCTTCACGGGCGAGACGACGGGGAAGGCCGACCTCGCCGGCGACGTGGTCGACCTCGTGCTCGACGTCCGCGAGCAGGAACGCGAGGACGGCAACTACGAGCGGGCCGACGAGTTGCGCGACGAACTCGAGGCCCTGGGGATCGAGGTTCAGGATACCGACGACGGGCCGACCTACCGGCTGCCGTCCGAGTAACGGAACGCTATTTTTCGCCGGCGCTTACGGTTCGTCCTCGAGATCGTCGACCTCCTCCCCCTCGAGGATCCGGAGCGCCGGATCGGCACAGTCACAGATACCGCGGCCGCTGACCGGTTCGATTCGGCCGTTCTCCCAGATCCTGACGAGCCCGATCGTTCCGCACCGATCACACCGGGCGGCGGCCCGGCGTTTCTCGCTACCATCGGTCATTCGTGGTCACTCACCCCGGCTGTCGTTGGACGGTTGACGACGGTCGACGGGTCCGGCCGGATCGCGTCGACCGGGAACCGCCTCGAGCGACGGTGACGGCGACGGCAGCGACTACTGGCTCGGTAGCGGGAACGGAACACTGCGACGAACGCAGCGGCGATACCGGAGACATGAGTGCGAACGCGGGCGACCACCGGTCCCGTCACTCGTGCTCGCGTTCGAATTCGAGTTCGAGTTCGACGCCGGTCAGGGGGACGGATCCGGATCCCGCGGGGCAACCGGATACGTCCCGGAGGGCAAACGTGTCGAATCCGTTCCCGTCGGTTTCCGTCGACAGCCCCCCGTCCGTAAACAGGAACGCTCGAAGCGACGGCGACCGCTCGTAACTGACGACGTGGGTCCGGTACGACGGGGCGAGCGCCGACGGCCGCCACTCGAGGTCCCGTTCGGGGACTCTGACCCGCCCGGGGGCGTACTGGTAGGCGAACATCGCGCCGTCGACGGCACTGTGAGGGGACGGGGATGAGGACGATTCGTCCCCGGTCGGAGCCTCGTTCACGTCGTCGCCGGTCGCCCCAGCGGCTCCCGTCGTGCCGACGATACCACCCGTTACCGCGACGCCGCCGTACTCGAGGACGCGACGCCGGGAGGGTCCGGTTCGGGTCGTCTTCGTCTCGGTGTCGTGGTTCTTTGGCATCGAGATCGGCCTACGACACCGTCACCGAGGGGCGAAAAAAGGTTTGTTCCGGGTCGGGTTGACCTTCGCTGAACCGACCTTTTCACGCACGGAAGGTAGTTCACCGATCGTAATTATCCGTCGGTTCGCAAGTGAAATCTTCATGGACGGACTCGATATCCGTTCGTCCGAATGTTCTTCCACGAACCGGAGTTACAGTACGAGGTCACCGTCGAAGAACCGGACCCACACTTCGCGAAACTCCTCCAGCAGGCGATCGGCGGCCAGGAGGGCGAGATGCGCGTCGCCCTGCAGTACATGTTCCAGGCGTGGGCGCTGCCCGAAGAGTACGAGGCCTACCGGAAGCTGCTCATGGAGACCGCCACCGAGGAGCTGGGCCACATCGAGATGCTCGCGACGGCGGTCACGAAGAACCTCCGGGGTTCGCCGAAGCAGATGCGCGAGGAAACGGAGGAGACGGCGGCCGCCGCCGCAGCGATGACCGGACAGAACCCCCGGCAGTTCCTTTCGTCCGGACTCTCCGCGATGCCGGTCGACAGCAACGGCGTGCCGTTCGACGGGGCCTACGTCGCCGCCTCGGGGAACCTCGCGGGCGACCTCTACGCGAACGTGATGGCCGAGGCGACCGGCCGCACCCTCGCGACCCGCCTCTGGGAGTACACCGACGACCCCGGCATGAAGGACATGCTCTCCTATCTCATCGCCCGGGACACCATGCACCAGAACCAGTGGCTCGAGGCCCTCGAGAGCCTCGACGATCCGGTCCCGGTGCCGGCGAGTTTCCCGCAGGAGGAGGAGAATCAGGACGTCAACTACGCATTCATCTCGACGCGCCGGGATCCCCAGGAGGATCCGGGCTTCCCGTGGACCCAGGGAACCGCGCCCGACGGGAACGGCGAGTTCTCCTACCTCGCCGAACAGCCGGGTGACGGCGACGGGGTGCCGCCGGCACCGGATCCGAAGACGTACAGCGACCCGGAACCGGACGGGTCCGACGGCGACTGACTGGGTATCAGCACCAGATCTCGCCCCCTCCCCGCTCCGCCCTGCTCCGCCCTGCTCCGCCCTGCCCCGCTCGAGTCCCGTTCACCGACTCCCGTCATCTACGGGCGTGATAGCCTGCCCGAGACTTATCCCGCCGAACGTCGAGGAGCCGATATGCACCGACGGCAGTTCGTCGCGGCGCTTACGTCCGGCGGCGTCGTCGCCTCGACTGGCTGTCTCGGCGACCTGCTCGAGGACGTGACGACGGTGTCGGCGTCGCCGGCGATCGTTCCCGAGTCGGTCGCGACGGAGGTCGGGTACGACTACCGCGGGACCGAAGAGTCCGTCAGGACGGAATCCGTGGCGGGCGAGACGGTCGAGGTGACGAACTACGCCAGCGAGTACGTCCGGACGATCGATCTCCCGCTGGATCCGTTCGGCGGCGACGGCGACGAGAGTGACGGCGACGAGGACGAGAACACGGACGGCGTCGAGGCCGGCGTCTTCGGTCTCCTGACGACCCCCGAGGTCAGCGTCGCCGGCGAGAACTTCAATCCCGTCGGCGACATGAGCCGCGCCGAGATCGCCGAACGCGTCCAGGACCGGTACGGCGAACTCGAGGTCGGCGACGATCCCGTCGATCGCCGCTCGGTCACGGTGCTCGACGACACGACGACGGTCGAGACCTTCGAGGGGGAAGCGACGCTGCGGGAGATATCCGTCGACGCCGTCGTCGAGGTCGCGCGCCCGGATCGGGGCGGGGACCACCTGGTCATCGTCGGCGTCTACCCCGACGAGACGGGGTTCGATCGAGGGGCCGAGGCCGAACGGATCGACACGCTGATCGAGGCGATCGAACACGGGGACGGCGTCGAAGTGAATCTCGAGGGCGATTAGAAGCCGAGCGCGGTCGCGATCGACAGCCCGCTCGCGAGCGCGCCGAGCAGGTACCCCCCGATCGCGCCGCCGTTGAGCAGCGGCAGGCCGGCGTGCGCGCGGCCTTTCAGGACCATGTACATGAGCACCAGCAGGCCCGCGATCGTGCCGAGTAATGCCCCCAGCGCCGGGAGGTTCAGCGCGATCCAGGGAAGGCCGAGCGTGCCGACTTCGAGGAAGAAGGCCGCGCTGACGACCAGGATCGTCGGGATAACTGCGTCGCCCAGCCCGATGAACAGGGCGTCACGCTCGAGTTTCCCTCCGTCGTCTTGGTCCGCGTCCTCGTCCCCCTCCTCCGACACCGAGGGATCCGGCTTGAGTTCGGGATCCATCTCGCCGTCTGCCTCGAGACTCCGGTTGTCACCGCCGTCGGAGGCGGCCTCGTCGTCGAGTGACTCGAGCGTCTCGGGTTCGCCCGCGCCCGACTCGAGGTAGGAGTAGGACAGCGTCGTCGGGATGACGAGCACGACGGGGATCTTCAGGTCCATCACGCCCTCCGCGAGGTCGAGCATGTGTTCGGTACCGTAGACGCTGATCGCGTCGTAGACCGCGAGGACGGTCAGCAACAGCAGTGCCGGGAGGAGGCCGAAGCTGATGCCGAACAGCGCGGCCGCGCCGGCGCCCATCAACATCCCGGTGAGGTCGATAACGTACCACTCGGGATAGAGGAGGAGCGCGGCCCCGACGCCGGCCGCCGCGAGGGCGGCGAGGGCGTTGACCGAGCCGACGGTCACCGTCGGCGGGACGAACTCGCTGAAGACGAACCAGGAGAGCATCACGCTTACCCCGACGATCAGCGCGCGGATCAGCCACTGCTGGTCGAACTTGAACGCCGCGAGCATGAGCGCGGTCGCGGCGAGGATGATGCCGAAGTAGACGACACTGTTGGTCGGGTCCTCGGGGTTCTCGACGGCCTGGCGCTCGGACTCGTAGAAGGGCTCGATCAGCGCCAGCGCGCCGAGTTGCACGCCGAGGAAGAGGAGAACCGTCACGCCGACGGCTCCGAGAATACGCGTCCGGTCGTTCATAACGCGCCGTTTGCACCCCGGTCGTATGGGTGTTTTCGTTGGCGGCGGATCGCCGAGCGGATCGCCGGCCGGATCGAACCAAGTCCCCGTTATCACCAGCGTCGAGTTACCGAATACGAGGGACAGAATCGAAGAAACATTGATAGTCTAACACGTACAGTGGGGTGTGCCCTCCAGCATATCGCGACGCGATTTCGTCACCGGACTCGCTGCCGGAGTACCGATCGTGACCGCCGGTTGCCTCGGAAGCGACGAAGCGATCGCCCGGTGTTCCAGTAAGGGTGCAAACCTCGAGGACGGTCCCCTCGAACGCGCGAAAGTGATCCGCGGTGACGAGGAACTCGCACTCGGGATCCTCGTCGACGCCGACGCACCAACCGACGAGTCGGTCGACGCGGTCGTCGTACGCAACCGCGACGGCGACCTCATCGCGGACGTGCCGATCAGGGACAATCGAGAGATGAGCGCCCTCGAGCCGGATATCGATCCCGCCCTCGACGAGGACGGCGAGCTGTACGCCGTCCGGATCGGCGCGCCGCCACAGCACGGGGACTTCGATCTCGAGGTGATCGATCCGGAAGGTGAGGTCGTCCAGTCGGTACACACTCGGTTCAACTGCTACGAGCCGGACGGCGAGCTCCCCTGACCGGACTCGAGAAGCGAGGAATTATCGTGCGTACAGCGTCCCACCGACCAGCGACGGGAGATGTACGTCGTCGCCCGGTGAGACGGCCAGGTAGGGTCGATCGACGGGACCGAAGACGTCGACGACGCGGCCGACTTCCTCGAGCGAGTCGTCGAGGACGGGGGTACCGACTTCGTTCCGGAAGCGGTCGTCGTCCCCATCGCTCTCGTCGGCCCGCAACACCGCGAGTCCCTGTGCCGTTCGAACGACGGTACCGACGCGACGCATGCTCATTCGCGCATTGCGGCGACGTACGCTGCCACGGCCTGGACGAGGTCGTTCTTCGTCGAGTCGTCGGCGCCGCGGACGACGACCCGGCCCCGCTGGGCCCAGTGCTCGCGGGAGTAGGACTTGTCCCGCTCTATCGTGGCGTCGTATCCGATCTGCTGGACGGCTTTCGCGATCTCGTCGACCGTCGGTTCCTCGACGGCCAGGTCCTCGGAGACGCGACGGCCCTCCGAGCGGGAGAGCGACGCGTCGAGGTAAGCGGGCCAGATAACGTTCTCGACCATGCGTTGGTGTGTGCAGGCCGACGAGTAAACGCTTGTGAACTCCGCGTCCCGCGATCGGCCGTGGCTCGCGACGGAACGGGGTACGAAAGCGAAACCGGGTTACGCTCCTCGAGCGGAGCGAGCGGCTCCGACGACCGCGAGCATCGCGAGGACGGCGACGGCGACCGGGACGCCGAAGCCGGGGATGGAGTCGCCCGATTCCGCGGTGTCGTCGGCGTCGGTGTCGCCGGTATCCTCCTCGTCCGACGTTTCGGAGTCCGACTCGTCGGCATCGTCGTTATCACTGCCGTCGGTCTCGTCACCATTGCCATCGCCATCGCCATCGCCCTCGCCCTCGTCGCTCGAGAGGTCGCCGTATTCTGCGATCCGGTCGTCGTCGGCGAGGCCGGCCTCCTCGTACGCGTCGGGGTGGACCTCGTGGACCAGCTCGGCGATCGCCACCACGACGAGCGGGCCGGGCTGGTTCATGTACTGGTCGTTCACCGCGACGAACCGCTCGTTCTGGTAGGCCGAGGTCTCCATCACGCCCTCGCTGACCGGCGGTTCGCCCCAGGATTCGCCGTAGACGATCCAGTCGGGATCTTCCTCGATGACTTGCTCGTCGTCGACCATCTGCCAGCCCTCGATACCGATCTCCGCGCCGAGGTTCTCGAGGCCGGCCGTCGTCAGGAGTTCGTGGGAGAAGGTCCCTTCGCCGGCGGTGAAGCCGTCGCCCATCTCGTAGTAAGCCAGTGGGCGGTCCTCCGACGGGACCGCGTCGTCGATGTCGGCCAGCGTCTCGTCCATCCAGTCGAGGGTCTCCTCGGCTCCCTCGCACTCGCCGGTGATCTCGCCGGTCCAGCGGACGTTCTCGGCGACGCCGTCGAGGGACTCGCCGGTCGGGAAGACGAAGACGGTCAGCCCGGCGTCACGTAGCTGGTCGACTACGGGGTCGTCCTCGAGGGTGTTGGCCGCCAGGACGACGTCGGGTTCCTCGGCGATCACTTCCTCGACGATCGGCGTGAGGCCGTCGTCCTCGGTGATGTCGAGGTCCTCGTCGGCCTCGAGGTAGGCGGTGTACTGCCCGACGGGCATGCCGACGACCTTGTCCGCTGCGCCGATCTCGAACAACGTCTGTGCGTCGCTTGGCTGCAAGGCGACGACAGCGTCGGGTTCCTCCTCGATGGTGACGGTTTCGCCCGTCGCGTCGGTCGCCTCGAACGGGAACTCGCAGGTCGGCGACTCCTGTGCGCTCACCGCCGCCGCGTTCGGTCCGCTCTCGGCCGCCAAACCGGCTCCGGCGACGGGAGCAACCGTGAACGCGAGGGCCATCGATACCGCGACGATAACGACCAGTGACTTTCGCATCGCCGGAGTACAGACGGCACTCCAACAAATATTTGACTAATGCAATCGGGGTTTCAGACATGCGAATCCCCCGGGTCTCCGGACGGATCCTCACCTGGTCGCTGGCGCTTGCGGTCCTCCTCGCCGGAACCGTGATCGGCAGCGCGATGCTCGGACCCGTCCGGATCGACCCGCTCACCGTCTCGAAAGCGGTGCTCAATCTCACGGGGATCGTCGCCTACGACGTTCCCTCCGCCCACCAGACCATCGTCACGGACGTGCGACTGCCACGGATCGCCCTCGGCGCGGTCGTCGGCTTCTCGCTCGCTGCTGCGGGGACGGTCATGCAGGGGTTCTTCAGGAATCCGCTCGCCGATCCGTCGATCATCGGCGTCTCGACCGGCGCGGCAGCCGGAGCGGTCGCCGCCATCGCGTTCCCCGCCCTGTTGCCGTTCTCGAGCGTCCACGTGCCCGCCTTCGTCGGGGCGATCGGAACCGCGCTGTTCGTCTACGCGGTCGCGACCGAAGGCGGGCGGACGCCGGTCGCGACCCTGTTGCTGGCCGGCGTCGCGGTCCAGGCGTTTCTCGGCGCGGTGATCTCGTACATGCTGGTTCTCAGCGGCGAGAACCTGCGGGAGGCGGTCGTCTGGATGATGGGCCACCTCCACCGGAGTAGCTGGGACGACGTCACGTTCGCCTTGCCGGTCGCCGTCGTCGGGACGGTCGTCCTCGGCGCGTACGCACGCGAGATGAACGTCCTCTTGCTGGGCGAGGAGGACGCCCACCACCTCGGCGTCGACGTCGAGCGGACCAAGCTCCTCCTGCTCGCGCTGGCCAGCATCGTCACCGCCGCAGGGGTGGCCGTCGCCGGCGTCATCGGCTTCGTCGGCCTGATCGTCCCCCACATCATGCGCCTGATCGTCGGGCCGGACCACCGGATTCTGCTGCCGACCAGCGCGCTCGCGGGGGCCTCGTTTCTCGTCGCGACCGACACGATCGCCCGACTCGACACCCTGCCGCTTCCGCTGGGTCTCGAGGTCGGGACGCCGATCGTCCCCGTCGGGATCGTGACGGCCGCGCTCGGCGCGCCGTTTTTCCTCTATCTGCTCACCAAACGGGAGGTGCACGCGCTGTGATCGATCCGTTCGGCGTTCGGAGCGACGGAGACGGGAGCGGCGACCGAGAGAACGGGAGCCACAGCGCCGCCTCACTGTTCGACGTCGACCCCGCGACGATCGCTATCGAAGACGTGTCCGTCTCGTTCGGCGAGCTCTCGGTCCTCGAGGACGTCTCCGCGACGGTTCGACCGGGCGAGTTCGTCGGACTCGTCGGCCCGAACGGAGCTGGGAAGACCACCCTGCTGCGCACGATCAGCGGGGCGCTCGAGCCCGATGCCGGACGGGTGACGGTCGACGGCGTCGACGTCCACGACGTCCCCTCGCGGGAGTCGAGCCGGCTCGTCGCGGTCGTCCCGCAGGACACCACGCTCTCGTTTTCGTTCCCCGTCAGGGACGTCGTCGAGATGGGGCGACATCCCCACCGCTCGCGGTTCTCACCGCCGACCCCCGAGGATCGCGACGCGGTCGCCCGGGCGCTCGAGCACACTCGCACGGTCGAACTCGCCGACCGCCCGATCGACGAGATCAGCGGCGGCCAGCGCCAGCGGGTCGTCCTCGCGCGAGCGATCGCCCAGGGGACGCCCGCACTCCTGCTGGACGAACCGACCGCGAGCCTCGACGTCAACCACGCGATCGAGACGCTCGAGCTGGTCCGCGAGCTGGTCGCCGACGGCCGGACCGCGGTCGCGGCGATCCACGACCTCGATCTCGCCGCGCGGTACTGCGATCGACTGGTGATGGTCACCGACGGCGGCGTGAGAAGCGTTGGCTCGCCCGCGGAGGTACTCACGAGCGAGGCGCTCGCGGACGCGTTCGACGCGACGGCGACGGTGACCCCGAACCCGGTGACGGGGACGGAAACGGTGACGGCGCTGCCCGACAGCGACGATGCGCTGGCGGCCGTCGAATCGGCGACGGTCGACACCGGCGATCGGGGCGAACGCGGACCGAGCACCGAGCGGTCCGCCGACGCCGCCCGACTCGAGGGCGACGGCGGACGGATCGTCGACGTCGAGGCCGACCTCGCGATTCACGTTCTCGGAACGGGAACGACCGCCGCGGGCGTGCTTGCGCGCCTCGAGACCGCGTTCGACGGGTCCGATCGCCCGATCACCCTTACTACGTCCGTCGGTCCCGTAACACCGGGCGTCGTCACCGAAACCGCCGACCGCCTCGCGGCCGAGATCGAAGTCGAGGTCATCGAGGCAGAGCCACACGCCGCGCTGTCCGAGGCTCGCCGGGAAACGCTCGCCGAACGGATCCGGACCGCCGACGCAACGGTGCTGGCCGATCCCGTGCTGGGCTCGGCGGGCGTCGTGCTCGAGACCCTCGAGGCGGCCGAACCGGCGGCGCTGGTCGTCACGGATCGACGACCGCTCGAGGAGCGCAACTTCGCGGGCGAGACGGCCCGCCAACGGTACGAGCGGCTTCGCGATTCCGACCGGGACGGAGTCGTAGAAGCGACCCCGGAAACGGTGCTCGAGGGCCTGTCGCGGGCGCTCGAGGGGATCGGCTCCGACCGCGTCGACTCGGCCGCCGAATCGACGGCCGACTGACCGTTCGACGGCCGGAACCGCGAACTGGACGGTTTTTTACCCCTCCGTCACCGAGTCACCGGCAATGAGCGAGACCGAGTACGACTACGACGAGCTCGGACTCGTCGCCGGGCTGGAGATCCACCAGCAACTCGATACGGCGACGAAGCTGTTCTGTCAGTGTCCGACCGACCTCCGCGAGCCAGAGGAGGCCGAGCGTACCTTCACCCGCTACCTCCACCCCACACGGAGCGAACTCGGCGAGATCGACGAGGCCGCCCTGGAGGAGAGCAAGGTCGACCGCGAGTTCGAGTACCTCGCGTACGACACCACCTGTCTCGTCGAGGAGGACGACGAGCCGCCCCACGAACTCGACGACGAGGCCCTCGAGACGGTCCTCGAAATCGCCCAGCTGCTGGACATGGAGCCGGTCGATCAGGCCCACGTCATGCGCAAGATCGTCGTCGACGGCTCGAACACGTCGGGCTTCCAGCGGTCGACGCTGATGGCGACCGACGGCGAGATCGAGACGAGCGAGGGGACCGTCGGCGTCGAGGACCTCATGCTCGAGGAGGAAAGCGCCCAGCGCGTCGAAGAGACCGACGACGGGGTTCGCTACAGCCTCGACCGGCTCGGCATCCCACTGGTCGAGATCGGCACCGAGCCGGACATCTCGACGCCCGAGCAGGCGCTCGAGGCCGCCGAGCGGATCGGGATGTTGCTCCGCTCGACGGGCAAGGTCAAGCGTGGCCTCGGGACGATCCGACAGGACGTCAACGTCTCGATCGCGGAGGGCGCTCGCGTCGAGATCAAGGGCGTCCAGAGCCTGGACGACATCGACGATATCGTCCGCAACGAGGTCGCCCGGCAGGCCGAACTCGTCGAGATCGCCGACGAACTGGCCGACCGGGACGCCTCGATCGGCGACACGCAGGACGTCACGGCGGTCTTCGAGGACACGGACAGCGGCGTCATCCGGGGCGCGCTCGGCTCCGGCGGCAGCGTGATGGCCGTTCCGCTGTACGGTTTCGACGGCCTCGTCGGCCGCGAGATCGCCCCGGACCGCCGTCTGGGCACGGAGTTCTCCGACCACGCGAAGCGCCACGGCGCGGGCGGCATCTTCCACACCGACGAACTGCCGGCCTACGGCGTCACCGAGGAGGAGGTCGAGGCACTCAGGGACGCGGTCGACGCGGGGCCGGAGGACGCCGTCGCCATCGTCGCCGACGATACCGACACGGCCGAGGCCGCCATCGAGGCCGTCGTCGAACGCGCCGCAACCGCCCTCGAGGGCGTTCCCGAAGAGACTCGTGGCGCGAACGACGACGGGACGACCCGCTACCTGCGACCGCTCCCGGGCGCGGCGCGGATGTACCCCGAGACGGACGTACCACCAGTCGAGCCCGACCCGAGTGACGTTCCCGAACCCGAACTGCTAACCGAGAAGGTCGAGCGCTACCAGGCGGAGTACGACCTCGGCGAAGGACTGGCCGAACAGGTCGCCTACGGGAAGCACATGCCGCTGTTCGAGGACGTCGTCTCCGACGGGATCGACCCCACACTGGCCGCGTCGACGCTCGAGTCGACCCTGACCGAACTCCGTCGCGACGACGTCCCCGTAGCGGACCTCGAGGATGGACATCTGCGCGGCGTGCTCGAACTGGTCGAGGACGGCGAGCTTCCCAACGAGGGCGTGCCGGACCTGTTGACCGCGCTGGCCGAGGACCCCGATCGGACCGCCGAGGAGGCGGCCGAGGAAGAAGGGCTCGGCGGTGCGGACGAGGAAGAGGTCCGGGAAGCTGTCGTCGAGGTCGTCGAGCGAAACGAGGCCCAGGTCGAGCAAGAGGGGATGCAGGCCTTCTCGGGACTCATGGGCGAGTGCATGGGCGCACTTCGCGGGAAAGCCGACGGCGACCTCGTGAGTCAGTTGCTGCGCGAGGAGATCCAGAAGCGCGCCTGATCTCCCCACCTTCTGTTCGACGCCAGTCGGCGTCTCAGTCGTCGACGAGTTCCTCGAGCAACGTCTCCAGTTCGTAGCTCTGTAACGCGTCCCGTTCCTCGATCGCCGAGATGACGAACGTCGAGTCGGTACGCTCGACGCCCTCGAGTTGCTCGAATTCGGCGATCAGCCGCTCGACGGTCTCGCTGCTGCTCAGACGAGCGACGACGATGAAGTCCGTCTCGCCCATCGTGAAGTAGACGTTCGTAACGCCTTCGACCGTCAGGAGCCGATCCGCGAACGACTCGTATGAGCCCTGGTAGTCGGCGTGGACCTCGACGATGACGGTCACGCCCAGCCCGAGTTTCTCGAGGTCGAGGTCGTACCGGTCGTTCGTGATGATGCCCTCCTCACGGAGGTTGGAGAGCCGATAATGGATCGTCGAGACCGGGATGTCCGTTTCCTCGTGGAGCTGTTCCGGGCTTCCAGTTCCGAGTTCGGAAATCGCCTTCAACAGTCGCACATCGCGCTCGTCCATACGCGCACACTCGAGGGTGGAGAACAAGTGTCCTTCGACTGATGATATTGGAGAAATCTACAACGTGCCACCGCAATATGGAGGGTGTTTGAATGCAATCCATATGTATGATTGTCAATCCGAGATTAGTGGCCTTGTTGTAGAAGGGACTAAGTACAACCACCTATTCTGAATCCCATATGAAGATATCCGGATTAGTTCCAGAGAAGTACCTCGAGTTGGTGTTGTTTTCGATACTCGCGATCTGCTGGGGCGGGTCGTTCGTCGCGATCGAGATCGGGCTCGAATACGTCCCGCCGCTGTTGTTCGCCGGGCTGCGGTACGCCCTGGCTGGCGTGATCGTTCTGGGATACGCCGTCCTTACCACGAACCACGTCTGGCCCGCCGATCGTGGGGAGTGGCTCGCCGTCGGCGTCGCCGGGACGTTCGTCATCGCGCTCTATCACGGACTGCTGTACGTCGGCGAACTGTACGTTTCGGGAGCCGTCGCCGCAACGCTCGTCAGTACGGCCCCGATCCTCACGGTCGCGTTCGCCGGTGTCGTACTGCCGAGCGAACGGCTTGGGCCCGTCGGTCTGGTCGGGTTCGCCCTCGGACTGCTGGGCGTGATCATGGTCGTGCAGCCGACGCCCTCGATGCTCGGCGCGGACGCGACGGTCGGGGCTGCCCTCGTCTTCGCCTCGGCGATCGCGTTCGCGCTGGGCGGCGTCCTCGTACGGCCGATCGAGTCGAATCTCCCGATCGAGTCGCTCGAGGCCTGGGCGATGATCCTCGGCTCCGCCGTGTTGCTCGGCTGGGGGTTCCTGCGGGGTGAGTCGATCGCCGCGATCGAACTGACGACGACCGCGATCGTCTCCTACGTCTATCTCACCTTCGTCTCCGGCGTATTCGCGTTCCTGCTGTACTTCGAGTTGCTCGACCGGAGCGGCCCCACGCAGGTCAACCTGGTCGGGTACGCCGAGCCGGCCGTCGCGATCGTCATCAGCTGGCTCGTCCTCGGGTCGGTCGTCGACTCGTTGACGATCGTCGGCTTGCTGACGATCCTCGTCGGGTTCGTGCTGATCAAGCGACGGGCGATCCGACGGCTCCTGCGCTCCCGCTGGAAGCCGACCGCGGCGCGTCACGGCGGCCGAACGCCGACCGTCTCGAGCGAGCGAGCGCAGCCGCGAACCGACGGCGGAACGCCCGAGTCGGAGCCCGAGTCCGCCGACTAGGCGCTCTTCCGACGGGGAAGTTGTTTGTTATCGTTTAACATCCTAGAAAGATTTATCAGCGGGAACGTGGGCCGTACGAATGATGACTGCACCGACACGTACGATCGTGGCCCACGTCCGCGCACCCCTACTGCTCGAGCCCGTCGACAGCCAGATCGAAACGCTGCGGGCCTGCGAGTCCGAGGGAGCGATCGACGACCTGCTGTTGCGCAGCTGGCCCAAGGAGGTCACGCGCTCGGAGACGAGCCCGCACCAGGAGGTCCTCAAGGCATACGAGCGGTTCGAGTCGTGGGCCGATCGCCGCGGGGTGAGCATCCGCCCGCCGTTCAGGGAACGGACCAGCACCTCGCAGGTGACCGGCGAGACGCGGGAGTTGCTGGTCACGCCATTGCTCTGTCTCGAGGTCTACGCTGACGACGAGTTCGTGGGCGTCTTCCCGCACTCGGAGGCCGACGGGGATGAAACGTACACGTCCGACGAGGCCATCGCGACGCTCCGGACCGGCGAGCTTCCGACGCCGCTGGGGGAGGAGCCAACCGTGGAACCCGCAGCGAACGACGGAGCCTGCCCCGAATGTGGTAGCTCACTGGTCGATGGCCAGGGGCTGTACGCCTGTGCCGAGTGCGAGTGGGTCGGCACCGCGACGGCGACCGGCGAGTTCGCCGCATTCGAGACACCAGCAGTCGAATCGGAGCGCCGCGGTCGAGTGCTCGAGAGCCGGTAGCTTCCTCGCTTCCTTTCTCGCCGTTCGTCCCGAGCGTCCCCGCGAAGTGGGGCATGGCGTCCGTAGGGACGAATACGCGTTATGCGTCCCGATCCCAACCAACTATCACACGTACCGATCCCAAACAACTATGTAATCGAGTGATAATTTCTCGAACAGCAATCGGTTCGGGTTGCGGTCGATTGCCGTCGGCGATTCGACCGACAATCCGGAGCGTAGCCGGGACTTCAGGGGAAATTCAGATCATGCGCGAGGGAGATACGGCGTTCCTGTACGAGTTGGCACGCGATTCGGAAGAACTGAAGCTTCTCGAGTACCTGGCGGACGCGGAGAAGCCGATCATCCGGTACCGAGCGGCGGAGCTACTCGGCGGCCTTCGGACGGGAACGAATTCACAGAGCGAGGAACGGATCGGGACGGCGTTGCTCCGGACGGCCAAGAACGACGAGAGCGACGACGTACGTGCGGCCGCGATCGATGCGATGTACCTCCGCGACGAGGGCTACCTGGAGCGGCTGATCGAGGAGGTCGCCGCGAGCGAGGTCAACGATCCGCCGAAGTGGATGGACGTCGACCGGGTCACCGACTGGCTCGCCGCCGACCAGTCCGAGTTCCGGATGGTGGCGGCTGCCGCCGTCGGTCGCATCGGCGACGACACCGCGGTACCGGCCCTCGTCGACGCCGTCGCCGACGCCGACGTTCGCGTTCGAACGAAAGCGGCCGAGGCCTGTGGAAAGATCGGGGACCCGCGTGCTATCGACGCGCTCGCGTCGCGGCTGGACGACCCCCAGAATCAGGTGCGTCGCGCTGCGGCAGCGGCGCTTGCCTCGATCGGAACGCGGCGGGCCGTCGAAGCGCTCGCGCCCGCCGCGCGCTCGGAGACGGAGTCCGTTCGAGTCATCGCCGTCGGCGAACTCGATCGATTCGGCTCGCTGGAGCCGCTACCACTACTGGTCGAGGCCCTCGAGGACGGTTCCGAACTCGTCCGCCGGACGGCGACGCGGACGATACTCGAGTTGCTCGCGAACGCCCCCGCGGAACGGAGCCACGACGTTCGACACGAGGTGGCCGAAGGGATCTTCGACGCCTCGCCGCCGGATCTCGCGGCGCAACTCCTGACGATACTGCAGGGGAACCAGCCGGCCTACATCCGGCGGAACGCGACCTGGCTGCTCGGCCGCGTCGCCGAGAACGAACGGGAGTATCCCGACGGGGTCGTCGACTACCTGATTCGCGCGCTCGACGACGAGGACGAACTCACCGCGAAGTTCGCGCTCTCGACGCTGGTCGAACTCGAGGACCCGAGCCTGCTCGAGCGACTCCGGGAGTTCCTCGAGCGCGACGACGTCTCCGAAGCCGCGACGTCCCGGGCCGAGTTCGTCCGGAAAAAGCGGGCCGAAGCGAACCGCCCCTCCCGGGAAGCCGTCACGAACTCGGTGGAGTACACGTACGTCTCGGATCCGTCGGACTACACGGCGAAAAAGCGCGAGCGGGGAAGCGGCTCGTCGACCGACGCAGTGGACGACTCGGATTCGAACGAATGATCTCTCCGATGGCATTCCGCCCTGCCGGTCGTCTCCCCACCTTCGCGGTCTCCGCCTCGAGCCCCTCCATCACGTTCGCCGAAACATGATACGTACTGTCCAACGGCATACCGGCCCAATCACGGCCGGCACGGAGCGGGGGAGGATGTATGGTCTATAGGTGGGACTGTCGTCAGTGCGAGTTTACGGTCTGGTCGCCGTCGGAGGGGACGACCCGCGACGCGGTGAGTTCGCACCTGCTCGAGCACAACCGTCGGTCGCTCTACAGGGAGGGGTACCAGATCGGCTGGAACTGTCCTCGGTGCGGGGCGGCCACCCTGAAACACGACAAGGACGAGGCCGTCGGGGCGTTCAAGCGCCATCTCTACGAGCACGTCGAGGGACGCGTGCAGTCGGGAACGCACGTCGCCAGCGAGGTCGATGGCACCGGGAACACGCTGGTCCTCGCATCGCCGGACAGCACGGGCGCCAACAACGCCAGGGTCCACTTCTTCGCCCCCTACGACGTCGCGATCCTCGTGACGACGGCCGTCGCGGATCGCCTTCGCCTGCTCGAGGCTCACCAGTCGTCGTGGCCCGACCGAACGATCGTGCTGACGACGAAACGGCAACCGCTGTCCTCGGCCGACGACCTCGACCTTCGCGACGTGCCCCTCGAGATCGTTCAACTAGATCCTGGGATCGGACTGGACGGGATCGGGGAGACCATCTCGCGGGTCATCGCCGAGCACAACTCGCCGGAAACGACCATCTCGCTGTCGTTCGAGATCCTTTCCGAACTGCTCGTCAAGAGCAAACTGGAGACGCTGTTCAAGTTCCTCCACCTGCTTACCTCGCGAGTCGACAGCGCCGACGCGTTCTCACATTTCTACTGCGATCCGGAGACCAAGTCCGGACCGACGATCAACCTGCTTTCGGAGGTGTTCGACCTCCGGATCTCCGCGACCGACGACCGCCTCGTTCTCGAGTCCTGAACCGGCGCTACCGCTCGGGACGTTCCGTCGCGCGCCGCAACAGCCCGAGGAGGGTGTTCGCCTCGCGCGCGGTGAGATCAGCCCGGCCGTAGATTCTGCGGAGCATCCGCATCGTCTTCTCGCGTTTCTCCTCCGGGTGGTTGATCTCCTCGAGGAGATCGCCCCACTGGTCGTACAGGCGATCGACCGTCTCCTCGGGCGCGCGAACGCGCTCGAGATCCGGTAGTTGCGTCTCGTCCCCCGCGAGCGTCAGCGTCCGCAGTTCGTAGAGAGTTACCGTCGCGGCCTGGCCGAGGTTGAGCACGGGATACTCCTCGTCGGCCGGGATCGAACAGATCTCGTCGATCTCGGCGAGCTCCTCGTTGGTGAGCCCGACGCGTTCACGCCCGAAGACGAGGGCGGTGGGTGCCTCCACGGTCGGCAGCCGGTCGGCGAGGTCGGCGGGGGTCGAGAACGGGAAGCGGACGTGGCTCCGGTCGTCCTCGTTGGTGACGGCCGTACAGCCGATGGTGTGGTAGTTCGAGACCAGTTCGTCGAAGGTGATCTCCGTCGCGTTCGGGAGAACGTCTTCCCGAGCGTGACCGGCGAACCCGTAGGCCTCGCCCTCGGGGTCCAGTTCCGGCGGATCGATCAGCAGGAGGTCCTCGAAGCCGAAGTTCTTCATTGCCCGGGCGATGGTTCCAACGTTGCCGGGTGACTGCGCGTCGACGACGGCGACGGCCGGCGGCGTTCGACGGGTCGGATCGGACGGCGTGCTCGAGTCGTCCGTCGGTGACGACGGTTCGGTCATTGCTAGAGTCAGGCGGGAGCGCGAGGTTACGGGTTTCGGTTTCGGGGACGGATCGAGACGGACTCGAAGCGACAGGGTTCGAGGCGTTGGAGACCGAAGAAGGTCAGGACGGTCGTGAGCGGAGGGACGACGTGACCGTTGTCGGTCGTCCCAGTCACCTCTTCTTCCTCTTCATTTCATCATATAGTTTCTAGATTCTAGATTCTAGATACAATCTAGAGAGACTAGTGAGAGTAATTAAAGCGAGGAGAATGTAGAGAAGTCAGAAGAGTCGGGAGAGGTGTGGAGATCGGTGTTACCGATAGCGGGAACCATGAAAGAAGGGTGAGAACGGGACGACTCGGGAGGAAGAGACGAAGTATGGCCTCTCGAGAGCGTCGGTTCGCTGTTCTGGGTCCCGTGGATGGGGCACACACCACCCTCGCGTTTGTAACCGCTATTGGGTGTGGGGGAGTTCTGTTCGGGAACACACCACCGTCGCGGATGTAAAATATCGGGTGTGGTCGAGCGAAAATGGAAATATCGCCAGATTTCTTCCACCCACCCCCACCTAGTCAACGTTACATCCGCGACGGTGGTGTGTGTGTGCCAAACGGCCGGTTCGAGGGCCCCCGCTCGAGCGAGGGATCTAGTTTTGCGGTCGAACGGACGTGGATTCTATTTCGAGACGCGATTTCGGTCGGTTATTCGAACCAGATCTCGTTTCCCCAGCCCCGTCGATCCAGATTTCGGCCGTCGCTCATCCCGACCAGTCGTAACTTCCAGTAGCGAGGAGTTCGTTGGTTGCTGTTGATGGACAGGGACTCGGTAGAAGTGTTCCTTCCCAATCCGGACGACTGCTACGAGCGACTCCGTCGCGCCCGATTCGGCGCGACGGTGTCGTGTGTCTACTGCGGGGAGAGCAACCCAGTCATCAAGAAGGGGACGACGGGGAAAGGCGCTCAACAGTACCGTTGCAAGGGGTGTGAGACATATTTCAACGACCTCACGAATTCGGTCTTCGAGCATCGGAAGTTCCCCATCGAGGAGATGTTCTACATGATCAAGGAGATGCGATCTGTGCCGACGACACAGATCGCATCGGACTTGGAGCGGGACTACGAGGCGGTGTTGAACTTCCGCCATGATCTCCAAGAGATGTGCGGTGAACTGGACGACCTGACGCTTTCAGAGGTGTGTGAAGCTGATGAGATCTACGTGACAGCAGGCGAGAAAGGGATTGAGAAGAAAGAGGAGAGTCCGCGCAAGCGCGGACTCAAAAAAAGGGGCGAGGAAGCTTCGAGTCGGACAAACCGCCGGTCGTGACACTCGTCCGTCGGAGCGACGGACGAGTTGAATTTCTGGTTCGAGAGAATCTCGAAGATGTCGACGAGGAGATTGCCGACCGAGGCGATGAGACGGTGATTCTCTGTACCGACGACTACACGATCTACGATGACATCGACGAGACAGCGGCGAGACCCGCCATAGCTTCCTTCGCCAGTGGCTGGCGAAGTTCAGAGGTGTCTCGAAGCATCATCTTCAGGGCTATCTCAACTTTCTCGGCCTCTTGCTGAACGATGACACCGACTGGTTCAGCAAAATCCTGAGTTACGAGTCATCGGGATGAGCGTCGGCCGTTACATCCGCGAGGGGGGTGTCGGTCTCCGTCGCCGAGTATCGATCGCGCCGACGAAGCGAACCGACGGTCCCCCTCGATCGATTAGAAGCGCGAGGAAGGCAGTCGGATGAATTTCGACCGCTCGGGACGAATAGGCACTCGACAGGTTCTCAGGCTTCGCTTTTACATCCGCGATCGATCTCCATAGCTTTATTTCAGTCCAGTTGGTAGGCTCCCGGTACTGCAATGTCCGCGAACGACGATCGTGATCCACTCTTTCGGTACGACGATCCGGTCTTCGCCGACGAGCGGCTGCTCGAGATCACGCACCTGCCCGGTCCGGACCGGATCGTCGGGCGTGACGAGCAGATGCAACGGGTCGCGGACGCCCTGAATCCAGCTATCTTCGGGAGCGAGCCGAACCACCTGTTCATCTTCGGCAAGACCGGTACCGGCAAGTCGCTCATCTCGCGGTCGGTCACCCAGCGGGTGATCTCGGAGGCCCAGCACGACGGCGTCACGGTGAAGTACGCCTTCATCGACTGCGGGGAGCAAAACACCGAGGCGTCGATCATCAAGACGATCGCACAGATCGTCAACGAACCCGACGACAGCGGCGTGACGATTCCCGACCGGGGGCTCGGGACGGGCGACTACTACAAACGGCTCTGGCAGGCCGTCGACCGCTGTACGGACGTGACCATCGTCATCTTAGACGAGATCGACATGCTCGAGGACGACGAGGTCCTTCGGAAGCTCTCCCGGGCGGGCGAGAATCGGCGGATCTCGGACTCGAGCATCGGGATCATCGGCATCTCGAACAAGATCGACTTCCCCGATCACCTCTCGGAACGGGTCAAGTCCAGCCTCTCCCGGGACGAACTCGTCTTCCCGCCCTACGATGCGAACCAGCTCGTCGAGATCTTGGAGAAGCGACGCGACGCGTTCCACGACGGCGTCCTCTCGGACGACGTGATCCCGCTGACGGCCGCGCTCGCGGCCCAGGAACACGGGGACGCCCGCAAGGCGATCGATATCCTCCGGAACGCCGGCCGGATCGCGAAGAAGCAAAACGACAGTCGCGTCACCGCCGACCACGTCCGGGACGCCAAGGAGAAGACCGAAGCCGACCGGTTCAACGAGTTGATCGAGGGCTCGCCACAGCAGGCGAAGGCGATCCTCTACGCGCTGACGATCCTCACCGAAAACAGTTCGGAGAAGGAGTTCCCGACGAAGATCATCTACAACCAGTACAAGGAGATCGCTCGCCGGCTCGACTTCGACGTGCTCTCGGAGCGACGGGTCCAGGAGATCCTCCAGGAACAGAACTTCCTCAACGTGATCCAGTCCGAACGCGAGGGCCGGGGACGCGGACGCGGTGCCCACGCGAAACATCGGCTGCTCGAGAACCCGTCGATCGTCAAGAAGGTCCTCCTCCGGGATGCACGACTGGCGGTCCTCGAAGACGACGAGTAGCTCCACCCGAACGACGGACCGGGCGCTCCGACTCCAGTTCTTTTCGTTCTCCTCGTACGACTCGTGTGCTCGAGTCGAGGCCCATCCCCGCTTGACCGAACACGATCGGACACTGACCCGTCCGGCTGTAGGGGGGTCTCCAAGTTACGTGGTAATACGATATTACCGAGCGGGGAACCAAGGGAATCTCGTTCCTAGTTCGGTCGATTGAACGGGTCGAACGGGGGAATATGATCGTTGTCGGTAGAAATAGAGAATATACTACAGTAAGAGAAAGCTTATGCCGGATGCTTCGAAATGAGGGAGTGGACGCCGGGCGGCCTCCCGGGTAGGGGTACTTCGGAGGCGACCCCCGGCCCACAACACGGAATTATTGTGGCATTACGCCGACCAGTAGCGACGCAGAGGGGATGGCGTCGCGGACTATGCAGGTCACGACCGGTAGAGCCGAGTGTCTCGAGCGCGCAGCGCCGACCGAGAACGAGTATGGAGTTCGACGACTGGGAACCGGTCTACGAGGCGATACTGCAGGATTTCGGCTTCGACCGCGCCGAGGACGAGCGGGCGCGTGATCTCCTCGCGTCGCTCACCGGCTCATTCGACGTCGATCGATTGTCGGCGGCCGACGGCGCGAGGGTCGCCATCGCCGGGGCCGGCCCCTCACTGACGCGTGACGCCGAACTCGAGCGCGCGGAGAACGCCGACGTCGTGTTCGCGGCGTCGACGGCCGCGGACGTGCTTCGGGACCGGGGCCTCGAGGTCGACTGTCTGATCACGGACCTCGACAAGAACCCGGAGACTGTCCGTCGGTTGACCCGGGAGGGAGTACCGGTTGCGGTCCACGCCCACGGGGATAACGTCCCCGCGCTCCGGTCGGTGGTCCCCGACTGCGTGGACGCGTTCGTCCTCCCGACCACGCAGGCGGCTCCGGCGGATCACGTCGTAAACCCAGGCGGGTTCACCGACGGCGATCGCGCGGCGTTTCTGGCCGACTGGCTCGGGGCGGTCGACCTCGTTTTCGTCGGCTGGGACTTCGACGACCCCGACGTGAGCCCGATCAAGGCCCGCAAACTCGAGTGGGCCGAACGGCTCCTCTACTGGCTCGAGTCGCGGCGGGAGGAGCGGTTCGGCGTGCTCGACGGACGACGTGACGGGATCGAGACGGGTCCGCTTCCATCCGGGGAGTAGCTCCCGTTGGGGTGTTGCTACTGGGACAGATAGGCAACCGACTGAAAAGCCGATGCGTTACTGAATTCGATACTCGACGAAATCGGCACAGCCGCAAGCCGGACAGTCCCCCTCTGCCCCGTCGATCGTCTTTCCACAGCGCCGGCACTCTTCGATCGTCGTCGCCCCATCGCCGCGGAAGAGAACCGATTTGACTGCCTCTCGCATCGTCGACCCCGTGGTACGCCCCGAACGGTTCTGGCTGCCCATGGAGGACTCGAAGCCAATATCATAGTTCGTTATTCTCTCGCTAACGGAACTTTCAGGAATTCGTTTAGTTCGCGAGGACCCATCCGACGGTCGATGTCGGAAGAAATCGGCTCTCGAGGCGCTGCTGTGTCATGGACCGGGGCAACGCCGGTCGAACGAGCGAGGACCGGTGACGGCGCAGGTCAGTGCTTCGACGCGGGCGCGAGGTGGTCGATCGTGTCCTCGATCTCTTCGGGGGTCGCTCCGCGGGGGAAGCCGATCGCGATATCGTCGAGGCCGTCGATCTCCTCGAACTTCCGGAGTTCCTCGCGGGCTCGTTCGGGGGTTCCGGCGGCCCCGATCGCGTCGAGCAACGCCTCCGGAATCGCCTCGAGGGCACCCTCTTTGTCGCCACTTGCCCAGGCAGCAGCGATCTCGTTGGCCTCGTCCTCGTACCCCTGTCGGGAGAGCGATTCGCGGTAGTACGTGCCCATCGCACCGACGTAGAACGCCAGGTGCTCGCGCGCCAGTTCGCGGGCGCGCTCGCCGTCCTCGAGCGCGCAGGCCGTCAGCGAGAGCGTGACGCGGACGTCCTCCGGGTCGCGGTCGCCCAGGTCGGCGCCACGGCGGAGGTCCTCGAGTCGATCCTCGAGGCCGTCGGACGTGAAGACGGTTGCGTGCCAGCCGTCGGCGAACCGGCCGGCGAGTTCGACCGACTTGGGGCCCATGCCGGCGGCGTCGATCGGCACGGGGTCTTCGGGCGGATCACAGCGCAGTCGGAAGCCCGACAGCGAGAAAATCTGGCCGTCGTAGTTGACAGTCTCGCCGGACATGACCGCGCGCATGATCTCGAGGTACTCGCGGGTCCGCCGTAGCGGGCGGTCGAAGTCGACGCCGTGCCAGCCCTCGATGACGGCGGGGCCGCTGGGGGCGATCCCCATCCGGAGACGGCCATCGGCGACCTCCTGGAGGGTCGTCGCGGTCTGGCCGAGCAGGGCCGGCGACCGGGAGTAGACGTTGACGATGCTCGGCCCGAGGCCGATCGTCTCGGTCTCGCGCGCGATGTTCGTGAGCACTGTCGGGGCGTCCCGGCCCCACGTTTCGGGGAGCCAGGCGTACTCGTAGCCGCGTTCTTCTCCGCGTCGAGCGTAGTCGACGATGGTATCGACGCTCGGCTGTGCAGCGACCGGGAGGTGAAGGCTTCTGTCTGTGTCTGTGTCTGTGTCTGTCATGGTAGTGTCCGACCGTCCTGCTCGTACGGACACAGTCAACTCTCTTAAAGTTCCCTCCGGTCGTGGCTCTCGAGGACAGGAGACCGTGAGAACGGCTGAGTCGAAGCGACGGCGAAAACGTTCGTCGGCCGCGGCGATCGGATTAGAACAGCGCGTCGAGTTCCCCGCCGGTGTCCATCAGCGAGGCGAACTCGTCCTGGGCGTTCGCGCGCACCGACTCGGTCGTCTCCTGTGCTTCGATGGCGACCTCCTGGAGCTGGTCGACCCGCGGTACGTCGGTGACGCCCGACAGAAGGACGATCGCGCCGACCTCGTCGCGGTCCGACAGCGGGTAGTCGCCGCCGCGGATCTCCATGCTCCCGGTCTCGTCCTCGAGCCACTGGCGGCCGCGTTCGACGCCCTTCCGATTGAGGTGCTCCGCGGGGCCGGTCGCGACGACCAGCCCACGGTCGGCACTCGAGACGTCGCAGGGAAGCGTGAGCCGGCCGAGCGTCGCCTTGCGGACGAGACTCGTCATCCGGTTCGTCGCCTGTCCCTCGTCGAACTCCTCGTCGCCGCGGAACGACGAGAGCAGTCCGCCCGACGTATCGACCTCCTCGCGGGCGTAGCCGATCGTCGAGACGCCCTCCTCGAGGGTGTTGATGATCTCCGAGGAGTCGACGACGCTCTCGGCGACGTCGTCGTCATCGTCGACTTCGCCGGCCGCGAACAACAGTCCGAACCGTTCGACGATCTCGCGGTTGATCCGATCGTAGCCGTCCTGGACGGATTCGCCGGCGCTGCGCCAGACGTCGTTGTCGAAGACCAGCAGGTTGTCGACCTCGCGGACGAACGTCTGGAACGAACGCGCCGCGTTGAGCGTGTAGATACCCCCTTCGTCCGTGGCAGGGAGGATGCCCAGTCCGTAGACCGGTTCGTTGTAGATCCGCTTGAGGTGTTTCGCGAGGACGGGCGCGCCGCCCGATCCCGTCCCGCCGCCCATTCCGGCGACGATCAGGAACGCGTCGATCTCGTGGACCGGGATCCGGTCGATCGCCCCCTGGATCTCGTCGATGTCCTCCTCGGTGACGGTCGCGCCGAGTTCGTTGTCGGCGCCGACGCCGTGGCCCTTGACACGGGCCTGTCCGATGAGGACGCGGTTCTCTTTCGGCACGTACTCGAGTCCCTTGAGGTCCGTCGTCGCGGAGTTGACGGCGATCGCGGAGTTGATGAATCCGCCGCCGATCGCCTCGTCGTACGCCAGGAACTCGTCGACGACCTTCCCGCCTGCCTGTCCGAAGCCGATGAGTGCGAGTTTCATAGTTGTCTCTCGTGGTCGTTCCCGAACCCGACGCGACCGATCGGCGAGTCCCTCGTCGGCTGCAGTCGGCGTCGCGTACACGTTCGAATCCCGTCGGCGAGCGATCGGTTGCGTCTCGAGGTGGGAACGGGTGCCACGCCCCGATGGTATCCGAATACGGCTATTGTTATGGTGCTCGTATAACTGAAGGAAAGACGTTCATCGCGAGCATATCGTCGTGAAATCAATATAGTCATCGATTACTGATACTCAGGAATTCAAAATAGTCACTCATTCGTACCTGTCTGTGCAGTCCGTCGGTCGTCCCCTCCCGTGGGCGATGCGGTGATCCGACGTTTCCGGGTTCCCGGCCGTTTTCGCGGTCCCGCCGCTCACCGTCCGTCTGCGGTGGGAAATGCTCGTCCCGCTCGGCCTCGAGCCTCGAGGTGTCGTTCAGAGAGTAAGTCCTATACATCGTGGAGATGTACCTGCTATGATATGGACGAAGGCGCGCCGTCGGCGACGCGACGAGGGGCACTCGCAGGGGCGGGGAGTGCAATCGCCGCGGCACTCGCGGGCTGTTCGGAACGGCTCTGGTCACGGGCGGGCACCGCCGGTTCCGAGCAGATCGAACTGACGATCAAGACGGTGCCCGCGGACGACGACCTCGCGGCGGCCAAGATCGTGAGCCAGTTCCGCGAGAACCTTCGCGACGCCGGGATCGGCGTGACCCACGAACCGGTTCCGGAAGCCGACCTCTATCGGGACGTACTCCTTGACGAGGAGTACGACGTTTTCGTCGCCCGTCACCCGGGAATCGAGGAGTACGACGCGCTGCGGGGACTGTTACACTCCGAGTTCGTCAACGAACAGGGGTGGCAAAACCCCTTTCACTTCTCGGACGTGCTCGCGGACGACCTTCTCGAGCGACAGCGACGCGAGACCGGGGACCAGCGCCGGGAGACGATCGCCGAGTTGCTCGAGTACCTCGGCGACACCGTGCCGTACACGACCATCGGTTTCCCGATCGAGATCGCCGGACATCGCGCCGGAATCGACGCCCGGCGGACGCTCTCCCGTCCTGGGGATTACTTCGACCTTCTCTCTCGCGAACCCGCCGACGGGGCCCGGGACGGGCCGCTCGAGGTCGGGGTCTACGGCGATCGGCTCGGTCAGCGCCTGAATCCGCTCGTCGTCGACCGGAACCGAATCGATGGCCTGCTGGGACTGCTGTACGAACCGCTGGTTCGCCGAGTCGAGACGGGTCCGTCGCGCGAGGACACTCGAGTAGACGACGAGAACGGCGACGACACGGGAGCCGAATCGCAGCCGAACTGGTCCGACTCCGGGACCGAAACGGAACGGGTCCCGTGGCTCGCGGAGGAGGTTTCCTGGGACGAGCGTGGCACCGGATCGGAACCGCGACTTCGGGCCGACGTGACGCTCCGCGAGGGCCTGGAGTGGCACGACGGAGAACCCCTCGAGGCAGACGACGTCGTCTTCACCTACCGGTTCCTGGCGGACACCTCCATGGGCACGGTCGACGGCGGGGTGCCGGCACCGCGATACCGGAGTCGGGGGACGATCGTCGAGACGGTCGACAGGCTCGACGATCGCACCGTCCGGTTTTCCTTCGGCGAGACGTTGCGACCCGCTGCGACCACCGCGTTTTCGATCCCGATACTGCCCGCACACGTCTGGCGCGACCGGACGGAACCCGTCGCCGATCAACGCACCGAAGCATTGACGACGGACAACGAGGAGCCGGTCGGCTCCGGCCCCTTCGAAATCACCGACATCACGATCGACAGGATCGAACTCGAGCCGGTCGAGGACCACGTATTCAGGGAGTCTGACGACCGGCCCGAGTTCCTCGAGGGATTCTCACAGTATTCCGGGATCAGCTTCCGGATCGACCCGAACGTCGGGACGATGATGGACTCGCTGCTCGATGGCGAGATCGACATAACAGGCGACGGCATCCCACCCGAAGATATCGGCCGGTTCACCGATGCCGAGGACGTGTCGACGGTTACGGGGCGGGCCGATTCGTTCTACATGATCGGGTACAACCACCATCATCCGGAACTCGGTAACCCCCGGTTCCGGCAGATCGTCTCCCGGCTCGTCGACCGGGAACACATTGCACTCGAGTTGTTCGGTGGGTTCGCGGAGCCGGCGACCTCGCTGGGGGCGCTCGTCGGACTCTCCGACGACGAGTTCGGGCCGAACGGTCGGTCCGGTGGGGGAACTGGTGATCAAAATCAGGACGCAAACGAAGACGAAAACGAGGACGGGGACGAGGGAGACGGCATCGAGATCATCGACTTCCCCGGAACCGACGGCGAGATCGACGTCGAACTCGTGCGGTCGCTGTTCCGGGACGCCGGCTACCGCTACGCCGATGGAGAGTTGCTCGAGTAGACGGATTCCGCCGACTCGAGGACGTTCCGTCCTCCGACCCGCAGTGCGTGACCCATCTCGAGGTCGGTCATCGCCGACCCCAACCACGTTCTATTAATGGGTCATGGATCCTACCTCGAGACGAATGACGCTCGCCGCCGTCGTCCTCGAACTCGCCCTGGTCGTCGCGACGATGCTCGCGGTCGCGACCCTGGTCGTCGTCGGGCCGCGACCGGTAGCGACGGCCCTGAACGACTTTCGATGGCGACTCAGGGCCTGTCTGTTGCCGCTTGCCGCGCTCGCGGTCGTGTTGCTTCTCCGATGGGCGACCGTCGACGTCGTCGTGCGTCTCGAGCGGGAAGTGATCGGCAACCCGGTCACCTCGTATCTCTTCGAATTCGAACGGGTAGTCTTCCCCGAGTATCCGGTGGTCGTCCTCCAGTCGTTCCAGACCCCGGAAGTGACGGCCTACTTCGTGTTCGTCTACATCTACGGCTACGCGTTCCTGCTTTTGTTCCCGTTCGTCGCGTACTTCGCGCTCGAGGAGATGGAGGAGCTATCGACGCTGATCGTCGCGTTCGCGGTGAACTACGGTGTCGGCCTCGTCTGTTACGTCCTCTTCCTTTCGATGGGGCCGCGCAACCTCGAGCCGACGCTGTTCGAGGGGCTGCTGTACGACGCGTTCCCGCAGTCGCGGACGCTCACGAACCAGGTGAACCAGAACACCAACGTGTTCCCCTCGCTGCACTCGTCGCTGTCGATGACCGTCTTCTTCATCGCCTGGCAGACCCGTGAGAAGTATCCGCTCTGGGTACCCATCTCGGGCGTGCTCGCCATTAGCGTCGTCGTCTCGACGATGTATCTGGGGATCCACTGGTTCCTCGACGTCGTCGCCGGGACGGCGCTGGCGGCCGCGAGCGTCTACGTCGCCCGCAACTACTCGATCGAAAGCGCGATCAGCGGGATCCGCGGGTACCTCGACGGTCGACTCGGCCGCAACGGGCGACCCGAACGCGACTAACGGGGTACTCTGGACCGAAAAACGAGCGAGGCCCCACGCCGTCTCGGAACCCGTCGGCACCGATGGCACGCCGACGCCAACACTGATGCCCCGCACGCTTTCAGTTCTCGAGTGGTCAGATCCGATATGATCGTTCACTGGCACCGCAAGGATCTGCGGGTGCGGGACAACCGCGGGTTGGGACGCGCCGCGGCGATGGGAAACCGCGACGATGAGGGCGAGGGCACGGGAGAGGGCGAGAGTGAGGGCACGGGTGAGGACGCCCACATCGTCCCCCTGTTCGTCCTCGATCCGACCGTCCTCGAGCACGCGTCGCCGGTCCGGGTCTCCTGTCTGCTCGAGGCGCTGGGGGGGCTTCGCGACCGGTACCGCGAGTTGGGCAGCGACCTCCTCGTGTTCCGTGGTGAGGCCAGCGAGGTCGTCCCCCGAGTCGCGGCCGAGTACGACGCGGAAGCCGTCACCTGGGGCGAGGACTATAGCGGACTCGCCGCCGAACGGGACCGCGCCGTCACTGCCGCGCTCGAGGACGACGGGGTCGAAACGGAGACGGTCTACGACTCGATCATTCACGAACCGGGGTCGATCACGCCCAACCAGGGGGATCACTACTCCGTCTTCTCGTATTTCTGGAAGAAGTGGCGCGACCGGGAGAAGCCCGCGCCCGTCGAGCCGCCGGCTGCGGACGACCTCACGGACCTGCACGGCGACGACGGCACCGATCCGTTGCCCTCGCTCGCGAATCTCGGGTTCGACGAGCCGAAGGCGTCGACCCGGCCAGTGACTCAGGCGACGGCCCGCGAACGCGTCGCGTCGTTCTGTGCGGGCCCGATCTACGAGTACGACGACCGCCGCGACTACCCGGCGGCGGGGGCGACCTCGCGGCTCTCAGTCCACTACAAGTGGGGAACTATCGGCCCCCGGGCCGTCTACGCGGCGACCGAGCGGGCGATGGACCGGGCCTCGAGCGACGACGAGCGGGACGGGGTGACGGCGTTTCGTCGACAGCTCGCGTTCAGGGAGTTTTACGCCCACGTGCTGGCGTTCAACCCGGAGATCGTCTCCGAGAACTTCAGCGACGCGACGGGCGAGATCGACTGGCGGAACGACCCCGACGAGTTCGCCGCCTGGAAGGCCGGGAAGACCGGCTACCCGATCGTCGACGCCGGGATGCGACAGCTTCGCGAGGACGGATGGGTCCACAACCGCGTCCGGATGATCGTCGCCGCGTTCCTGACCAAGGACCTCCTCGTCGACTGGCGGAAGGGGTACGACTGGTTCCGGTACAACCTCGCCGATCACGACACGGCAAACGACGTCGGTGGCTGGCAGTGGGCCGCCTCGACGGGGATGGACGCCCAGCCGTACTTCCGGGTCTTCAATCCGACCAAACAGGGCCAGGACTACGACCCAGACGCGGAGTACATCCGCGAGTACGTGCCGGAACTGCGGGACGCGTCGGCCGACGAGATCCACGACTGGGGCTCGCTCTCCGATGCAGAACGGGAGCGTATCGCCCCGGAGTATCCGGCGCCGATCGTCGATCACGGGGAGCGTCGGGAACTCGCGATCGAGACGTTCGAGCGGGCGCGTGACTGATTCGGTCTGCTGTACCGGCTTCCCGGCCCGATCGCAGGGGTTTGCGGTTCGGCCAGCAGTAGTTTCCAGTGATCCGTATAAAAACAGTAACTGCTTTCGGTAACATCACGGCAGCGTGCCCCCTCGACCGTATTGTCAGGATATTGGGCACCATTCTTATCCGCGTGAATCTATTACGTCGAGACATGTCCTCTCCCGGAAATACGTCGACGGCGAGCGGAGAGGTGCCTCCCTCACAGGCTATTATCGAAGCGATCGCCGCCCAGGAAGGCGTCGATCCCACCGAGATGGAGCCCCCGGAGTACGAACCTCTGTATTCGGTCGTCAACCCGGAAGCGCTCGACTCGCTCTTTCGAACGTCTCACGCGACCGGTCAGCGGAACGCCGTCGTTGCGCTCGAGTACGAAGGCTACGACGTCGTCGTCCACGGCGACGGCCGCGTCGACGTCCACGAATCAGGCTCCGACGAGAGTCCCCTCGTCGACCGAGTCCTGGAGTAAGGGCCCCGAATCCGCCAGTCACTCGGCCCAGTAGGCCTCGCCAGGCTGGGTCTCGAAGACGACTCGCTCGAGCAGTTCGATCGCCTTCTCGAGGCCTTCCCGTGAACTCGTCAGCGAGTCCTCGTGTTCGATGCTGAGCGCCCCGTCGTAGCCGACCATCCGCAGGGTCGAGACGACGTCTTTCCAGTGGGATTCGTCGTGGCCGTAGCCGACCGAGCGGAACAGCCACGAGCGGTTGGGTTCGTCGTCGTAGGCGGTCGTGTCGAGAACGCCTTTCTCGCGGGCCATCGCCTCGTAGATCCGCGTGTCCTTTGCGTGGACGTGATGGATGGCGTCGCGTTCGCCCAGATAGCGGATCGCGTCGGTGACCGAGATTCCCTGCCAGTAGAGATGTGAGGGGTCGAAGTTCGCCCCGACGCGTTCGTTCGTCTCCTCGCGCAGTCGGGCCATCCCGTGCGGTTCGTAGACGAGCATATTCGGATGCATCTCGATCGCGACGTCGACGCCGTGGTCGTCGGCGAACGCGGCCAGATCGCTCCAGTAGTCGACGGCCTGCTCCCACTGGTACTCGAGGGCATCGGCGTGTTCCGGCGGCCACGGGGCGGTGATCCAGTTGGGGACCTCGTCGTCCGGTCCGCCGGCCGGGAGCCCGGAGAAGCAGGTGACGACGTCGACCTCGAGCTGGTCGGCCAGTCGAATGGCCTCCCGGAGTTCCGTATCGGCCTCCTCGGCCCGCTCGTCGTCGGGATGTAACGGGTTGTTGTGGGTCGCGAGCGCGCTGATCCGCATGTCGTGGTCGTCTAGCAGGTCACGCACCTCGGCCTGGGCGTCCTCGTCGTCGAGGTACTCGGCCCGGGGGAGGTGGTCCTCTCCCGGGTGGCCGCCGACGCCGGGCTCGATGGTGTCGACGCCCAGGTCGTCGAGATAGGCCAGGGCGTCGGCGAGCGTTTCATCCGCGAGCGGCGGGGTATGAACGCCGATCTCCATGGATCGGCGAACGGTCCCGGTTTCAATAAAACGGTGGCACCCGGACACCTCTTCGCAACTCGTCACTCGTCGATCGGAATCGTTCGGCCCTCCTCGCTCGAGCGATAGATGGCGTCGACGATCCGCTGGACGGCAAGCGCCTGCTCGACGCTGTCGTCGTCGGGGTCGTCCGCGGCGATACGGTCGAAGAACGTCCGCTGTTCGTCCGTGTGCGTATCGTTCTGGCGCGTCTCGATCGACGTATCCTCGAGGTGGTCCGGGCCGATCTTGCTCGCGGAGTAAAAGGAGAGGTCGCCCTCGAGCAGGTCGAACCGGGCGGCGGATTCGGTGCCCCGGACGACGAACTCGTGGTTCGCGGGCCGGTTGGTCGCCCACGCGACTTCAAGCGAGATCGACTGGTCGTCCGCACAGCGGACGAACGCGCTGGCGGAGTCGTCGACGTCGAACCCCGCCGGTCCCGCGTCGTCGGCCCACATGTCGAGGTACGCGTACTCCTCGCGGGAGCCGAACTCGCTGCGGGCGATCCCGCTGACTTCCGTGACCTCGGGGTAGTCGAGCAGATACATCGCGAGGTCGATCGCGTGGACGCCCAGATCGATGAGTGCGCCGCCGCCGGCGATCTGTCGTCGGGTGAACCACGACCCACGGCCCGGGATGCCGCGGCGTCGGACGTAGTTCGCCTCGACGTGTGAAACCTCGCCGAGATCGCCGCGGTCGAGCCGGTTCTTGACGATCCGGACCGCGTTGGCGAAGCGGTTGTTGAATCCCACCATGCAGTGACCGTCGGCCTCCCGTGCCGCCTCGGCGATTCGTTCGGCGCTTTCCATCGAGTGAGCCAGCGGCTTCTCGAGGAGCACGTGCAGGTCGTGTTCGAACGCGTCGATCGCGTACTCCTCGTGGTACTTGTTCGGCGTCGTGATGACGACGGCGTCGAGCGTGTCGTACAGATCCCGATGGTCCTCGTAGACGTCGACGTCGTACCGTCGCGCGAACCGCGTCCGGGCGTCGGTGGCGACGTCCATGCCGCCGACCAGCGGCACGTCCAGATCGACCAACCGCTCGGCGTGGTACTGTCCGATGTTACCGAGGCCGACGATTCCCGTCCTGATGTCCGTTCGATCGGTTGTCATCTCTCTGTGGTCCGGCGTTCGGTTTCGAGCCTATACACTGGTCATCGCTATATCGAATCTTGGACTGGATCGACTTTGTTCCGTCGCCGGCAACCCGCGTCGCGGGGAAGCGATCAGCCCGCTTTCGACGCCTCGCCCGATTCGGGCCCGGAGCGCTCGACCAGTCCGTGGAGCAGCGCTTCGCCGGTCGCCGCATCGAAGAGGTGTAGCTTCGACCGATCGAGCACGACCTCGAGGTCCTGTCCCTCGTGGACGTCGGTATCCGGCGTGATGCTCATCAGCAGTTGGTCGGACGCGGTCGCCGGATCCTCGGCCATCGAGCGGCCGGCCTCCTCGGCCAGCAGGAGGTAGACGAAGACCTCGTCGCCCATCGGCTCGAGGACGTCGGATCGGGCGTCGATCGGATCCGTCGGATCGGCCAGTGAGTCCGCGTACCGCCGCAGGTGGACGTCTTCCGGTCTGACGCCGAGCGTGACCTCGTCACCGACCGACACGCCCGACAGTCGACCCGGATCGAGATCGATGTTGAAGTTATTCGTCTCGAGGCCGCCCTCGACGAGCGTTCCCTCAGCGAAGTTCATCGACGGCGAGCCGATGAACCCCGCGACGAACAGGTTCGTCGGTTCGTTGTAGCACTCCAGCGGCGGGGCGATCTGCTGGAGTTTCCCGTCGTTCAGGACGGCGATCCGGTTGGACATCGTCATCGCCTCGGCCTGATCGTGGGTGACGTAGATGATCGTCGCGTTCAGTTCCCGATGGAGCCGCTGGAGCTCCGTGCGCATGTGGACCCGCAGCTTCGCGTCCAGGTTCGCCAGCGGCTCGTCCATCAGGAACACGTCCGGATTGCGAACGATCGCGCGGGCGATGCCGACCCGCTGTTGCTGGCCGCCGGACATCTCCGCCGGCATTCGATCGAGCATCCCCTCGAGCTGGACGATATCGGCGGCCTCCTCGACGCGACGACGGACCTCCTCGTCGTCGTACTTCCGCAGTCGGAGGCCGAACGAGATGTTCTCGTAGACGTCCATGTGGGGGAACAGCGCGATGTTCTGGAAAACCATCGCGACGCCGCGATCCTTCGGGGCGAGGCCGGTGACCTCGTCGTCGCCGATGTAGACCCGACCCTCGGTGGGCTCGGTCAACCCCGCGACCGTCTCCATCGTCGTCGACTTCCCACAGCCCGAAGGGCCGACGAAAGTGACGAACTCACCGTCCTCGACCTCGAGGCTGATGTCGTCGACTGCCGTTTCGTCTCCGTACCGTTTCGTGATATTCTCGAGTCGTACTCGTGCCATTGTGTTACTCCTTGAGTGCTCCTGCGGTGAGTCCGCTGACGATCTTTTCCTGTGCGATAACCACGAGGATCGCGACCGGGATCACCCCGATGATACTCGCGGCGGCCATTAGATGGTAAAGCACCTCGTACTGGCCCTGATAGGCGAGGATACCGTCGAGGATCGGCGCCCAGTTCTGGGGCTGGCCGTCGGTCATCAGGAACGAGAAGAAGAACTCGTTGTAAACCGCGATGAACGTCAGCACGCCGGCGGTCGCGACGCCGGGCGCCGACAGCGGAATGATGACCCTGAGCAGCGCGCCCAGTCGGGTCGTCCCCTCGACGCGGGCCGCGTCCTCGAGCCCGTCCGGGATCTGCGAGTAGAACGTCGTCAGTATGAAGATGGCGAGCGGCATGAAGATCGCCGACAGCGGCGTCACCAGCGCGAACGGCGTGTTGTAGAGGGTCCCGTCGCCGGTGATCGGCTCGAGGAAGAAGAACGAGGTGTTAAAGAGGTCGTTTAGCGGGATGAAGAACGCCGCCGGCGGGAAGAACGAAATGATCAGCACCAGCAGCATGAGCGGCGTCCGGCCGGGGAACTCGAGGCGGCCGAAGGCGTACCCCGCGAGGCTGGCGACGACGAGGACGACGGCCGTCGAGGCCAGCGCGATTATGAAGCTGTTGAACATGTAGATGTGGAACGGGATGACCTCGAAGACCTCGATGAAGGCGCCGGGGTTGAACCCGTTCGGCGTGAAGACGATGTCCTGAAGCTGCCCTTCGGGCGTCAGCGCGACCATGAGCAGCCAGTAGAACGGGAACAGGGTCGTGAAGAGGAAGAAAATCGCTGCGACGTAGAACAGTGCCCGGTAGACCCGTTCGGGGTTCTCGATGGAGTTGGCGGCCCACTGCTGGAGCGGGCCGCGGTCGAGTTCCGCGTCGCGGCCTTCCTTGAGGACGTTTCGTCCGCCGTCGGGCCGGCGGAGCGTCGGGTCTCTCGGTCGGTCACCAGTGTCGTTCGGATCGGTGTGTTCGTTCGGATCGGACATCAGTACATCCCTCCTTCGGTGTCGCGGAAGAGCACGACGTAGCCGCCGATGATCAGGCCGATAACCAGTGCCGTCGAGAAAGCGACGGCGGCGGCCGTCGCGTAGATTCGCGTGCCGCCGAACATCGCCTCGACGACGAGGCAGGTCAGTGAGGGCACGGTCGTGCAGCCGGCCGTCGACTCGATCAGCCCGAAGACGCGCATCGCGTCCATGGTTCGGAACAGCATCGCGACCAGCAGCGCCGGCATCACCAGCGGCAGCGTGATCAGTTTGAACCGCTGCCACGGCGAGGCTCCGGCTACACGGGCGACGTCGTACAGGCTCCGATCGACGCTCTGCAGTCCCGCGAGGATCAGCAGCGCCATGAACGCCGCGGACTTCCAGATGTCGGCCACGAGGATGATGATGAACGCGTCCCGGCTGTTGGCCAGCGGCGTCCCGCTGAAGACGCCGATGCTCTGCATGAGGTCCGAGCCGAATCCGACGGTCGGCTGGAACATCAGGAAAAAGATCATCCCCTGAATGACGATCGGAACCGCCCACGGGAGGATGATCGCGACGCGGACCCAGCGTCGGCCCCGGAAGTCCTGGTCGAGCACGTAGGCCTGCCCGAACCCGATCAGTGTCTCCATGACGACGCTGATGATCGCGAACGCGAGCGTGACGAACAGTGCTTGCTGGAAGAACGGCGTGCCGAATTCGATGAAGGGGAACGACGAGGTCAGCCCGATGTCGAGGAACTGCCGTGCCAGCCGCGCGTTCCCGGTGAGGATGTCGATGTAGTTCTCGATGCCGATGAATCCGCCGAGCGGATCTATGCCCCGCGTCTGGTCCGCCCGGAGTGACATAACGAACGTCCGGATCATCGGATAGAACGCGACGAGCGTCAACAACGCGAACGCCGGCAGCAACAACAGATACGCGTAGGCCGTCTCGCTCAGCCCCTCCATCCAATTGACGACCGCGTTACCGGTCCGTTCTCGGTCCTGACTCCGTCCGGTTTCACCGCGGGTCAGTCCATCCGTATCGGTATCAGTTGCCATTCGTTTGCACCTCCGATTCGCTCTGCTCGAGTTCTTGCGCGAGGTCGTTCATGGCCGCCTCGGGCGCCTTCGCGCCGCGGTAGGCCGAATTGACCGACTGGTAGACCAGCGCCGACTGCTCCGGCCAGAGATCGGTCGCGGGACGGGGAATCGCGTTGTCGCTGGCCGCCTGCACGACGTCGCCGTAGCGGGCGACCGGACCAACGTCGTCCGGGCTGGCCTCCGCGACCAGATCGAGATTCGGCGGTAGGTATCCCCCGAGTTCGAAGACCGTGAGCATGACCTCCTCGCTGGCGAACGCCTCGAGGACCTGCAGCGCTTCCTCCTTGCGATCCGAGAACGGGCTCACGACCAGGTTCCAGCCGCCGAGCGCCGCGGCGGTGCCGCCGGTGCCGTCGAACTCGGCCTCCTCCTCGGGGACCCCGATCGGGCACGTCGTGACTCCGAGGTTCTCGCCGAAGGCCTCCTCCGCGCCGGTCTGGGCGATCGCGAACGACCAGTTCCGGTTCGCGACGGCGTTGCCGGCGTCGAACGGGCTGAGCGACTGTTGTTCGGTCCACTGGATGATCGGCGACGGGCAGATCTGGGCGTAGCCGTCGAGGGTGTTCTGGTTCTCGCCCTCGATGAACGAGCGCATCATCCGAATCGCGTCGATGACCGGCTGTTCGTCGACGGTGATCGGCCGGTCGCCGGCGGTGAAGAGGTTGTTCACGCCGCCGAAGTACGCCCCGCCCCAGCTCGTCATCACCTCGTTGAACGTACAGCAGGACAGCCCCTCGTAGGCGGCCGCCTGCGTCGTGTACCCGTAGTCGAGTCCTGCCTGTTCCCTCGCGTCGCTGACCGCGTTTGCGAACTCTTCCCACTGCGGCGGATCCGTCGCCCAACTACTGGTGTCGTAGCCAGCGTCCTCGAGATAGTCCTCTCTGTAGAGGGTAAACCCGAGGTCCGGGAACAGCGGTAGCCCGTGGAGGTCACTGGACTCGGGATGACGGGCCGTCTCAAGGATCGCGTCGAGGTAGTTCTCGTTGACGTATGAGAGCGTCTCCCCGGGGAGTTCTTCGGTCAGGTTGACCGTCTGATTGCGGAGGACGAACGGAACCGTCCAGCCGCTGTCCATCATGTGGATGTCCGGCGGGGCGCGACCCGCCTCGAGCGCCGCTTGCGCCGTCTGCATCCGGGATGCGGAGTCGCTGACGACGGTCTGGATCTCGATGCGGATGTCCTCGTCGAGACCGGCGTCCCAGAGCGCCTGTTGAACCGAGGGTTGGTCCCCCTCGCTGTGTATGATCCCCTCGACACCCGAATCTGCGGTCATCACCACGGTGTTCGATCCGGGACCCCGTCCGAGACAACCGGCGATCGCCGTCGTTCCGGCCGCGGCGACCGCAGACACGCCGGCCACGAACGAGCGCCGGGACGATTCCTCACGACATCGTCCTGTGGTGTCGTTTCCCATCCGAACTAATCACACGACGTTCGGACGGTTAACGAACTGGCTTGCACGACCCGACCCGATTCGAACGGATACCGTCCTGCGTTTCGTAACGCCGTGTTATTATACCATCACTTTTATCGGGGTCAAAATCGGTGACACGATGGCGAAGGCGCGACGGTACCCTGTATACCTGTGCCCGAGGTCGGACCGAAAACCGGACGGAAACCGGAGGAACGAGACGGGAGCGAGACCGAAGCGGGACGAAAAGCCGACGATTACTCCGACCGACGCGAGACGGTCGAACCGGGGAACCGCCGAGACCGGCGACGAAACCGGGTTACTCCTCGAGCGTCGGCGGTTCGTGGCGGCCGATATGGATCTCGTGGGCTTCGAGGTCCTCGAGCGCGGCGACGCGGCCGCCGACGGTCACTTCGCGTCCCTCCTCGTCCTCGAGGGTCATGCTGGCGACTTCCTCGCTGACCTCGAACGAGACGTCGACGATCCGGCCGCGAACGATCTGGGTGCTGCCGACCTCGACGTCGCGGCCTTCGATCGTCGCGTAGAACTCGCCGCCCTCGTCGATGACGTCCTTGACACAGCGGCGGATCGAGGCGTACTTGCGCGGGTAGGTCCGCGCGGTGCCGTCCTCCGCGAGGGTGCGTTCCGCGGTCGTCCAGAGGACGGTCCCGAAGAACCCGGAAACGAGGAAGCCGAGCGCCGAGCGGTTGAAGATGACCCCATAGCGGTCCTGGTCGTCGCGCAGCGCGTCCTGGGTCGCGTAGACGGAGTAGTTTCCGTCCGCGACGGCGACGACCGGGGTCGTGATCCCGCGGCGCGCACGGGCCGTCGTCGCGACCGACAGATAGTCGAACTCCTCGGGTGCGGGCGCTTCGCTCGCCGGCGTCACGATCAGGTCGACGCTGACGCCCGCGTCGACGGCGGCCTCGAGTTGGTCCTGGAACCGTGTCAGCAGGTCCGGCGTCAGCGACAGGGAGAGTTCGTACTCCGCGGAGTCGATGACCTCCTCGAAGTACCGCAGGATCGTCGATCGGGACTTGACCAGTGACACCGCCTCCGTGTCGCGGGCGGGGGCCGTGTAGCGGGCCTCGAGTTCGTCGATCATCTGCTCTAGGGAGCTCTGGACGTCGTCGAAGGCTTCGGCGGGGTCGATCGCGACGACTTTCATCGGGCGGGACTCCCGCAGTTCGACCAGGCCGCGGTCGCTGAGGCTGCGGACCGTGTCGTAGACGCGGGGCTGTGGAATCTCGGTCCTGTCGGCGATCTCGCTCGCGGTGAGCTGTCCCTGTTCCAGGACGGTGAGATAGGCATCGATCTCGTACTCGCCGAGGTTGAACCGGTCCCCAACGCGCTCGACCGTCGAGCGCAGTTCGTCTGGTGCCATACGCCGCTGTAGGACCCCTACGGATAAATGATTTATTATACACCGAGTAGCATCTGTTTTCGAAATCGGGTTGTCCTCGTCGGATAGCGATACTTCGCCGAAGAAAGCGTCACGGGCGCGATAACGCGGATGGCGGCGGACCGGTCAGAACCCTTAACCACCACGGGGCTGAGTGTGTTCCCATGTACGGCGACCTCCAGGGAGAGGAGTCCGGGGGCGACCCCGGTGCCGGCGCCGAGTCCGAGGCGACCGACGGGCTCGTCGAAGCCGCCAGTTCGTTCCCCAGCCTCGAGGAGATCGCCCTCGCGCTCGTCGTCCTCGTGATCGGCTGGTTCATCTCGAAACTCGTCGTCCGGATGGCGGGCCGGACGGTCGCACAGCGGATCGAACGCCCCAGTGTTACGCGAACGGTGCTTCGCGGCGTCAGGGTCTCCGTCCTGCTCGTCACGCTCATCGTCGTCGCGTACATCCTGGGTGTCAGCGGCGGCGAAATCTTCCTCTCGGTGACCGTCATCTCGGCCGTGATCGCCGTCGTCCTCGCGCCGCTGGTTGGAAGCCTGATAAACGGCTTTTTCGTCCTCGCGGACCAGCCATACGAGATCGGTGACATGATCGAGGTCGTCGATCAGGGCCACCGTGGCTTCGTCGAGGACATCACCATCCGGTACACGAAGATCTTCACCCTCGAGAACACGTTTATCGTCATCCCGAACTCCGAGATCCAGCAGCGAGACGTCGTCAACTACTCCGCGGAGGACGAACGGACCCGGATCTCGGTGCGATTCGACATCACCTACGAGAGCGACCTCGAGACTGCCCGGACCGCGGCCGAGCGGGCGGCCCGCAGCGTCGACGAGGTTATCTCGGGCGGGCCGGACATCCGGATCGGGAGCGCACGGTACGCCGCCGCCCCGGTGTGTGCGATCGACCAGTACGCCGACGACGGGATCTCGCTCGTCCTGTACTTCTGGATCAAGAACCCCTACAAGCAGGCGCTCGTTCGCTCGAGCGTTCAGACAGCGATCCGGGAGCGGTTCGCGGACGCGGACGTCGAGTTCGCGTACCCCCATCGCCACCACGTGTTCGACGAGACCAGCGGCGTCGCGCGGATGGCGGTCGACGGTCGGGAGTCGGAACCCCGTCCCGAACCCGCCCGCGCGTCGCCGTCCGACGGCTCGCCGATGGGAGCGGAAGCCGACGACGGAGCGCGCGAGTCGGGAGACTCGAGCGGCCCCGGGGAGTAACGTCGCCGGAAACTCCCGCGAACGGGGGATTTGTGGGTGTTTTTATGGTTCTCTTTGCCCAACCCTTACGCGATGTACGACGACGTCCTCATTCCGACCGACGGCAGCGACACCGTCGCCGAGACGCTGTCGCACGCGCTCCCGATCGCAGCGGACAACGACGCGACCGTCCACGCGCTGTACGTGGTGGACAGCCGTATCACGGCGGCCGCGAGCGACGGCGACGCCGACGTCGAGTCGACCCTCGAGTCCGAAGGCGAGGCGGCGATCACCGAGGTCCAAGATCGCGCCGCGAACGCCGGGCTCGACGCCGTCGGCGAGATCCGCAAGGGAACGCCCGCGAAGACGATCCTCGAGTACGCCGACGAGCAGGGGATCGACCTGATCGTCATCGGGACGCGCGGCAAGAGTCCGCGGGAGAAAGTCGTCTCGATGGGCAGCGTTTCGGAACGAGTCGTCGACAGCGCCTCGGTTCCGGTGTTCGTCGTGCGGGACGCGGACGACGGGTGAGACCGATCGATCGGCGCGTCGGGCGCGTCAGGCGCGCTGTCGCTCGACAGTAATGATCTCGCACTCGAGGTGGTCCCGCAGGAACGCCTCGATGTCGGGGTTGTTCGTGAACCGACGGAAGAGTCGCCGCAGTCGGCTCGCGCGCTCGCTGCCGATCACGACGATGTCCGCGTCCTCCGCCGCGACCTCGTCCAGAATGCTCTCCTCGACCAGAAAGCCCGTTCGTACGACGTACCGGGCGTTTTCGAGCGGCCCGAACGTGCGCTCGACCGCGTTTTTCAGATCGATTCTCGTCACTTTCTTCCCGTTCTGGTAGAGGTCCACGTGGAGGATCGTCATCGCCGCGTCCCGATCGCGTGCGACCTCTATGGCCCGCTCGAGCGTCTTGCGGGAGTGTTTCGTCAGGGGATATCGAACGGGAACGACGACCAGCGTCATTACGTCCTCGAAGGATTCCCGCGTGGGTAAAGGTTTCAGTACCGACGTCACTCGTGGGTAAGAGTAGCATACCCGTCGGTTCACGGCCAGGAACGATTCCACGACGAACGGACGACGATCGCGGATCGTGACTCGAGTCGGACGAACAATCCTTTATTCGAACGGCGGATACGAGTGGGTATGCAACGGACCGAAACGGACGACGGGGACGCGGTCTACGTCTCGGAGACCGAAGGCGACAGAGGGTCGAAAGGTCCGTTCCTCGTCGCCTACGAGACGCGAGACGCCGATCGACGGTACGGCTGGTTCTGTTCGAACTGCGAGAGTCTGGACAACGCCATGGATGCGATGGGCCGGATCAAGTGTAACCGGTGTGGGAACTTCCGCAAGCCGACCGAGTGGGACGCCGCTCACGAGTAGTTCCGCGTTCGCGTCCGTGCATCGTCGAATCCGCGTCGACTCGCGCCGCTCGAGAGTAATCGGGTATTGTCGAACTGAACACGGACTTTCTTCGATAATTCCTCTGTTTTCGTCGACCTTCGGTAGTCAGCCGTCGAATCGTTCCGGTTGACTCGTTCACAGGCGAAGATTTATGTGCACCCCTGGTGTAACCGTAGATGAATGGGTCCTGTTAACATGCGACTCGTCGAGCAGGCCAGGTCGATTTTCGCAGAGCTCGGATACACCGTCGAGGGTAACGGACCGGCGTTCAGAGCCGAACGAGCGTGGAAGGTCGTCCACGTCAACACGGTACTCGAGACGGAGACACTTCCATCGTCGTCGTCCGGAGAGTTCCACTGTTTCGTCGCGCAAGCGGGAGATGCCGACGACCTCGAGGAACGGCTCACCAGTTCCGATCCCAACTACGAGTGGGCGATCATCGTCGTCGACGGGGACGACTATCAGGTCGAACGAGCCCCGCCAGGACCGCGAGTAACGGCGTAGAAAGGTCGACTTCGACTTCGACTTCGATTTTTATTCGAGCGCGCGACGCGTCGCAGTGACACCTGCGCCCGGATCGACGTCCGCGCCCATCGACTCGAGGACGTCGCCCAGCGCCGTCACCACGTAGATCACGTTCTCGGGTCGCGCGGAGTGGCCCATACAGCCGATGCGGAAGATCTCCCCCTCGAGGTCGCCCAGGCCGCTGGCGATCTCGAGGTCGTACTGGTCGATCAGCGCGTCACACACCTCGCCGTCGTCGACGCCGTCGGGCACGCGGACGGCGTTCAGACTCGGCAGCCAGTAGTCGTCGGGGGCGTTCATCTCGAGGCCCATCGCCTCGACGCCGGCTTTCAGCGCGCCGGCGAGACGTTCGTGGCGGTCCCACCGGTTCTCGATCCCCTCCTCGGCCACGAGCCGGAGCGCCTCGCGGATCGCGTAGACGTTCGTGATCGGCGCGGTGTGGTGGTAGGCCCGCTCGTCGCCCCAGTAGCCCTCGAGCAGGGAAAGATCGAGGTACCACGAGCGCGGGTCGGTCTCGCGGGAGAGGACCTTGTCCATGGCCTCGTCCGAGAGGGTGAGGGGACTCGCCCCCGGCGGGCAGGAGAGACACTTCTGGGGTCCGGAGTAGGCGACGTCGATACCCCACTCGTCGACGCGCAGTTCCACGCCACCCAGCGAGGTGACGCTGTCGGCGATCACGAGGGCGTCGTGGTCGTGGGCCGCCGCGGTGAGTTCGGAGACGTTCGGCTGGAGCACACCCGTACTGGTCTCGGCGTGGACGAACCCGAAGACGTCCGGGTCGTGTTCGGCCAGCGCGTCGGAGACGTCGGCCGGCTCGAGGGGTTCGCCCCACGGCGCGTCGACCTCGACGACCTCGCCCCCGGCCCGGCGGGCCATCGACGCCATACGCCCCCCGAAGTAGCCGTTGGTGGGGACGAGCATCGTGTCACCGGGTTCGACGACGTTCCCGATCGCGGCCTCCATCGCCGCCGACCCCGTTCCCGAGACCGGGATCGTCCACTGGTTGTCGGTCCGGAACGTGTACCGCAACAGCTCCTGGACTTCGTCCATGATCTCGACGAACGACGGGTCGAGGTGGCCCACGAGCGGCGTACTCATCGCCCGTAGTACTCGGGGATGGACGTCGCTCGGTCCCGGCCCCATCAGCGTCCGGTCCGGCGGCGTCAGCTCTCCGACGTCGGGTGCCTCGACTGAATCCTCGGCGTTTGCCATACGTAAACGTGATACTCGGATCCACAAAAACGTTCACTCCTCGCGACGGGAGCGCACTCACGGCGTATCTTTAAGTTATCCTGTCATGTAGTGACGACCGCAATGGTTTTCAAGAAGATCACCCTGATCGGGACCAGTTCGGAAAGCTTCGACGCCGCGGCAGACGACGCTATCGACCGCGCCGAGGACACGCTCCAGAACGTCCACTGGGTAGAAGTCGACGAACTCGGGGTCGAAGTCGCCACGGCGGACGAACGGGAGTATCAGGCCGAAGTCACCGTCGCCTTCGAACTCGAGGACTGAATCGGTCGAGGCGACGCCGGTTTTCGAGGGTCGTCGGACGCCCGTAGGACGGAAACGGTAGGAGAGAACGGGTGGAAACTCGAGTAGCGTGGCGAACGTTACGTCCGGAAGGACTCGCCACAGCCACACTCGCTGACGACGTTGGGGTTTTCCACGTGGAAGCCCTCGGCCTGGAGACCGGACTCGTAATCGAGGATGCTGCCCTCGATATACTTCAGACTCGCCGGATCGACGAACACGCGTAGCCCGTGGTGTTCGTAGATCGTGTCGTCCTCGTCGGGACCGTCGTCGAAGCGCATCCCGTAGGAGAGGCCGGCACAGCCACCCTGCTGGACGAAGAGGCGAAGCCCCGCCTCGCCGTCGTCCAATCCTTCGTTCTCGAGGAGGGCGAGAGCCTGGTCTGCCGCCTCCTCGGTGACCTCGATTTCCGGCTGGGTCTCGACCCCTCCACCGCCCGTGCTGTCCGTGCTCATACTCTCCCTTTCCGGCGCGACGATGTTAACCTTGACGCCCCGTTATTCGGCGGGGCGAAACCGATTTCGGTATCGCCCCGTCGAACCCGGTCCATCGATCCCGGCGCTCTCGGGCGATCCGTGCGACCGGATCGGTTCGCCGTTACCGACTCCCGTACTCGCTCCCTCGAGAACGCTCGACAGCGTCACCGTCCGCTACTTCCTCCAGATAGTCGACCATGTCCTCGATGGCGTCCCGCTGGGCAGCGGTCCGCTCGGTCACTTCGCCGATCCGCTCCTCGATCCGGTCGGCGTCGTTGGCCACGCCGTCGGCCTCCGACGCGACCTCCTCGACCGACGCGGCCTGGTCGTCGTTGGCGTCGGCGATCTGGTCGATCCCGTGGGCGGCCTCGTCGACCGCGTCCGCGATCTCCTGGAGGTTCTCGATCGCGACGTCGATCTGCTCGTTGGCCGTCGCGATCCTGCCGTTGGTTCGCTCGGTGACGTCGACGGTTCGTTCGGTCCGGTCGTGAAGATCCTCGACCCGACTCGAGATCTGCTGGGTGTGTTCTTTCGTCTCGCTTGCAAGCGACTGGACCTCGTTGGCGACGACGGCGAACCCGTCGCCCTCCTCGCCGGCCTGGGCCGCCTCGATGTTTGCGTTCAGCGCGAGGAGGTTCGTCTGGTCCGCGATGTCGTTGATGACCTCGATGACCTCGTCGATCTCGTCCATCCGCGACTCGAGTTCGGTCACGGTCTCGACGAGTTCCTCCGAGGCCTCGAGGACCTCGTCCATCTCCTCGCGGGCTTCACGGCTGACCTCGACCCCGTCGTCGGCCGCTTCCTGGGCCTGTTCCGCGGCGGCCGACACCTGGTCGGAACTGGCCGCGACCTCTTCCATCGTCGCCGAGAGGTCACTGATCTCCTCGACGATCGCCCCGATCGAGTCGGTCTGCTCGCCGACCTGCTCGTCGACGTCGGCCGCGGCTTCGGCGATCTCGGCGGCTTCGGCCGAGAGCTCTTCGACCTCGTCGCCGATGCCATGGATCGTCGTCTCGACGTGGGCCGCGATCTCGTTTATCGTGTCCGTGATCCGTTTGATATCCTCGTCGAGGACGTCGTGTTCGTCCGTATACTCGACCCGCGCCGAGAGGTCTCCCTCGTTGAGCGTCCGCCCCGTCTCCGTGACCTCCGTCACCAGATCGGCCATCGCCTCCCGTCGCCGGATGACCGCCGTGTTGTCCTGGACCAGCTGGATCACGCCCTGGAAGGAGTCGCGCTGATAGATCGGCGTCGCGACCGAGTGGACGTGAACCGTCTCCCCGGCGGCGTTTTCGAGTTCGCGCTCGAGTTCGTACGCGCGCTGGTCGCGGCCGGAGCGTTCGGCGTCGGTCCCGCGGTGTGCGCTCTCCGGGTTCTCGACGACCTCGTCGGCCAGCGTCGTCGTCCGATCGTCGCGGAAGAAGGCCCCGGCGTCGGTCTCGCCGAGGACTTCTTCCCGGTCGACACCGGTGAGAACCTCGAGTTCGCGGTTCCAGCCGATGATCCGATGTTCCGTATCGAGGAGGAAAGCGGGCTGGGGCAGCGTATCGAGGAGGGCGTCGGTCGCGATATCCAGGTTCTCGTCGGCCGAGTCCCGTCCGCCGAGCGTGTCCGATTCGGCTCGGTCGTCCTCTTGCCGGCCTCCCGTCGTCGCTCCACCGTCGGTCGCTGTCGTGTTCGCGGCACTCCCGTGGCCGTCTCCGTCCGCCGTTGCCGTCTCGTTCCCCGCGTCCGTACTCGAACTCGAGTTCGGCGTTCGGCTCGCTTCTACACTGGAGACCGATTGCTCTCCCGTCTCCGAGTCCGTTTTCGACGTTGACTCAGACTTCGACTCCGACGAGAAAAACTTCGTTAGCGGGTTACCCATACCACGGGTCTCGGTTACCACGGGGTATTTGTTATGGCCGATTATGTCGGGGTTTTCCGGAACGCCTACCGCTCCAGTCGCTTGCGAACGCTCTCCGCGTGGGCCTCGAGCCCTTCCGCCTCCGCCAGAGTCGTCACCGTCTCGCCGATCGACTCGAGCCCCTCGCGGGAGAGTCGCTGGACCGTCGTCGATCGGAGGAACGTCTCGACCGAGAGCCCGCCCGTCACGCGGGCCTCGCCGTTGGTCGGCAGCACGTGGTTCGTCCCGCTGGCGTAGTCGCCGGCCGCTACGGGCGTGTTCGGCCCCAGGAAGACACTTCCCGCACTGTCGATTCGCTCGAGGATCGACTCCTCGTCGTCCGCGACGACCGCCAGGTGCTCGGGTGCGTACTCCTCGGTGAAGAGGATCGCCTCGCTCATCGAGCGTGCGAGCAACACACCGCTGGCGTCGTTGTCGAGCGCGGATCGAATCACGTCTTCGCGCTCGCGCGCGTTCGCCTGGTCGTCGACGGCCGCCGCGACCGCGTTCGCAGTCTCCTCGTCGTCAGTTACTGCGACGACCGATGCGTTCGGGTCGTGCTCGGCCTGGGCGACGAGTTCGGCAGCCACGAACTCCGGATCGGCCGTCCCGTCGGCGACGACGACCACTTCGCTCGGTCCCGCGAGAAAGTCGATCTCGACGTCCCCCCGCACCTCCGCCTTGGCCGCGGTGACCCACTTGTTGCCCGGCCCGACGATCTTCTGGACGCGCGTGATCGTCTCGGTCCCGTAGGCCAGTCCCGCGATCGCCTGTACGCCGCCGACGCTGTAGACCGAGTCCGCCCCCGCGGCGTGGATCGCCGCCAGCGTGGCCGGGTTCACCTCCTCCGCGGGCGGGGTCACGACCGCCACGTGCTCGACCCCCGCGACGACCGCCGGCACGACCCCCATGATCGCGCTCGAGGGGTAGGCCGCCGACCCCCCAGGGACGTAGACGCCGACTCGCTCGATAGGCCGAAATCGCCGTCCGAGTTCGCGCCCGTCGCCGAACTCCTCGCGCCAGTCCGCCGGGAGTTGCGCCTCGTGGAACTCTCGAACGTTCGCTGCGGCGTCCTCGATCGCCTCGCGAAGGTCGTCCTCGAGGTCCTCGTAAGCCCGTTCGCACTCGTCAGTGATCTCGAGGTTGCCGACCTCGACGCCGTCGAACTCGCTCGTGTACTCGCGGACGGCGACGTCGCCCTCCTCGCGCACGCGATCGACGATCTCACGAACGTCCCCGCGTACGTCCTCGATGCCGGCGTCGCGGTCGAAGAAGGCGGCGCGATCGCCGGGTCCGAGGTCCTGAATCTCCGTGACGTCGATACTCATGTGCTCGGGTTGGCGCGGACGTCGAAAAACGGTTTCCCTCTCGGCGGCTCGTTCCTGTCCAACCCGTTCACGTCCAAACGAACGCTCGCGCACGCACGAGAGATTGCCGGCTACTTCACTTCCCAGACGCCGATGGCATCGAACGTTGCGCGCACGAACAGGTACACGAGCAAGAGGAACCCGCCGACTGCCACTGGTGCCGAGAGCAGTCGCGCGGTCTCGAATCCGACGAGAATCTGCCCGACCCCCCGGAGTACGAAACTCAGGAAGACGATCCCGAACGCGACGATGGCGAGTTTGACGAAGCCCTCGCGGTCCATACTCGAGGGTTCGTGCCCCGTCGCTAAATCGTGTTGATCTCGGGCCTGGTTTCCTGCCCGATGTGACGGGTAGCGACGTATCGGGGCCTGCTTGCTATATACCCGTTCTCGAAACGCACACCTACGATCTCGAGAACGACACAGGAACGAACCAGTAGCAGGGCCCAATTCGTCGCAGCATTGAAAACGGATCGAACCCGGACGTTCGTTGGAAAAACGTCCCATGGTATTGGAATTCGATGAGAGTTCGCTTCGACGGCCTTATATATGCACCCGGTATTCGATGATAATGCGAACGACGTGGCGCAGGCCGCCACGTTCCCTCCGGCCTTTGGCACGGAGGTAGGCACATCACATCCGCCCTCTCTCGACGATCAGGGCACGATCGGTGTCGGGTTTCGAACCGATTTCCGATCCGTTGCCCTTATACGTCTCGGGGCGTTCAGCTATGATCGCACACTGCCTCGCCGGTTGCGGTTTCCGGCGGGGCACCGATCCGACGCCCTTAAGTGTATGAGGGGGTTCGGATGTGAACGCAAACGCGTTCGACGGGGCCGGTTGGCTCCGTCGACTCGGACGCGACGTTCGAAGGGGTTAAGTACCCTACCGAGCGTAGGAATACGTCCGAAGGAGATGAGGATTCCACCCCTGCGGTCCGCCGTACAGATGGGATCTGATGTTAGCCTTGACAGTTCGGTGACGCCCGATCGGTCCGCGATCGGTGTCATCGAACGTGGACCATAGCAAGTGTGAGTGCATTGCATTCACCGCCAACCTCCCCGCATTGCGGGGAAGAGCATTCCGGTTGATCCTGCCGGAGGCCATTGCTATTGGAGTCCGATTTAGCCATGCTAGTTGCACGGGTTCAGACCCGTAGCAGATAGCTCAGTAACACGTGGCCAAACTACCCTCTGGAGCGCAATAACCTCGGGAAACTGAGGCTAATGGCGCATACGGCTCGGCACCTGGAGTGGGCCGAGCTTGAAACGCTCCGGCGCCAGAGGATGTGGCTGCGGCCGATTAGGTAGACGGTGGGGTAACGGCCCACCGTGCCAGTAATCGGTACGGGTTGTGAGAGCAAGAGCCCGGAGACGGTATCTGAGACAAGATACCGGGCCCTACGGGGCGCAGCAGGCGCGAAACCTTTACACTGCACGCCAGTGCGATAAGGGGACTCCAAGTGCGAGGGCATATAGTCCTCGCTTTTCTGGACCGTAAGGTGGTCCAGGAATAAGTGCTGGGCAAGACCGGTGCCAGCCGCCGCGGTAATACCGGCAGCACGAGTGATGGCCGCTCTTATTGGGCCTAAAGCGTCCGTAGCTGGCCGATCAAGTCCGTCGGGAAATCCGCACGCCCAACGTGCGGGCGTCCGGTGGAAACTGATCGGCTTGGGACCGGAAGACCAGAGGGGTACGTCCGGGGTAGGAGTGAAATCCCGTAATCCTGGACGGACCACCGGTGGCGAAAGCGCCTCTGGAAGACGGATCCGACGGTGAGGGACGAAAGCTCGGGTCACGAACCGGATTAGATACCCGGGTAGTCCGAGCTGTAAACGATGTCTGCTAGGTGTGACACAGGCTACGAGCCTGTGTTGTGCCGTAGGGAAGCCGTGAAGCAGACCGCCTGGGAAGTACGTCCGCAAGGATGAAACTTAAAGGAATTGGCGGGGGAGCACTACAACCGGAGGAGCCTGCGGTTTAATTGGACTCAACGCCGGACATCTCACCAGCATCGACAGTAGCAATGAAGGTCAGCCTGATGAGCTTACTGGAGCTACTGAGAGGAGGTGCATGGCCGCCGTCAGCTCGTACCGTGAGGCGTCCTGTTAAGTCAGGCAACGAGCGAGACCCGCACTCCTAATTGCCAGCAACACCCTCGTGGTGGTTGGGTACATTAGGAGGACTGCCAGTGCCAAACTGGAGGAAGGAACGGGCAACGGTAGGTCAGTATGCCCCGAATGTGCTGGGCGACACGCGGGCTACAATGGCCGAGACAGTGGGATGCAACGCCGAGAGGCGACGCTAATCTCCGAAACTCGGTCGTAGTTCGGATTGCGGACTGAAACTCGTCCGCATGAAGCTGGATTCGGTAGTAATCGCCGTTCAGAAGACGGCGGTGAATACGTCCCTGCTCCTTGCACACACCGCCCGTCAAAGCACCCGAGTGGGGTCCGGATGAGGCCCGGTTTCCGGGTCGAATCTGGGCTCCGCAAGGGGGCTTAAGTCGTAACAAGGTAGCCGTAGGGGAATCTGCGGCTGGATCACCTCCACTGACCGGGACCAGGGCGACGCCCTGGCCCACCTTCGCTCCACGTTCGATCGCGCCACGCCGGGCCGATCGGGCACCTTTGAACTGTCAAGGCTAACACTTCGCACCCGCCGGCTCCGCCGGCGGGGTGGGCCCATAGCTCAGTGGGAGAGTGCCTCCTTTGCAAGGAGGATGCCCTGGGTTCGAATCCCAGTGGGTCCATGACTCGGCTCGAATCGAAGGATCGTGTCCCTTAAGTGGGACAGGGCACTTCGATTCGATCCGAACGCAAACCGATGCACCAGCCCGTGCAAACGTGGCTGGGAAGGGTTAATGCACGCTGCAGTCGACAGCGTTGCAGATGAGACCGTGTGTACGTGTAGTCCAGGCGTCCACTGGACCCGTTCCCGGGTCACTACAGATTGCACCTTCAGTGCAATCCCGATCCGATGAACGTGGCTACTGTGCCAGCTGGTGGATCGCTCGGCTTGAGAGCTGAAGAAGGACGTGCCAAGCTGCGAAAAGCCTGTGGGACCCGCACGGAGGGGAAGAACACAGGATTTCCGAATGGGAATCCCCACCGCAATTGCTTCGCGCAATGGGGAACGCCGAGAACTGAAACATCTCAGTATCGGCAGGAAAAGAAAACGTAACGTGATGTCGTTAGTAAGGGCGACTGAACGCGATCCAGTCCAAACCGAAGCCTTCGGGCAATGTGGTGTTCGGACTGACGATCACTCCGCGACCGTCTGCAGGAAGTCTCTTGGAACAGAGCACGACACAGGGTGACAGTCCCGTATTGCAGACCAGTATCGGACGAGTCAGCTCCAGAGTAGCGGGGATTGGAAATTCCTCGTGAATCTCCCAGGCATCGACTGGGAAGACTAAACACTCCTCAAGACCGATAGCGAACAAGTAGCGTGAGCGAACGCTGAAAAGCACCCCACGAAGGGAGGTGCAATAGGGCGTGAAATCAGTTGGCGATAGAGCGACGGGGCACACAAGGTCCCGATCAAAATGACCGTAGCGCGAGCTACCAGTAAGAAGATCGGGAAGCCGGTGTTCCGTCGTACGTTTTGAAAAACGAACCAGGGAGTGTACCTGTTTGGCGAGTCTAACCCGAGTATCGGGGCAGGCGTAGGGAAACCGACATGGCCGCAGCATTGCGAGGGCCGCCGTGTTCAAGCGCGGGGAGTCAAACGGGTACGACCCGAAACCGGATGATCTAGACATGGGCAAGGCGAAGCGTGCCGAAAGGCACGTGGAGGCCTGTTAGCGTTGGTGTCCTACAATACCCTCGCGTGACCTATGTCTAGGGGTGAAAGGCCCATCGAATCCGGAAACAGCTGGTTCCGACCGAAACATGTCGAAGCATGACCTCTGCCGAGGTAGTTCGTGGGGTAGAGCGACGGATTGGGGGACCGCACTCCGAGAGGAGTGCGCCCCCCTGTCCAACTCCGAACCTACGAACGCCGTTTGACGCAGGGAGTCCGGTGCACGGGGTAAGCCTGTGTACCGTGAGGGAGACAACCCAGAGCTGGGTTAAGGTCCCCAAGTGTGGACTAAGTGCGATCGAAGGTGGTCCCGAGCCCTAGACAGCCGGGAGGTGAGCTTAGAAGCAGCTACCCTCTAAGAAAAGCGTAACAGCTTACCGGCCGAGGTTCGGGGCGCCCAAAATGATCGGGGCTCAAGTCCACCACCGAGACCTAGCCGTACCCGTTACAGGGTAATCGCGTAGGTCGGCGTTCTGTTCGGGTGGAAGCACGGTCGAGAGATCGTGTGGACCGTTCAGTAACGAAAATCCTGGTCATAGTAGCAGCGTTAGTCGGGTTAGAACCCCGACGGCCGAACGAGTAAGGGTTCCTCAGCAATGCTGATCAGCTGAGGGTTAGCCGGTCCTAAGTCTCACCGTAAGTCGAGTGAGTCAACAGGGAAACAGGTTAATATTCCTGTGCCAGTGTGCACTCAAAGCTGACGCTTTGGGGCCGCCTGAGCTGGGCTTTCGCCCAGTCGAACCGTCGAAGTTCGTGGAAGCCGTAATGGCACGAAGCGAGCGAATGGCGGAATAGCGCAAGTCAGGTCAACCTAGAGCCCGTGAAAAGGCGAGCACACTGTCCGTACCGAGATCCGACACAGGTACTCGTGGCGGCGAAAGCCAAGGCCTGTCGGGATCAACCGACGTTAGGGAATTCGGCAAGTTAGTCCCGTACGTTCGCAATAAGGGATGCCTGCCACGCGAAGTGGCAGGTCGCAGTGACTCGGGCGCTCCAACTGTCTAGTAACAACATAGGTGACCGCAAATCCGCAAGGACTCGTACGGTCACTGAATCCTGCCCAGTGCGGGTATCTGAACACCCAGTACAATGGGACGAAGGACCCGTTAACGGCGGGGGTAACTATGACCCTCTTAAGGTAGCGTAGTACCTTGCCGCTTCAGTAGCGGCTTGCATGAATGGATCAATGAGAGCGCCACTGTCCCAACGTTGGGCCCGGTGAACTGTACGTTCCAGTGCGGAGTCTGGAGACCCCCAAGGGGAAGCGAAGACCCTATAGAGCTTTACTGCAGGCTGTCACTGAGACGTGGTCGCCATTGTGCAGCATAGGTAGGAGGCGGTACACAGGTACCCGCGCTAGCGGGCCACCGAGCCAGCATTGAAATACTACCCGATGGTGACTGCGACTCTCACTCCTGGCGGAGGACACTGGTAGCCGGGCAGTTTGACTGGGGCGGTACGCGCTTGAAAAGATATCGAGCGCGCCCCAAGATTTCCTCACCCGTGTCGGAGACGCGGGATAGAGCGCAAGAGCATACGGAAGTCTGACAGTGTCCGGCCCAACGACGGACGCTGACGCGAAAGCGTGGTCTAGCGAACCAATTAGGCTGCTTGATGCGGCCAATTGCTGACAGAAAAGCTACCTTAGGGATAACAGAGTCGTCACCCGCAAGAGCACATATCGACCGGGTGGCTTGCTACCTCGATGTCGGTTCCCTCCATCCTGCCCGTGCAGAAGCGGGCAAGGGTGAGGTTGTTCGCCTATTAAAGGAGGTCGTGAGCTGGGTTTAGACCGTCGTGAGACAGGTCGGCTGCTATCTATTGGGGGTGTTACGGTTCCTGACGGGAACGTGCGTATAGTACGAGAGGAACTACGCATGGGTGCCACTGGTGTACCGGTTGTTCGAGAGAGCACGTGCCGGGCAGCCACGCACCACGGGGTAAGAGCTGAACGCATCTAAGCTCGAAACCCACCTGGAAACGAGGAACCACCGAGGCCACTCCTAGAAGAGGAGTTCGATAGACTCGGGGTGTACGCGCCAAGGCAACGAGGCGTTGAGCCCGCGAGCACTAATCGGCCGAGCCACACACTCATACCGCATTCTCGGAACTGGAGCCCGGAGACGGGTCCAGGCGCGAACTGGACTACACGTACATTACGGTCGACATCGTCAGACCGATCCTGGCTGGTGATGCGGCGGTTCGATTCCGCGAGTCGGCATTTAGGCGGCCAGAGCGGCGGGGTTCCTCCCGTACCCATCCCGAACACGGAAGATAAGCCCGCCTGCGTATCGGCAACTACTGGAGTGGGAGACCCTCTGGGAACGTCGATTCGCCGCCCCACTCATACTTCATACACTTATTACCCGATAGCGACGTCTAACGAGTCGCTATCGGGTTTTATGCTATATTATGCCCGCCGGGGCAAGCAGGGGTACCTTTCGCGATCACTTCGAGCCCGATTCCAATATCGATGTGGGTCCAGCAGTTCACTGTGGCGACTAGTCAATACCAAATACTTTTGGAAACGGCTTTATTCACCTGTCTAATAAAGGCCTCGAGTATGAACGAAAATGACGGTCCGTGGCTCGATACGGTACACGAGCTGCTATCGGAGTCACGCCGCCGGCAGGTCCTGTACTATTTTTTACAAACCGAGCATGCGACGGTCAATGAGCTCGCTCATCGCCTCGTCTCGCGTGAGCGAAATGTTCCTATCGACTCCATCGATTCGGGGGAGACGACCGAGATTACGATCGCTCTGCACCACAAACACTTGCCGAAACTCGAGCGCCACGACGTCATCGAGTACGATGAGCATAGCGACGACGTGGTCCGGGGTTCCGGATTCGAGGGGATGGCGGAGTTCGTTCGACGGGCGCGTGAGTTAGAAGCGACGGGCGGTCGTTTCGAGGATTCGAGCGGATCGTCGACTTCGGTCGCCGAATAGTCGCGGGCGGGTCGAACGACGGACTGGCGAAACGGTGAGCGGAGTTCTTCACGGCCGAGGGCGAGGCAGGGGCTATGCGTCTGGTTCGAGCCGTCGGAAAATGTCACCCGGAACACTAACGTCCAGCGTCATCCCGTGGCGGCGTGCCGTGTCGGCTGGCTAACCCTCGTGCCGGGTGTGGTGAATGTCGCGTGCCCGGGTTCGCCGTACTGTCATCGCACCCGAATGGGTATGCTCGGACGGGGACAAAAGGCACGCAGTGGACGTAGGGAGTCGACGCGGTTAAACGTTATCGAGCGTCGGGGTGAGTCCGAAAAACGGACCGGGCGGTTCAGTAGTGGTACTCGTCTTCGGCGATCTGGACGTAGCCGCCGTCGCGGTAGGTGAACTTTCGTTTCTTGTACTTCGCGAGGATCTTGGTCGCGTCGAGGCCGGCCGTGTACTTGTTCGAGATCAGGACGTTGTCACCGCTGTCGCCCTGCATGTCGTTGACGACGCCGAAGGCCCAGTCCCAGTCGTCGGGCTCGTAGTCCGCGACGATGTCGGCGAACGCGATGTTCCGAAGGATTTCGTCGCCGATGGCGCGTTTCCAGACGTCGTTGTAGTTCTCGAGCGAGTCGGTGCCGGCGAGTCGGCCGGCGATTTTGCCCGAGCGGACGGCGACGTGGTAGCCGCCCTCGTGGAAGGCGGAGGTCGTTCCCATCGCACCGCCGGCGACGGCGATGTTCGCACCGACGGGGGAGTCGATCGGTCGGGTCGAGGAGATGGGATAGGTTTCGGTCCCCCTGGACTTGCCGCGGTCCTCGACGATCGGGATGTCTTCGTCGACGTCGTACTCGTCCCCGTACTCGAGTTCGAGGAGCCGACGGATGTACTCGGAGCCGGAGGGGAGTTGTTCGTCCTCGGGGCGGAGCAGTTTGTACGATCCGGGGTTGTCGACGTCTTCGAGGGTCATCCCGATGGGCATCGTCAGCCCGACGCGGGCGACCGTCCCGTCGTTGGGGAAGATCCAGGGGTAGGCGGTTTCGCCCGGCATGTGGCCCCACCAGAACTTGAGTCGGTCTTCGAACTCCTCGAACAGTTCCGGCGGGAACTCGCGGTACTCCTGGTAGGCGATGTGGTTGGCCTCCGGCGGGGAGAGATAGTCGGAACTGCTCCGGCCGGGGGGCGTGAACTGGTCGAGGGCCTCGAGAGTGATCCGCCGTTGCGGGCCGTCCGCGAGGACGACGTACTGGGCCTCGAGTTGTTCGCCGTTCGAGAGGGTGAGCGTGTGGGTCGGCCCCTTCGGGCTCGACGCCCGGAGATCGGTCTCGAGGTCGGAGACGCCGGTGCCGACACGGAGGTCAGCGCCCGCGTCGGCGGCGCGCTCGTGGAGCCAGTCGTCCATGCGGGCCCGGTGGAAGGTGTACCCGAAGTTGGGGTAGCTGGAGTCGATTCCCGTCGTCGTCAACTCGACGGACGAGGAAGGGCCGATGAACTCGGTGCCCTCGAGTTCCCGGTGGATCACCTCGTCGGGGATCTCCCGGTAGTCGAAGTCCATGATGTCGATCCAGTAGTCGAGCATGCCGGCAGCGTCGGTCGAGTCGGGACCGAGCTCCTCACGGTCCTCCCGCGGGACGCCCTGTTCGAAGAGGACCGTTTCGGCACCGTGGGCAGCGGCTTTTTCTGCCGCGGATGTGCCCGCCGGTCCGCCGCCGACGATCGCGACGTCAACGCGTTCCATACTCCGTTGGGTCTCGGCCGGCCATATTAAACTGCGTGAAATTCGTGGCTCCGAACCGCTGGTGGCGTATCCAGTGGGGAGGAACGAACGGGGGCCGTGGTCGAACAGCCCACGGGAACGAATTCTTTTGGAACCTGCGGGACGAGTGGACGTACATGAGCGACGGAGACGGCGACGCAGGAGGGCGTACCGAGATCAGTACCGAAACGGACCCATCGGTCCTCGTCCTCCGCAAGGGGACCCACGGTGTCCCGATAGAGGAGTACGCCGCAGCGCTTCGCGACCGCCTCCCCGACGGGAGCGTCGAACTGGCCCGTACACCGGCGGCCGAGCGGGAGTCGATCCGCGACGCGGAGTTCGTCACCGGAATGGTGCTCGAGGAGCCCCTCCTCGAGCGTGCGGAGAACCTCGAGGTGTTCGCCTGTGCCTACGCGGGGACGGGACACCTCCCGATGGACCGACTCGAGCAACGGGGCGTGACGGTGACGAACGCGTCGGGCGTTCACGGTCCCAACATCGGCGAGCACGTCCTGGGATCGATCCTGCGGTTCACGCGGCGGTTCCACGTCGGGAACAGGCGGCAGCGCCGCCGGGAGTGGCGACACTACCAAGCCCACGAACTCCAGGGGTCGATGGTGACGATCGTCGGCCTGGGTGCGATCGGGACGGCGGTCGCCGAGCGCCTCGAGCCGTTCGGCGTCGAGACGGTCGGCATTCGCTACACGCCGGAGAAAGGCGGGCCGACGGACGAGGTGATCGGCTTCGATCCCGAGGCGCTCCACGAGGCGCTCGCGCGGACGGACTACCTCGTGCTCGCGTGTCCGCTGACGGAGACGACGCGAGGGCTGATCGACCGGGACGCCTTCGTGACACTGGACCCCGAGGCCGTCCTGGTCAACGTCGCCCGCGGGCCGGTCGTCGACACCGGCGCGCTGCTCGAGGCCGTGCGCTCGAACTGGATCCGCGGGGCGGCGCTTGACGTAACGGATCCCGAACCGTTACCGGAGGACCATCCGCTGTGGAACTTCGAGAACGTCAAGATCACGCCGCACAACGCGGGTCACACGCCGAAGTACTACGATCGGCTGGCGGAGATCGTCGCCGAGAACGCCCGTCGATTCGCCGAGTGCGACGGTGACGGGATCGACCTAGAGAATCAGGTGCGTCCCTGACGCCAGCTTCGGGGAGGCGGGACGGCCCTTACAGGTAGCCGTTCTCGAGCAGGAGTTCGCCGTTGAGCACGCTGGCACCCGCCGCACCGCGGATGGTGTTGTGTGCGAGGCAGTTGTACTGCAGTCCGTCGGGAGTCTCCTGGAGGCCGCCAGCGGCGACGGCCATCCCGTCACCGAGCGTCCGGTCCAGCCGGGGCTGGGGTCGGTCCGGGGCGTCGAAGACGTGGATGAGCTGGTCCGGCGAGGACCGGAGGTCGATCGACGGGTACGCCGCCATTTCCTCGGCGGCTTTTGCGGCCGAGAGGTCCTCCTCGGTCTCGACCCAGACGTTCTCGAGGTGGCCGTCGATCGTCGGGATGCGGTTACAGGAGGCGGAGACGGTGACCTCGTTGTGGCTCAGTTCCGCACCGTCGAACTCGCCGAGCAGCTTCCGGGACTCGGTCTCGAGTTTGTCCTCCTCGCCCCCGATGTGGGGGATGGCGTTGTCGATGATCTCCATCGAACTGACGCCGTCGTAGCCGGCTCCCGAGACGGCCTGGAGGGTCGCGACGTGGACCGTCTCGAGGCCGTACTCCGTGAGTGCGGCGAGCGTGGGGACGAACGTGATCGTCGAGCAGTTGGGGTTCTTGACCAGGGCCCCGTCCCAGCCGCGCTCGTCGCGCTGGACCTCGAGGAGGTCGAGATGTTCGGCGTTGACCTCGGGGATTACGAGCGGGACGTCGTCGGCCATCCGCGCGTTCGACGAGTTCGACGAGACGACGTAGCCGGCCTCGCAGAAGGCCGGTTCGACGTCCGCGCCGACGCTCGAGGGAAGCGACGAGAAGAGGAGATCGACGTCGTCGGGTACTTCCGCGGGATCGGTCGCGGAGACGGTGATGTCCGCGACGTCGTCCGGGATGGGGCTGTCCACGCGCCACTTGGCGGCCTGTCGATACGTCTTGCCGGCGCTGTCCTCGCTCGCGGTCAGCGCGGCGATCTCGAACTCCGGATGGGGATCGAGAAGTTGGATGAGTCGCTGTCCGACGGCACCGGTTGCGCCGAGTACGCCTACTCGTACTGCCATTTTCCGTCCCTCGGAGTTGTGTCCGCAAAACCGTTTGGGTTTCGGTGGCATATGTGTCAATAGCGGCCAAGGTGTCGTCGGTTGATGAGCGGCGACCGACTGGTTGACTGGTTAACGGGCTGGCGGGCTGGCAGACCTGCAGACTGACGTGGCCCGATCGGCACGCATAGAAGAAATTAAGCGATCGGAGCGGCACCTATGGATCGATGCAAGAGCGATACACTCCCGCAACCGGTTGCGATTCGGCCGGATCATCGATCGGTCGCCGCTCGAGGTGGTCCCGATGACGGATACGGCAAGTGCGAGCGAGGCCGGCCTCTTCGAGACCCGATTCAGCATCGGCTCCGCTGCGGCCGGCGGACTCCTGATTCTCGTCGGTCTCGTCCTCGGCTGGACGGGGTATCAGGGCAACCAACTCCCGGTCGTCGGGACCGAGATGGACGTCGTCATGGGGATCTCCGGGCTGATGATGACGTGGTTCTTCGGCGTCGTGTTCCTGTATGCCGCGCTGTACATGGAACCCGGATTCGACCGTTAAGCGCCCCGACGAACGGTTTCCGTTCGGTATCGCTTCCTGATTGCTCGTCGTTTCGACGCGAAAAGCGACGCGACCAGCGGCCGACACCAGCGGCTACGGGGAAAGAATACGGTAGAGACGGAACAAATCGCTCCTCTATGCGGTCGCCTGGGCGCTTTTCTTCCGCGTGACGTAGCCGGCGATGCGGTTGCGGACGCCCTTGGAATCGACGTTCGTGAGCTTTTCGACGCTGTCTTTGTTCTGTTCGAAGTCGTTCGTGAACGCGTCCGGGTACCGCTCCAGGAGGAGGTTCCCGGTCTTCTTGACGTAGGCCGGTTTGATTGCCATGTTGGTGGATTCCGTCGGGAGGGTCTTAATCCCTTTCTCTTCGCCCGTCCGGGTCCGCTACCCGGCGACTCGAGCGAGGCCCGGCCCGTGGCCCGTCATCGCCGGTCGCCCGTCGGTTACGGGGCGCTCGCTTCCGGCGTCGTTTCGAGGTCGGACGCGGGTTGTTCCTCGGTCGCTCGCTCGCCGCCGGCGCGGCTGGCGAGTTCCTGGAACGCCTCGGACCGCCGTGCGATCCGGTCGGCCATCGCGTCGTCCGGTCGGCGGTCCCCGTCGGCGGACTCGAGGAGGAACGTCGTGATCACGACCGTCTTCACCCAGGGTTTGAGGACGCCAGCGTAGACGGTCAGCGTGAGTCCGGCGACGACGACCCAGCCCGCGACCTCGAACGCCGGCGACAGTCCGGCGAGGACGCTGGCTATCGGGGTCAACGCCAGGAACAGTACCGCCGCAGCCGCGTACAGTCCGATCACGATCAGCATCGTCGAGCCGAGGATCGGCTTCCAGTTTTCGCCGTAGAGGAGGACACCCTCCTTGGCGGACTGCCAGGGATCGTCGGCCGCGTCCTCGGTGAACCCGTACGCGAGGATCGCCTCGTCGACGTACGACACCGCGACGGCGATCGCCTTTCCAACGAGGCGCACGAGTTTTTCGAGGCTCGGGACGGCACCGAGTCGATCGGCGACCGAGACGACGCTCCGGTTGAACTCCTCGAGGACCGCTTTCACCAGTTTGTCGACAGCGAACAGGACGCTCGCCTCCGCGAACCGGTCTTTGACCTGTTCGGTCCCGTACGTGAGCTGGTCGTCCGGCGCGTCGCCCGTCTCGATGACGTGGACGACGACCGCGATGTGGCCGGCCTTGACCAGGTACAGCAGGTACTTGCTGACCAGTCGCCAGGCCCCGACGAACAGGCCGACGGCGATCAACAGACCGATCCCGGCGATCCAGCCGGAGATCGTCCCTGCGTCGAGCAGCGAGGTGCCGATCCAGACCACTGCCCCGAAGTAGAGCACGGTAAACAGTCCGAGCCCCAGTCCGACGGCGATCCTGAGCAGTACGAATGGTAGCGTCTTCATGAAGACGTTCGTCGCTCGTCCGAAGTGCAAGACCATACCGCCGGTGGCCGCGGCATCAGTTAAAAACTCGAGGACGGAAGGCCCGCTCGGGACGGGTCCGGGCTACCACTCGGAGTGGGTGCGAACCCGCTCGAGGGCCGTTCGCTCCCGGGGACCGCCGGCCCGGTCGACGACGTCGGCGAAGTACTCGAGGCGGTTGCGGAGTTCGTCGTCGTCGTAGCCGTCGATGCCGAGCCGTGAGGCGGCGACCGTCGCCTCGATCACGGCCCCGAATCCGCGATCGATCGTCGGCACGGTTCGCTCCAGAACGGCGGACTCGACGGGCTCGAGTTCCCAGCGCTCCCATTCGGTGCCCGCGTCGGTTCCGGTCTCGATCGGCGTCGCATCGACCCGCGTCCAGGCACAGGCGGCCTCGAGGACGGGGTCGTCGTACTCGTCGATCGAGAGCGCGGCGTCCGCGAAGACGACGGGGTCGTCGACGAACTGGACGTACCCCTCGCCCTGCCGGTGGAAGTTCCCGCGCGTGCGCGTCGACCCCCACGTCGTCGCGGTGGCGGGGTCGCCGTCGAAGAGGCCGAGCGCGGCCGCGTTCCACTTCCCGTTCGGGCCGAGGGTCGTGACGACGGTCTCGGTGACCCCGGAGAGGGAGATGGGCCAGTCGGCCCCGGACTCGCTCATACCGTCACCCTCCCGTTCTCGAGGGCGATGAACAGTCCCGCCGCGGTCAGGTCGGCCGTCGTCCCGGGGTTGATGCCGCGCTCGACGAGGTCGTCGGCGAACTCCTCGACGGCGTCGGGGTCGGTCTCGAGGGCGTCCCGCTCGTCGAGTGCAGCCGCGCGGTCGCTGACCGCTCGGGCCACGGATTCGCTCCGGCGGCTCGCGACCAGGGTGTCCGGCCGCTCCGCGAGCAACGAGAGGAAGACCGCCGCAGCACGATCCGTTGCCGGGCCGTCAGCCTCGGCGAGCCGATCCGCCGCGGTGAACGAGCGCTCGAACCCCGTCGTCCACTCGCGGGCGACGTCGTCGCCGGGGACGCTTCGCTCCATCACGTCGAGCAGGGTCAGTTCGCGTTCCTCGAGCGCGGGGACGGCGTCGGAACCGCGCCGAACGTCCAGCGGCTCGAGGTCGGCGGACGGTTCGTCGACGAAGACGTCGACGTGATCGAACGCGCGGTAGAAACCCGCGGCGTCCGCGACGCTCGTGTCGGCGACGACGTCCTCGGCGGCTCCGGGCGAGAGCGGCTCGGACCCGGCGGCGGCCCGGACCAGCGGCACCACCAACAGCAACGCGCCGAACTGCGTGTTACCGCCGCCCTGGGCCGCCATTCCCTCGACCGCTCGTTCGAAGGCCCGCCCGACGGGCTCGCCTTCCTGGGCCAGCTCGAGCCCACGCTCCGTGCCGACCGTTCCCGCGAGGAAGTGGTCGAACCGCAACTCCTCGAGGTCCCGCCGGCGGTCGACGTTACCCGGCTTTGGTGTGCCCGCGACCTCGAGCAAGAGTGCCAGTCGTGCGTTCTGTGCCAGCGTTCGCATACCTGGATCGAACGGTTCCGGCGGCTTAGGACTGTGGCTCTCCGTCGGGGTTTGCCACCGGTTTTGCGGGCGGGACGGACCATCACCCCTAAACCCGCGCCATCCTAACTTCCGGCGATGACCGACACGGAGTCGCCGCCGGAGCCGTCGTTCCCCGACGACCTCGAGGCCGTCCGGACGGCGCTGATCGAGTGGTACGAGGACGACCACCGCGACTTCCCGTGGCGACGCACCGACGATCCATACGCGATCCTCGTCAGCGAGGTGATGAGCCAGCAGACCCAGCTCGGCCGGGTGGTCGAGGCCTGGGAAGCCTTCCTCGAGCGCTGGCCGACGACGGCCGAACTGGCGGCCGCCGACAGGGCCGACGTCGTGGGCTTCTGGACGGACCACAGCCTCGGCTACAACAACCGCGCGAAGTATCTCCACGAAGCCGCCGCCCAGATAGAAGCCGAGTACGGCGGCGAGTTCCCCGAGACGCCCGCCGAACTGCAGGAACTGATGGGCGTCGGCCCCTACACCGCGAACGCGGTCGCGAGTTTCGCGTTCAACAACGGGGACGCGGTCGTCGACACGAACGTCAAACGGGTCCTTTATCGGGCGTTCGACGTTCCGGACGACGATTCGGTCTTCGAGGACGCCGCGAACGACCTCATGCCCGCGGGGCGGTCGCGGGTCTGGAACAACGGCATCATGGAACTGGGCGGCGTCGCCTGCGGGCAGACGCCCCGGTGTGACGAGGCCGGCTGTCCCTGGCGGGAGTGGTGTTCGGCCTACGAAACCGGCGACTTCACCGCGCCCGACGTCCCCACCCAGCCCAGTTTCGAGGGGAGCCGCCGCCAGTTCCGCGGACGGATCATCTCGACGCTCAAGGAGTACAACGAACTCGAGTTGGATCGACTCGGGCCGCGTATCCGGGTCGACTACGCACCCGACGGCGAGTACGGCCGGGAGTGGCTCGAGGGACTCCTCGCAGATCTCGCAGACGAAGAACTCGTCGAACTCGATCGAGACGGCGAGTCGGTGGTCGCGCGTCTGCGCCGCTAACGGTCGATATCGCTTCCGGACGTCGGCTCGGTCCGTCTCGTCGAGTGTGTGATTACCTCTCGTGAAATATCGGTAAAATATACGTTTTAGCTTTCCAATGGATTGAAGGGGAAAGGTACGGAACGGATCGGTATGCGAAGACGTGAAATGATCGTCGGCAGCGGTACCGTCGCAGCGATCGCCCTCTCCGGGTACACCGGCGCAGCGACGGACGCCGACGACGATCGGCCCTCCCTCCCGTCCGATCTCGAGTCCGTACTCGAACTGGTCCCCGGCGAATCGGCCCTCGACGCGAACTACCGACACGTCGTCTACTCGCGAGTGGACGACGCCGGTTCCACTCCCCTCTATCTGGGCGGACACGAGGTGCTCGAGGAACTGGATATCGACGCCGACGCAGTCGCCGAGCTGGTCGTGGTCGTCACCGACGACGAGACGCGACTCAGCGTCGTCGCTGGCGAGTTCGACGCGCCCGACGTCGGCGACGACGCGGACCTCGACGGCTGGACGGTCGGTGAGGTCGACGACGAACCGGTCGCGGCCGCCGAAGGCGCGCTCGTGGTCGCGACCGGCGACGACGGCGACGAAATCGTCGACGCTGCCCTCGAGGCCGCCGACGACGAGGACACCGAGACGATCCTCGCCGATCCCGAGACGGCCAGCACCACGTTCGATCACCTCGAGTCGAAGTCGTACGTCACCTTCGTCCCGGACGTCTCCGAGGTACCCCACAACGAGTTCGACGGCGACGTCGTCGAGGCGTTCGGCGTGGGTCTCGAGACCGCGCCGATGGCTCGCGAGGACGACAGCGACACCCTCGAAAACGACTACGTCCTTCACCTCGATCCCGACGCCGGAGCCCACGTCGACGACGAGTGGATCGTCGACCGAGTCGAGTCGATCGAGCGGAACGAAATCCTCGAGACGTCGATCGATCGGTCGGACGACGTGGTCTACGTCCAGGCGGTGGTCGAGCAACCCCCGGAACGCGACCGCGAGGCTGCACCCGATGCGCGCGTTCGGGCTCGCTCGAACGCCGACGAAGGCGTCGTGACGTTCGAACACGTCGGCGGGGAGCCGATCGAGACCGACTCGCTCGAGGTCTGGCGCGACGGCGACCTCGCCGACGACCAGCTCGCCGACGAGTATGCCACGTTCACGGAGGGAGATACCTTCGAACTCGAGACCGGTCCGCTCGCGGACGTCGGACTGCGCTGGTTCGACGAGGAAGCGGACGTCTACTACTACTACGATACGACTGTCGTCGGCGCGGAGTCGTTCGACGGGCAGTACGACCCCGACGAGGAGACGGTCGAGTTCACCTACACCGGCGGCCTCGAGGTCGATTCCGACCTCGTCGAGCTCGTCCACCGGAGCGACGACGACGGCTCGTACGATCTGGATCGGGGTGATCTCGACGTCGACGGACCGCTTGTCGACGGCGAGACGATCACGGTCGACGGCGTCACCCTTGGTGACCGCGTCTCCCTGGAGCTGTCGGTACCGGCCAATCCGAACCGTGGCCAGCGATCGCTGTCGTCCGTCAGAGTTCGTCCGCCCAGAATGCACCTCTCGCGGCGCGAGGAAACCGTCGTCGCGAGGTACTGGGGCGACATCGACCGCGACGCCGACGAGTTCCGCGTGCTGGTCGAGGACGAACCCGCGGACGTCCAGTTCAGCGACGTGACCGACACGCTGTCGGAACACGACCGGGTCGAACTCGGCGAGCTGGACCACGGAACACACGTCGCCGTCGAGTGGCTCGAGCCGGACGACCCCGTCGTCGTCACGGAACGGGTCCTCCGCCCCTACGCACGCATCGACATGGATTACGACGACAGTGCGGGGACAGTTACGGCCGACTACGAGGAGGGCGACGAGATCGATGCCGACGACCTCGAGCTTCGGATCGCCGACGAGCCGGCGCCCGTCCAGCCGGCGGACGAGTACGAGACGTTCGCGCCCGGCGACGACCTCACGGTCGAGGCCGATCCCTTCGCGACGGTCGAACTCGTGTGGGAGGGCGGAGACGACACCGAGTACGGGCTCGGCCGTGTCACCGTCGGCCGGCGCGCGTTCGACGCCGAGTACGACCCCGATACCGACGAGGTCGAGATCGTCTACACCGGCGAACAGCCGGCCGACCCGTCGAATCTGACCGTCAGCCAGCGCGGCAGCAGGTCGTCCGGCGACGACGAGGACCTGTTCGCCCAGGAGTACGACAGCCTGACCGACGGCGACAGTATCGTCCTCGAGGACGTCGAAATCGACGACAGGATTTCGGTCATGCTGGTCCAGGAAGGGGAGAACTACTCGTCCCGGAGCTCGATCTTCCGGTTCACCCCGGAGCCACGCTGGGCGTTTTCCGTCGAGGACCGTGGGAGCGAGGACGGGGACGGAGACGAGGACGGACTCGTCGCCGTCTACCACGAACGAACGACTCGAGACGCGGACAACTTCGAGATCCTCGTCGACGGCGAACCCGCCGACGTCCAGCCGTCGGATCGACACGACACGCTGACGGCGGAGGACGAGATCGAACTCGGTGAGTTCGAGGCCGGAACCGAACTGAGCTTCCGCTGGGTCGTGCCGGACGAGCCCCGCGAGGTCCGCAACCACGTGGTCGTCCCGGACGCCGAATTCGAGGTCGACTACGACGCGGACGACGACGAGATCACCGTCGAACACGCCGGCGGTGACGGGATCGATGCGGCCGACCTGGCCGTGATCGTCGAGCCCCTCAGTCCCGAGCCGACCGACTGGGACGGCGACGGCACGGTCTCCGAGGGCGATTCCACGACCGTCGACGTCGACGACCTCGACTCGCGTCGCGATCGGGACCCGGCCGCAGTCGGGATCCTGTTCCGCGATCACCACCTCACGCACGTACGGATCGACGACTGACGGACGACCACCGATCGGCCGTCGACCCCGGCTTCAGCGTTCAGCCACCAACGACTTCCACCCGGCCGTCGTCGACAGTCGTATGGCAAACGTTCGCATTGCCGGCGTCTGTGGGAGCCTCCGGGACGACAGCACGACGCGGATCGCCCTCGAGCGTGCGCTCGAGGCGGCAGCGCGTACGGGTTCGGACACGACGACTGAACTGGTCGACCTCCGGGAGCACGACCTCCCGACGTTCGACGCCGACCGGGACCGCTCGGCGGCCGGCGACGCCGACACGCTCGCCGCTCGGATCCGGGCTGCCGACGCCGTTCTGCTCGGTTCGCCGATGTACCACGGCTCGTACTCGTCGCCGCTCAAGACCGCACTCGATTACTGTGGCTTCGACGAGTTCCAGGGGAAGACCGTCGGCCTGCTCGCCGTCTCGGGCGGTGCCTTTCCGGTGGCGGCGCTCGAGCATCTGCGCTCGGTCTGTCGGGCGCTCAACGCCTGGGTAATCCCCCACGAGGCGGCGGTCCCGCGATCCGGGTCGGCCTTCGAGGACGGGGCGTTCGTCGACCCCGATCTCGAGGAGCGGGTCGCGACGCTTGGCGTGCGCGCAGTCCAGTACGCGACGATCGAGCCGGATCCGGATTCCTTCGAGAGCGACCAGAACGTCGGGGCCGAAGGGAAGTGACGGGGTGACGATCGGCGAATCGGCTCAGAACCGCTCGCCGTCGTAGCTAAGTAGCCGCTGGAACCGCTGTTTGTGTGCGAGAAACGCGGCGAAGGCGAACAGGACGAGACCGACGTGGATCGCCTCGATCCGGATCACGAACGTCGTCACCCCAAGCGAGATCGGTGGCGAGACGAGCGTCCACTCGGTGACCCGTCCCGAGGCGAGCAAGGCGGCCGCGCCGACGGCGAGGGCGACCGCTGGGGCGAGGGTCGCGGGCGACACGAGACCGCGGCCGCCTCGAACGCGGAACGCACGTCGTTCGAACGCGAACTGGACGACGAGCAAGCCGACGAGTCCAGCGGTCGCGGCGACGATGCCGGTGATCCCGCCGACGGTGTCGGCGACGAGCAGCCAGAGGACCCAGCTCGCGGTCCAGGCGACGGCCGCTCCGAGGCGTCGCGGGTGAAGGAAATCCCCGAGTTGGCTGACGGTCGCCTCGAAGAGGCTCGTCCGGAGGAGCGCCCCACAGAAGAGGATCCCGAGCCCGGCAAGCGCCGTCGACGTCGTTTTCGACCCCACGAGCAGCCAGAACCAGAGCCCGACGGCGACCGTCTCCAGGGCGGCAGCCGAAAGCGCCGCGGTCGTCCCGACGACCCGTCGCCGGGTCGCTCGACCGAGAACGCCGGGCTGGCGAATGACGCTCATACCCGTTCTTCCACCGCTACCCGTTTCGTTATGCGAGACATTACCAGGATTTGAACGCGGCATCGAGGCCCTTGATACGCGGGTAACGATCGATTTCCCTCGCCGATCGAGGCATCGCACGCTCGAGGCGATCGTCCGGTGGCACTGTGGGTCGGGTTCGACGAACGGTCGGCGACGGCCGGCATGATCCGTTTGTGGTGTCCGTACAGCGTTCCCGTACTCGGTGTAGACCGTTCCTGGCCGTGGATACGGTCGACGAATCCCGGCTGGTAATACGATCTTACCGACGGTAAGACGCTTTTAACGCCGTTCGTTCCTCCACGAACAAGTAGAAACGTTGAACAGGATTATGTGCCGGGAAGTGGTCGACCCGAATTATGCCGGAAACGGAACAACAGGACAAGACGCTGTCCGAGGTCGTCGTCAAGGAAGCGGTCGGTAAAGGACTCGACAGCCCGCTGCGGGACTCGATCCTCGAGGCCGTCGAGGAGTCCGAAGGCGGGAGCTCGAGCCGACTCCCGGTTGCGGGGGCGGTTTTCGGACTCGGTGCGGCGCTTGGCTACCTGGCGGGTCGTAGCTCCGAAGATCTGGACCTCTCCGGGCGCTCGCTCGAGGAACTCGAGGGGCTCGAGAGCATCGAAGGGGTCGACATCGAAGAGCCCGAGATCATCGAGGACGTGATGGAGAGCGAAGAGGAGGCCGAGGCGGAACCTGACGGCGACGAACCCAGCGAAGAGGCGGACGAATCGTCGCTGCTCTCGCGGCTCGTTCTCGGTCTCGCATTGCTCGGCGCTGCCGTGTTGCTTCGCCGCCGCCTCTCCGAGGGCGAAGAAGAGGAGTGGGAGCCGATCGAGGAGTTCGAACCGGCGACGGACATCGGGTCCGACGAAGAGGAGGAAGAGGCCGAGGAAGAAGAGCAGGAAGCCGAAGAGGAAGAAGAAGCGATGGAAGGGGACGAGGAAGCCGAATCGGACGAAGCCGAGGAGTAAAACCGCCCCGAGACTCGGGGTCGCTTTTAGCGGGATACACGTTCGCGGTGTTCGGGATTCGGTCACTGTCGAGGAGGAGTCGGCTGTACGTCGTCCGGACTCGACCCGTCGACCGCTCTCGCTGACGAAGGAGCTAAGGGGGCGACGCCGACAGTGTGAAGCCAATGGAGACGACCCATCGAGTGTTCGTCGGCGACGCCCGGGAACTGTCCGGGATCGAGGACGATTCCGTCGAACTCGTCGTCACGTCGCCGCCGTATCCGATGATCGAGATGTGGGACGACCTCTTCGCCGAGCTCGATCCTGCGGTCGGCGACGCGCTCGAGTCGGGCGACGGCCGTCGGGCCTTCGAGGCGATGCACGCGCAACTCGATCGGGTCTGGGACGAACTCGAGCGGGTGCTGGTCGACGGCGGCATCGTCTGTGTCAACGTCGGCGACGCGACGCGCACGCTCGACGACAGTTTCCGGGTCTACCCCAACCACGCCCGCGTGCTCGAGGCCTTCGAGTCCCGCGGATTCGATCCGCTCCCGGACGTCCTCTGGCGAAAACCGGCCAACAGCGCCGCGAAGTTCATGGGCAGCGGCACCCTCCCGCCGAACGCCTACGTCACCCTCGAGCACGAATACGTGCTGATCTTCCGAAACGGCGAGGCGAAACGCGGCTTCGAGCCGAAGGCCGACCGGCGCTACGAGGCGGCGTACTTCTGGGAGGAGCGCAACCGCTGGTTCTCGGACGTCTGGACGGAGGTCAGGGGCGAACTGCAGGACCTCGACTTCGGCGACGACGATGGCGACCTTCGGGACCGCTCGGCGGCGTTCCCGCTCGAGATCCCCTACCGGCTGATCTGCATGTACTCGGCCTACGGCGACACCGTGCTCGACCCCTTCTGGGGGACGGGGACGACGACGCTGGCGGCGATGTGCGCCGGGCGACACTCCGCAGGGTACGAACTCGAGCCGGAGTTCCTCGAGGTCTTCGAGGACCGGATCGGGGACGTCCCGGAACTCTCGCGGGCGGTCGGGCGGGCGCGGCTGGAGCGCCACCGCGAGTTCGTCGAGGAACGCCGCGAAGCCGGGAAGGGCTTCGAGTACGAGGCGGAGTACTACGACACACCCGTGGTGACGAAGATGGAACGCGGGCTCCGGTTACGCGAGGTCGTCGGTGTCGACCAGGACCCGCTCGAGGGCGTAAGTGAACGAATCGATTCTGAAGAGGGGACGGCGGCCGAACCCTCCGAGACCGGAACCGGAACCGGAACCGGAACCCGTGGTAATTCGGACTGGACGTCCGGAACCGGCTACCGGGTCGAACACGCGCCGCTCTCGGTAGAGGACCGAATCGACACGGAGACGGCTCGCAACTGAACGTCCGTCCCGTTACTGCTCGTCGCGGCTGGGGCCGAACTATCGGCCCTGCCGAAGCTCCTCGATCAACTGCTCGATCGTCCCCTGTTGTTGCTCGATGAGGTCGCTCTGGCGTTCGACGGCGGTCTCGAGGGCTTCGATGCGCTCGAGCAGTTCCGGATCCGTCCGTGGCTCGGGTTCGTCGGCGGTTTCGGTAGACGTATCGGCCGTCTCGAAGACGTCGCCGGTCTCGATGGGCTCCGGTTCGTCGGTCGACGGTCGGGACCCGGCGTCGTTCTCCGCCGAACCGATCGACCCGGCCGTCGACTCCGTAGCGGTCTCCTGGGCGGTACTGCGGCTCTGAGGCGTGCTCGAGTCGGCGGCGCCGATGGCCCCGTTCGAGTTCGACCCCTGGCCGGAGCCGTCGACGGGCTGGCCCTGGCCCTGTGCGGCGCCGTTTACGTCCGCGTCGACGGTCTCTCGGTCGTCGGGCTCGGGCGGATCCGCGTCGAGCGGATCGACGCCGTCGCCGAAGTCCATCGAGGAACTGCCGGCGCTGGCGCTGGCGCTCGCGGAGTCGTCGTCCTCTTGGCCGCCGACCGTCTCGTTGAGTTCCTCGAGCGAGGAGACGTCGTGGTAGTCGAACAAGGCCCGCTTGAGTCGCTCGCGGAGATCGTTGGCCTCGTCGTTGGGGGCCTTGATCCGCTGGGGCCGTCCGTCGACGGTGAGGACGATCTGGGTTGCGACGCTGCCGTCCTCGAACGCCAAATTGGTCACGTCCGAGAAGTGGTACTCCTCGTAATCCTCGTCCCAGACTGCCTCGCCGATGTGTTTGACCAGCCGCTCGCTGGTGACGATCAGCGTGAGTTCGCTGAATCGGTAGGTCTGGACGACCGTCTCGCCGGGGTCGGTGATGTCGTTGCCGTTGAGCACGCCGGCAAGCACCGGGTGGAGAACGGCGTCGGTCTTGCCCGAGGGGATCGCGAACTCCCGGGAGCCCTCGAGGGGATACTCGAGGGTGAACTTGGTCTTGCGTCGGCCCTCAGAGAGGGTGAGCCGTTCGGCTTCGTGGCCGTACTCGTCGACAGATTCGTCGCTCAGGAGACCGTCCGCGCGATAGACGAGCGTGCTGGAGGAAGTAACGAAGAGTTCGTCGTCGCCGCCGAGAGAAACTCGTGCCGCGATCTCCTCGCCATCGAGAGCAGACTGTACGATGCCGGGAACGTTCATGCAGCGGTTTTCGTAAGGGCCTGTGATAAATCCGTGGGTCCCCGTTGCACGACGATTCCGAATGAGAAGGTTAAAGAGAAAGACCGCACTACGGGAGAGTGAGCCCGGGTGGCTTAGCTGGACATAGCGCCGCACTCATAGGGTTCAGAGATTCGGTGCGGTTCGCCTTGGAAGCCTCCGTGTCCCCACGAGGACCGCCGAGCCTCGGACCTGGGACATGCGGAGATCGAGGGTTCGGAGCCCTCCCCGGGCACTTTTACGACAGTCACGTTCGAACTGGAGTCTCGACGCCGTTCCGAGATGGAGGTCCGTCGAGTCGTCGTCGCGCGTTCTCCGTTCTCGAGGATCTCGAGGGTCTCGAGCGGCCTCGAGTGGTCGAGAGCGTACCCGTCGGACGGACCCTCGAGCGATCGATTCGGTTCCGGTCGTGGCCCTTCCGGGCGATCAGAACCCGATCGCGACGCCGTCCTTCCGGGGTTCGGTCGCGCCGGCGAGCGTGTCGCCCTTCCGACGAACTAGCTGTGCTCCGCCGAACATCACGGGCGGGAGGACGCCGACGTCGTGGCCCTTCCGTGCCAGTTTCGACTTCGCCGGGAGCCGCTCCTCGACGCCGATCGTCCCGTCCTCGCGGTAGCGCCAGCGCGGCGCGTCCAGCGCCGCCTGCGGGTTCATCCCGTAGTCGACCAGGTTCGAGACGACCTGGAGGTGGCCCTGGGGCTGCATGTAACCGCCCATGACGCCGAAGGCCATCCAGTCGTCCTCGTCGAGCTTCGCGACCGCCGGAACCAGAGTGTGAAACGGGCGCTTGCCGGGCTCTAAGCTGTTGGGATGGTCGGGATCGAGCGAGAACGACGCGCCGCGGTTCTGCAGGGCGATGCCCGTGTCGCCGGCGACGAGTCCGCTCCCGAAGCCGGCGAACCGGGAGTTGATGTAGGAAACCAGATTGCCTTCCTCGTCGCCAACGGTCAGCAGGACGGTGTCGGCGTCCTCGGCGTTGGCGTTCGGGACGCCGACCTCCGGGTTCGAGATGGGCGAATTCCCGATCGCGGACGCGCGCTCGCGGGAGTACTCCTTCGACGCCAGCGGCGGGATCTCCTCGAACTCGGGGTCGGTGACGTAGTGGTGGCCGTCGACGAACGCCAGCTTCATTGCCTCCGCGAAGGCGTGGATCCGCTCGGCCGAGTCGTAGTCGTGCTCGCCCGCGCCGATCTCCTCGGCGATGTTCAGCGCCTCGAGGGCGAGCAGTCCCTGGTTGTTCGGCGGGAGTTCGTAGACTTCGGTCCCGTTGTAGGTCGTGCTGACGGGGTCGACGAACTCGGGTTCGAAGTCGGCCAGGTCCTCGTGGCGAATGAACCCGCCGGCGGACTGGATCTCCTCGACGATCGCGTCCGCGATCTCGCCCTCGTAGACGACGTCGGCGCCCCGCTCGGCGATCTTGCGGAGCGACTCGCCGAGTCGGGGCAGCGTGACGGTCTGTCCGGGATCGGGACTGTCGCCGTCGAAGAGGTACGCCTCGCGGGCGTGTTCGTCGGTGAACAGGTCCTCGGCACCGCTCCAGTGGTGGGCGATGACCTCCGAGACGGGATAGCCTTCCGTCGCGTAGCCGATTGCGGGCTCGAGCACGTCGGCGAGGGACTTTCGACCCAGTTCCTCGACGGTCGTCTCCCAGCCGCGAGCGGTACCGGGAACGGTGACCGCGTGCGGGCCGAGGAACGGCATCTCGAGGTCGTCGGCCTCGTCGTCGCTGTCGACGGCGTAGCCGCGGGATTCGGGGTAGTACGCCTCGAGTTCGTCTTCGTCGGCCTCCTCGAGTGTCCCGCGAACGTTCTCGATGGTGGCGTCTTCGGGCGCGTAGCCACAGGAACGCATCGCGCCGACCTCGCCGTCGGCGGTGCGATAGAGCGCGAAGACGTCGCCGCCAAGCCCCGTGGAGGTGGGTTCGACGACGTTGAGCGCGGCCGCGGTGGCGACGGCGGCGTCGAAGGCGTTGCCACCGTCCCGGAGGATCGAGAGCCCGGCTTCGGCGGCCAGCGGCTGGCTCGTCGCGACCATGCCGCGGTTGCCGTAGACGGTCGAGCGTCTAGAATCGAAGCGATCGAGATCGATGGAACCGAAGTCGGTCATGCGGTATCCGTGTGAGAGAGGACGACACCCAAAACTCTGGTGGGTTCGTTCGACTGCGGGCCCGACGGTGGACTCACTCCCGGCCCGTCACCTTTCGAATGCACGAGGACCCGAAGGGACCGAGTTCGCCCGCCTCGAGGTCGACGAAATAGCCGGTTGAGAGCCCGGACCCGCAGCGCCGGCAGGTGAACTCGCCCTCCTTGGTGATGACGTCGCGATCGAAGCTGACGTACTGGCGGCTCTTCGGGCGAACGATCCCGTCCTCGCGGTCGATGATCCCGCGGAGTTCGGCCTCGTCGAGGATCGTCCGAGTGGCGGTCGGATCGGTCGTGACGGTCTCGATCCGGTCGACCGCCTCGGGCAGGGGCAACGACTCGTGCTCGAGTCGCGCGAGGAGGGCGAGCCCGAGTTCGACCCGGTCGTCGGGGTGACGGTGGCGATGGCGGTCGTCCCCCTCGGGGTCGTCGTCGGTCCGTCCCGCTCCGGCCGTCGTGTCCGGTTCCCTCGCCGTCGCCGGTTCGTCGCCCTCGTCGGCCATCGCCGGAGACGTCGGCCCGGAGCGACTACTCTCTTTCGAGGTCCGGAGACGACACTGGGCGTTCGACGGAGACACAAAAGCTTCGGTCCTCGAGTCGAAATCCGCGGTCGAATCGATGTCGCCGTCCCTGCCGTCGCCGCCCTCGCTGCGATCCTCGTCAGGATCCATCCGTACGCTCCTCGGCGCGCTGACCGTCGGGGCACTCGTTCTCGCGGGGCTGGCAGTCTCTCCCGGCGACGTCCTGGGGGGACTCGAGTCGCTGGCGGCCGATCCGTACCGCTTCGGGCTCGTCGTGGGTGGGCTCTACCTCGCCCGGCCGGCGCTGGCCTGGCCGACGACCCCGCTCGCGGTCGTCGTCGGCTACGGCTACGGGATCGCAGTCGGCGTCCCGATCGCGCTCCTCGGAGTGGTCGCGACCGTTCTCCCGGTCTTCCTCGCCGTTCGTCGGTTCCGTTCTGGGGAAGCTGAGGAGGCTGACTCCCGCTCCGAGTGTACTGGCGACGCCGATCGGTCGAAACCCCTGCTCGAGCGGGCCGGTGCCGTCGCGGACCGATACTACGGGGCCACAGGACAGTTTCGGGGGGTGACCGCCTCGCGGCTGGCTCCGATTCCGTCGGACATAGCGACCGCCGCAGCGGCAGCGAGCGGCGTTCGACTCCGTCACTTCGTGGCCGGAACGGTCGCGGGCGAACTCCCGTGGACTGTCGCTGCGGTGGTCGTGGGCGCGTCGGCCGCGACCGTCACGACGGACGGCCTCGGTGATCTCGGCCTCGCGCTGTCCGTCGCCTGTGGCCTCGGCGCTGTGCTGTTACTTGCCGGGCCGGCGTACCGGGCGCTTCGCGGTCGGTTCGCTGTAGAATCGGCCGATTCGCGCTCGAGTCGGCCGTCGCAGTCCGATTAGGCCGGTCAGCGATCCGGCCGGTCGGGATTGTCGGCCTCCTCGTCACCGTGGCTCGAGTCCGGTTCCCAGGGGCCTGCATCGCCGATTTCGTCGTCGGGTCCGGGGTTCGCGTCGTCCGCGTCCCCGTCACCGCCGGCATTGCCGTCTTCGGCTTCGGCACCGGTCCCGGTCCCGTTCCCGGTCCCGTTTCCATCGTCGAACCGTCGGCGACGGTCGTCGCTCGGGGAGTGGCCGAACGGGCTCCGGTCGCCGTCTTTCCCCCGGTTCCCGGGGTCGGAGCCGCGGTCGCCCCCGCCGTCGCGCTCGAGAAAACTCGGTCGGCGGACCCGGTCCCGGCTGTCGACCTGATAGCGGGCGATGTCGATACCCTCGAGGGGGTCGGGCAGATCCATCGTCTCGTCCAGGTCGACCCCGTCGGGCTGGGCGTCGGGATCGATCGTGGTCTTCTCTTCGACGAGTTCCTCCCAGACGTGGGTCTCGCCGTCGGCGGTCGGCTTCAGGTTGCCCGCCTTCTCACGCCCCTTCTGGTATGCGATTTCCACGAAACTCCGGTCGTAAGCGGTGTCGATCTCATCGCTGAGTCGCTCCAGTTCGCCGGGAAACTCCTCGCCCAGTTCCTTGGCGACCCCGAGCGCGAACGCCCGCCGGACGATCCGGTCCCGGTCGTCGATCGTCTCCCAGTCGGTACCGAAAGTGCGCTCGTACATCGGGGATCAGGACTGGATCTTTTCGTTCGGCTTGACGCGCAGTCCCCGATCGGTGAACTCGGCCTCCCTGATGTCGCAGTCGATCTGGGTGCCGCGCATCTTGATGATCTGGACGCCCCTGGTCATCCCGCCGGACTCGAGGTAGTTGTGCATGAACACGACCCCGTGGGCGAGGTAGTGACCGTCCGAGTAGGAGGTCGGATCGGTCATCTCCGAGATCAGGAGGACGGTCGCGTCCGAACGCTTGAGCTTCGTCAGGAAGGTGACGAGCTCGTCGACGTCGTCCGAGAAGTAGTACTCGAGCAGCATCGTCGAGTCGATGACGAGCCGGTCGACGCCTTTCGACTCGACGAACGAGACCAGTTTGTTCGAGAGGTTCTCGACGCTGCCGGGCGAGTCGGCGCCCGTCCGCGACGACGAGGAGAACAGCCGCTTTGCCTCCGCGTCGAAGACGTCGAGGAACTTCATCTGGCTCGAGGAGATCGCCTGCTCGAAGCCGAACTCGAAGTTCGACATGTCGGTGACGAGTTCCTCCTTGGACTCGTGCATGCTCAGGTACAGTGCCGTCTCACCCTCGAAGACGCCCTTGGTGAGAAACTGCGAACAGAAGGTCGTCTTGCCGCTTCCCGGCGGTCCGCTGACGATGTACAGCCGGTCTTCCAGGAGCCCGCCGTCGACTAGCTCGTCGAACCCCGGTACGCCCGTAGGTATTCGCATCGTTGGATGCAGGGTGATTCTGGGCTAAATAGGTTCCGGCGAGTGACTGTCGCCGGAGACGACGGGTCGCTCGAGCGGGGGCCAGACCTCACCAGAAGGTGTCCGCACAGTCGTAGACGACGCCGTGCTGAGGACAGACGTACTTGCAATGGCGCTTGAAGAGTGGGCGCTCGCAGTGTGGACAGGGGCGGCCGCCGTGGTCTCGTTCGGCCTCGTGGTCGGGGTCGCCGACGCCGTCGCCGTCGCCATCGCTCATCTCGTCGTACACCTCGCTCTCGACTGTGCTAAGTGTTCGGAACCGCGCTCGAGCGAAGTGGCGTTGAGGACGCCTGCCGATCGATGCTGCCGGCGCTCCGGGCGACCGTCGCGCTGCTCGGATCTCGGATCGCAGTGGAGAGGAGAACGGAGAGTGAGAGGTGAGGTAAAACTACCCGCTACTTAACACTCGCTCCAGCCACACGACTCGCAGGTCTTGCAGCCTTCGGAGTAGTACAGCGACAGCGAGCCACAGTCGGGACACTCGGGGGACTCGCCGGCGTCGATGAGGTCCTGCGTCGCGTCGGTGTCGGTGTCGGTATCGCTACCGGCGGTCTCGGCCGCCGCGGCGCCGCCGTCGGTCTGCGGGCCGTCGTACTCGGCTGCCCCCGCGTCGGCCGACTCCTCGAGCGTCTGCTGGGTCGGGTACGGCTTGTCGATCTCGTCCTCGAGGTAGCGACGCATCGCGGTGCCGATGGCGTCGGGGATCGACTGGATCTGTTCGCCCTTGTCCCAGGCGACTTTCGGCGAGCGCGTCCCACAGAGTTCGTCGACGATCTCCTCGGGGTCGACGCCCGAGCGCAGCGAGGTCGAGATGACCTTCGCCAGCGCCTCGGTGAAGGAGTTGGTAAAGCCGCCCGAGTGGCCGATGTTCGCGAACAGTTCGAACGGCTGGCCGGTCTCGGGATCCTCGTTGATCGTCACGTAGACCTTGCCGTAGCCGGTGTCGATGCGCTGGCTGACGCCCTGCAGGGCGTCGGGCCGCTCGCGCTTCTGGGTGAAGTCGACCTCGATGGGTTTGACGTCACTGTCGTCCGTCGCGATCGTCGGGACCTCGTCCTCGAGCAGTTCCTGGACGTCCTCGTTCTCGAGGAACGCCTCGAGGCCGCCGAAGATCTCGTCGATCTGCTCGACCAGCGCCTCGGCGGCTTCGGTCTCGTCGGCGAAGTCGGTGTTGTCGGCGCGGGTCGTCAGCACCTGCTTCGAGCGGGTGCCGTCGCGGTAGTAGGTGACGCCCTTGCCGCCGTGTTCGTAGATGTACTCGAAGACGTCCTTGGCGTCCTCGAGCGTCGAGTCGTTGGGCGCGTTGACAGTCTTCGAGATGGCGGAGTCGACGCCCTCCTGGCAGGCGACCTGCACGCCGGCGTGTTCCTTCGCGGAGAGGTCGCCGGTCGTGACGAACAGTTCGCCGATGGCGTCGGGCACCGTCGAGAGCCCCTCGACGCCGTTGAACTGGTTGGTCGCCATCTGCTCTTTGGCCTCCTCCTTGACCGCGTCGACGTCGATGTCGTTGTCCTCCAGTACACGGAGGAAGTAGTCGTCGAACTCGACTAACATCTCGTCGCCCTGGACGTCGTCGGAGACGTTCTTGTAGTAGGCGACGTTGTAGATCGGCTCACAGCCGCCGGTGGTGTTGCCGACCATGCTCGTCGTGCCCGTCGGCGCGATGGTCGTCGTGTTGTGGTTCCGGATCGGGAACCCGTCCGCCCAGTCGTCGGCGTCGAGGCCGGTCTGGTGCTCGAACCACTCGCGGTACTCGGTCGGGTTCGCGTACTTGGACTTGTCCCACTCCTCGAAACTGCCCCGTTCCTCGGCGAGTTCGTGGGACGTCCACTTCGAGGTGTGGTTGATGTGGGTCATCAGCTGGCGTGCGACCTCGTTGGAGGCCTCGCTGCCGTACTCCATGCCCAGCTGGATATACAGCTGTGCCAGGCCCATGATGCCCAGCCCGATCTTGCGCATCTCCCGGACCTTCTGTTCGATCTTGTCGACCGGGAAGTCCGACATGGTGACGACGTTCTCCAAAAAGCGCGTCCCCATCTCGATGCGGCGGTCGAACTCCTCGAAGTCGACGGCCTCCTCGAGGAAAGCGTCGACGGCGGCCTCGAGGTCGTCGTACTTGTCGCCGTGTTCGTCGTACCAGACGCGCCAGTCGGGCGCTTCGAGGTCGGCGAGCGTCGAGAGGTTGATGTGGCCGAGGTTACAGGCCTCGTACTCCTCTAAGGGCTGTTCGCCACAGGGATTCGTTGCGAGGATACGGTGATCGGGGTGTTTCTCGACGTCGAAGGAGTGTTGCTTGTTGACGCGCTCGAGGTAGATGACACCGGGTTCGCCGTTCTCGTGGGCGCCCTCGACGATGTCGTCCCAGAGTTCCCCGGCCGGCACCGACAGTTCTTCGCCGACCTCGACGTGGTCCCCGAGGCCGAACATCTCGTAGAGTTCCTTCGTCTCCTCGGTCGCAACGTGTGGCTCGCCCGTCCGGGGGTTGGTAAAGGTAAACTCCTCGTCGTTTTTGACCGCGTCCATGAAGTCGTCGGTAATGCCGACGGAGATATTGAAGTTCGAGAGGTGGCCCTCGACGGCGTTCCGGAGGTGCTTGGGGACTTTTCCCTCGTCGTCGATGAGTTCGCGGGCCTCCTCTAAGGCTTCCTGGAAGGAGGTGTGCGTGTAGTCGTCAGGGTCGTTCAGGCGCAGCGTCTCGGCCAGCGAGACGTCCTTGTTCTTGGCGTGGATGAACTGGATGACGTCCGGATGGGAGACGCGCATGACGCCCATCTGGGCGCCGCGTCGCGCGCCACCCTGGGCGATCGTCTCACACATCTGGTCGTACGTGCGCATGAACGTGATCGGACCGCTGGCGATGCCGCCGGTCGAGCCGACCGCGTCGCCGTAGGGTCGAAGCCGCCAGAAGGCATAGCCCATGCCGCCGCCGCTCTGGAAGACCTGTGCGGCCTCCTTGGCGGTCTGGTGGATGTCGTCGATGTCGTCCTCGGGGGAGTCGACGAAACACGCCGAGAGCTGCTGAAGCTCGTCCCCTGCGTTCATCAGGGTCGGCGAGTTCGGCATGAAATCGAGGTTCTCCATCATTCCCTGGAACTCGTCGGCAACCGACTCGACGTGGTCGCGGATCTCGTCGGGGAGTTCGGGAACGACGGTCTCGTAGGCGAACTTGTTGACGTTGTAGATCGAGAGAGTCGCCTCGTCGTCGTCTTCCGCGGTCGTGCCGGCGCCGAAGACCTCCTCGGCGAGTTCGTCCCGCCGCGGGTGGTCGGGCTTGAGCTGATCCGGCGTAACCGTGATCTCGACGTCTCGTTTTTCGGCCTCGAAGACGGCCTCTGCGAGCGCGATGTTCTCCCCGACGCGTTCGAAGAGGTCCTCCTGTTCTTCGATGAGGTCTCCGTCGGCGTCCTTCCGGAGATATCGGGCCGGGAGGATGTTGTGATAGGCGTTACCAGTGAGACGGTCCTCGAGCGTGTCCCCCTCGGTGCGTTTGATCGGGAGGGTAAGCTCCTCCGCGGAGAGTTCGCTTTCGCTCACGCGTGGCTCACCTCGCTGCTATCGGGTCGGCCTGTGTCGATTCTGGCGTCAGTCCGGGTCCTGGCTCTCATCATTCGTGACGAAGGTTCGGTATTCATGCATTCACCATAAAGCTGTCCTAGCTGTCCCATTTTTATTGAACTAATACAATTTATTTTTCACAGACGTCTCTACTGGGTCTGGTTGTCCCCCCGAGACGACCGCGGAAACGGTCGCGTCGACTCCTGTCGGAGGCTACGGGCGCGGAGGCCTTAACGATTTTCAGACCATACTGAAAGTGAAAGCCGTTCCCACGATTTTCGGTCTAGTCGAGAGTTCTACCCGTTCGTTTCGATGACGGTTGCTTGCTCGCGTCTGTCACGATATCCAGAAAGATTACGTCCCTTCGGAACGGGGTGTTGCCTATGTTCGAACCATTTACCGGATCGACGGTCCTCCTCGTGTTGGCCGGGCTGGCGGCCTTCGCGGTCGCCGTCATCGCGATCCGTATCGCGATCAAACTGGCTGTTCGCGTCGGCATCGTCGCCGCGATAGTGCTCGCCGCGCTGTATGCGACCGGGACGCTGGGGATGCTACCCGGCGTTTCGGGATAGACGGACGCGGAGTCGGCAACTCGATCGGGGCACAGTCCCTCTTCTCTTACAGCAGCGTGAGGAAGTTCTCGATCACGTCGTGTCCGACGGCCGTGAGCACGCTCTCCGGGTGGAACTGGACGGCTTCGATCGAGTGCTCGCGGTGGCGTACGCCCATCACGAGCGTCTCCGATCCGTGTTCGGCCGTCGCCGTCACCTCGAAACAGTCCGGCACCGCCGTCGCGACCAGCGAGTGGTATCGGCCGGCCCGGAACCCCTGCTCCAGTCCCCGGAAGACGCCTTCGCCGTCGTGGTCCACCGCGGATGCCTTCCCGTGGATCGGTTCCGGGGCTCGCCCGACGGTCCCGCCGTACTCGTAGACCGCCGCCTCGAGGCCGAGACAGACCCCCAGGGTCGGGACGTCGGGGCTCACCTCCCGGAGGACGTCGGTCGTGACGCCGACGTCACGGTCGTTCTTCGGGTGGCCGGGACCGGGGCTGACGACGATCCCGTCGGGATCGGCTGCGCGCACCTCCTCGAGCGAGGCGGTGTTTTTCAGCACCTCGGTCTCGGTGTTCGGCTGCTGGCTGACGTACTCCACGAGGTTGTAGGTAAAGGAGTCGTAGTTGTCGACGAACAGGACGCGCCGCGTTTCGGCGCGTTCGTCGGCGGGTTCCGTCTCGTCGACCGTCGCGTTCGCCGTCATCGGCTCACCTCCGGGGTCTCGAGCGCATCGGCGGTCTCGGTCGTCGCCTCGACGTCCTCCTCGATCCGCTCGAGCGCGGCGAGGACGCCGCCCATCTTCTTCTCGGTCTCCTCGTACTCGCTTTCGGGGTCGCTGTCGGCCACCAGTCCGGCGCCGGCCTGGACCGTGATGCGATCCCGTTCCCGTTCCCGTTCCCGTTTCTGTCGTCCGTCCGCGTCGGGTAGCGTTACGCCCTCCTCGACCGTCGCAGTCCGGATCACGATCGCGAAATCCGCGTCCCCCGTCCAGGAGAAGTAGCCGACGCCCCCGCCGTACAGCCCGCGGGGTTCGGACTCGAGGTCGTCGATGATCTCCATCGCGCGGATCTTCGGCGCGCCCGAGAGCGTCCCGGCGGGGAACGCGGCACGCGTCGCGTCGAATGCATCCGCGTCCGCGGCGAGTTTTCCCGTCACCGTCGACTCGATGTGCTGGACGTGGCTGTACTTGAGGACGTTCATGAACTCGTCGACCCGGACCGTGCCGGCCTCCGAGACGCGGCGGACGTCGTTGCGCGCCAGGTCGACCAGCATCGTGTGTTCGGCGCGTTCCTTCTCGTCGGCAAGCATCTCGCCGGCGAGCCGGCGATCCTCGACCGGGCTCGTCCCCCGATCACAGGTCCCCGCGATCGGGTTCGACATGACTTCGCGCCCGCGCACGGAGACCAGCGTCTCGGGGCTGGCTCCGACCACGGTGAGGTCGTCGTGCTCGAGCAGGTACATGTACGGCGAGGGGTTGACCTCGCGCATCGCCTCGTAGAACCCCAGCGGATCGACGTCCCCGTACAGCTCCCGCTTCCGGGAGACGACGCCCTGGTAGATGTCGCCGTCGAGGACGTGCTCTTTGGCCGCCCGGACGCTCTCCTCGTAGGCCGCTTTCGACCCCGCGACCTCGTCCTCGCGGACGAACCCGCCGGCGTCCGGCCGCTCGTCACCGACCGCCCGCAGCGTCTCGGCGACTGCGGCCGCCTCCGCGCGGAGTTCGTCGTAGACCTCCTCCGGGTCGTCGTCGGCCTCGAGCACCGGCGTACAGACGAGCGAGACCGTCCCCTCGCGCTCGTCGAACGCGAGCGTCTTCGTCGTCAGGACGAACTGCGCGTCGGGGAACCGGGAGTCCGGCCGCTCGACGCCGACCTCCTCGAGCCAGAGGTCGTAGACCGCGTCGTAGGCGAGAAAGCCGACCAGGCCGCCGGTGAGGTGCTGTCGATCGCGGCCCGGATCGGGCGCGTTCTCGAGTCGTGCGTCCGGCATGGCCGCCCGGAGCGCGTCGACGGTGTCGGCCGAGCCGTCGCCCTCGACCTCGATCGACTCGAGGGGTGCGTCCTCGGTCAGGGCCTCGACGCTCGTTCCCTCCGGTTCGACCGTGACGACTGCCTCGGGATCGTACCCGACGTAGGAGAACCGTGCGTGGCGTTCGGCCCCAGCGGTGCTCGGGCGGAACGCGCCGTCCGGATCGCTCGAGGCAGTCTTTTCCGCGCTCTCCAGCAGGAACGCGTAGGGCGACCGGTCGCGGTCGCTGCCCGGCGTACGCCCGGTCAACGCGGCGTAGGCCGACAGGGGGGTCGTCTCGACCTCGAGGGTGGCGACGGTGCGGACGACGACGGGACGGTTGTCGTCTTCGTTCCCGCCTTCGTCCTCAGAGGCGGCGTACTCCACGAACTCCTCGCGACCCAGATCGAAGTCGACCGACATGCTAGGGCTCGACCCTCCGATCGGCGGTCGCGTTCGCTGCGCGCTCGACGAACGAGCGGACGGCGTCGGCGTCCTTTTTTCCACCTGCAGCCTCGACGCCGCTCGCGACGTCGACCGCGAACGGGTCGACCGTCCGGACGGCTGCGGCGACGTTGTCCGGCTCAAGCCCGCCCGCGAGGATTAGCGGCGACTCGAGGTCCGCGGCCGCTTCTCGGGTCCGATCCCAGTCGTGGGTCTCGCCGGTCCCGCCGCCGCCGTCCTCGTCAGCGGAGTCGACGACCAGGGCGTCGACGACGTCGTCGTAGGTGCTCGCGGCGTCCGGTTCGTCGGCGTCGACCGCGTACAGAACGGACGCGTCGACCCGCGAACGCAGGTAGCCCAGATCACCCGCGGCGAACCCGCCGTGGAGCTGAACCGCGTCGGGTTCGACCGTCTCGACGAGGTCGATCGCGGCTCCGGGATCGTCGGGCATCGTCACGAGTACCGCGGTCACGAACGGCGGGGCCGCATCGACGAGCCGCTTCGCGCGTTCGACCGAGACCTCCCGGGGCGTCTCGACGGGGACGTCACAGACCACTCCGACCGCGTCCGCGCCGGCCTCGACGGCGGTCTCGAGGTCCGGGACGTTCGTCAGCCCGCAGATTTTGGTGCGCGTCCGGGTACGACCGTCGCGCGCCGGCGGCATCGTCATCGGGCCTCCCGCGGTTCCGGTTCCGCGTCCGCTTCCGGGCTCGCCCGCAACTGCTCGAGTTTGGCCGCGGCGTCGCCCGATTCGATTGCCTCGAGCGCGATTTCGGCACCCTCCTCGAGGGTGTCGGCCTCGCCGGCGACGTAGATCGCCGCGCCGGCGTTGGCGAGGATGACGTCGCGTTTCGCGCCGTCGACGGTCCCGTCGACGATCCCCCGCAGGTCGTCGGCGTTCTCCTCGGGGGTGCCGCCGGCGATGTCATCGATGTCGTGTTCCTCGAGGCCGAGATCGGCGGGCTCGAGCGTGTACTCCTCGACGTCCTCGCCGTCGACCTCCGCGACGGTCGTCTCGCCGTGGATCGCGATTTCGTCGGTGCCCGCGCCGTGGACGACCAGCGCGCGCTCGACGTCCATTCGCGCGAGGGCGTCCGCGAGTACGGGGACGAGGTCCGGATCGTAGACGCCGACGACCTGGGCGTCCGCACCCGCGGGGTTGGTCAGCGGGCCGAGCACGTTGAAGATCGTCCGCATACCCAGTTCCTTGCGCGGACCGATCACGGCCTTCATCGCGGGGTGGAAGACGGGCGCAAGCATGAAGCCGATCCCGTCGTCCTCGATCGCCCCTTCGACGGCCGGCGGCTCGGCCTCGACGTCGACGCCCGCGACCTCGAGGACGTCCGCGCTGCCCGACGAGGACGACACCGAGTAGTTCCCGTGTTTCGCGACGGGGACGCCGGCTCCGGCGGCGACGACCGCACTCGTCGTCGAGACGTTGATCGTGTCGTAGTCGTCTCCGCCCGTGCCACAGGTGTCGACCAGCGGCTCGCGGTCCGGCGTGATCGTCCGCGCCGCCTCGCGCATCCCCTCCGCGAAGCCGGCGATCTCGGCTTCGGTCTCGCCTTTCGCTCGGAGCGCGGCGAGCAACGCGCCGATCTGTGCCTCCGTCGCGTCCTCGAACACCGCGCTCGAGGCCGCTCGAGCCTCCGCCTGAGTGAGATCCTCTCCTTCGGTGACGCGTTCGACGTAATCCTGCATAGTGAACACCAATGTACGTAGTTGTCTTGTAATGTCCAAATGAGTACATGGACTTAAGCGTGCCGGTGGAGCCTCCCGTGGTGATCCCTCGCGTACGGCGACCGATTCGAAACCTTCAATTATGGTGGCCGGCAACGAATGAGTGCAGACAACGTGGCGCGACGCGCCACGGAGAAAACCAGGCGGGTTGGTGGTCTAGTCTGGTTATGACACCTCCTTGACATGGAGGAGGTCGGCAGTTCAAATCTGCCCCAACCCACTACTTCTGTCGCGAGTTGATCCGTGAGCGACCGGTTTCCAGAGCCTGGTCGAGTTAACCCGATCACGGTCGAACGAGCGTTCGTCGTTCGTCTCTCCGCTCCGCCTCAGAGGCGGGACTCGAGAACGACGGGATCCCCGCCTAGAGATAGTTTGAGGGGTGTTTTTCGGTCAATATGGACCTAAACGAGCCCATGCCGACCTACATCAGCCTGCTGGAGTACACGGAACAGGGGATCCAGAACATCGACGAGAGTCCGGATCGGCTCGCCAACGCGAGGGAACTGGCCGAATCGATGGACAGTACGGTCGACCAGTTCTATCTGACGTTCGGAGAGTACGACGCCGTGGCCGTCATCGAGGCTCCGGACGACGAAACCGCTGCCCAGCTCGTGCTCACCGTCACGCGAGCGGGGGCAATAAGCAGCGAGACGCTGAAGGCCTTCCCGGAGGACGAGTACCGGGAGGTCATCGAGGGACTGCCCGAACAGTAGCCGCCCCGGTCGATCACGTACCGCCGTGTTGGGAGCTCTCGAGGCCGGGGATCGGCGGGGCTCGGGCATTAAGTTGTTTGCTAGGGGATGTCATACTATGGGTGACGGAGCCGGGGCTATACGGGAGCGGGAGCGAGTGTCGACCGCGTCGACGGACGCGATAGCCATCGTCGACGGCGAACGACACGGGGCAGTCAACGCGGCGTACGCCGATCTATACGGGTTTTCGCGTCCGGACGACCTGGTCGGCGAACCGTGGGATCGCCGTCTCGCGGAGGACGAGCGATCCCGACTGGAACGGGAGATCCTCCCGTCGTGTCGATCAGAGGGGTACTGGCGGGGGACGATCACTGGCCGGCGACGGGACGGAACCACGGTTTCGCACGAACTGTCGATCGCCCGATTGACCGACGATCAGTACGTTTGTACCGCGCGCGAGGCCGCGGGTGAGGAACGGACAGGACGGGACGCGCGAGAGCACACTCGATTGCTCGAGCGCGCGTTCGACGCGGTCGAGGACATCGTTTACGTCTTCGACGAGGACGGTGATGCGGTTCTCTGGAACGCAACGCTCCGCGAGGTGACCGGCTACACGGATTCGGAGATCGCCGGACTCGAGCCGGCGGAACTGATCGCGCCGGAAGAACGCGAACGGGGTTCCGATTCGGGTTCCGGATCCGACGCCGGCGGCTGCCTCGACCAACTCGGCGACCGGCAGGTCGACCTCGTCACGAAAGACGGCGAGCGAGTCCCCCACGAGTTCCGCGGAACGACGTTCGAGGACCGCGAGACGGGCCGGATCTATCGGTGTGGTGTCGCACGCGATGTCACCGACCGGACGGAACGCGAACGGCAACTCCGAACCACCCGACGGTTCAACGAGGAACTGGTCGAGAACGCACCGTTCGGGATGTTCCGCCTCGACGACGAACTGCGGATCACGTACGAGAACCAGCGGGCCGAAGAGATCATCGGCCTCCCCGAGAACGAACAGGAGTCGGAGGCGATCGGCACGGATATTCGTGACCTGCCGTCGATCGCCGAGACCGGGCAGGCCGACCTCTTTACGCGGCTCAAAGACGGCGAGACGATCGAGTTCGAGTTCCCGTTCGAATCCATCTACGGCAAGGAAGCGTACTTCACCGGGCGTGGCGTCCCGCTGTACCGGGACGACGAGTTCGAGGGTGCGATCCTGATGGCCATCGACATCTCGGAGCGCAGACGACGCGAACGGCAACTCGAGCGCCAGCGCGACGAACTCGAGACGCTCAACCGGATCAACGAACTCCTCCTCGAGATCACCCGTGACCTGTTCGCGTCGCCGACGCGGACCGAGATCGAACAGACGGTCTGCGATCGACTGGCCACCTCCGATCTCTACCAGTTCGCCTGGATCGGTGCGCCCGAAACGGGCGGGCAGCGGATCGTTCCCCGTGCCAACGCCGGAATCGACGAAGGGTACGTCGAGACCGTGACGGTCACGACCGCGGGGGAGGAGACCGGGCAGGGGCCGGCCGGCCGCGCCTTCCGAAGCGGCGAGGTCCAGGTGAGCCAGAACATCCGGACCGATCCGACGTTCGAACCGTGGCGTGACGCGGCCCTCGAGCGCGGCGTCGAGTCCGCCGCCGCGGTGCCGCTGGTCCACGGCGACCGGACGTACGGCATCCTGGCCGTCTACGCGACTCGTCCGCTCGCGTTCAGCCGGCGCGAGCAAAGCGGGTTCGAGGTTCTCGGCGAGGCTGTCGGCTTCGCCATCAACGCCATCGAGGAGCACGCGCTCCTGTTTGCGGACACGATCGTCGAACTCGAGTTCGAGGTCACCGACTCCGGGCTGGTGTTCGTCCGGGCGTCCGATCGCCTCGCGTGTGAAATCGACATCACCGGCTACGTCGAGTCGGCGTCGGGGACGTGGAGCGTGTACCTCACCGTCGACGGCGCCGAGCCGGCGGCCGTCCGCGAGGTCGCGACGGCGGATCCGGACGTGGAGCGAGCGCGGGTCGTCGCCGACGAAGGCGAGACCGGACTGCTCGAGTTCGCGATGAACGGCCCGGCGGTCACCGAACTCGCAGAACACGGGGCGATGCTCACCTCGGGATACGCCGACGACGGCCGGGGGCGGTTCTGTATCGAAGCGCCGCAGACGACCGACATCCGACAGCTGTCCGATCGGCTACAGACCGCGTACCCGAAGTCGACGCTGGTCGCCCAGCGGGAATTCGATCGGCCCGTCCAGAAGCCGATCGAGATCCGCCAGTCGATCGCGGACCGACTGACCGACCGACAGCAGGAAGCGCTACAGCGCGCCTACCACGCCGGCTACTTCGAGTGGCCGCGTCGGAGCACTGCGGGCGACATCGCCGACTCGATGGACATCTCCGAGACGACCTTCCACTATCACCTGCGGAACGCGCTCGAGACGCTCGCGACGGCCTTCGTCGGGGAACTACACTAACTCCGCGGGGCGAGTTCACCCACCTCGGCTCGAGGGGCCCGGAAAAATGTTGGTTCGCTCCTAGTCGTCGGAGTCGGTCCTGAGCGGGGTCCCGTCCGGTCGGAGGACCCACCACACGTCGTTGACGCCCTGTCCCTGGACGTCGCCCGGCTCCTCGTCTCGCGAGAAGTAGTACAGGGGCCACCCGTTCGCCGTCACCTGGCGCTCGCCGGTGTCCCGCTCGAACGTCTCGAGGTCTGCGGTCACGCCATCGCCGGCGACCGGCTCCCTGTCGCCGTCGACAGTTAGTGGCGGCCAGGCGTCCGCACAGTCACCGCTACAGGCGCTTTCGCCGGCATTCCGTGTATCCTGGTCGAACATGTAGACCGTCATTCCCTCGGGGCCGACCAGGAGCTCGCCGTAGTCGGGATGGTCGCGGACCCGGACGGTCGGTTCACCCACTTCCGAGGGTGGTCCCTCGGGCGCTTCGATCAGTTCGTAGCCGAGTTCCTCGACGACTGCGCTGAACGGAACCGTACCCGCTCTCTGGATGGTCATCGCGTCCAGCGCGTCCGTTCCGAGGATCCCGGCGGGCATCAGGTTCGGCCACTCGCAGCCCTCGTTTTGCTCGCTCATCTCGTTGAGCCCGGCACTGACGTCCTCCCTGCTTGGCAGGTCCTCGACCGTCCTCGCGTACTCCGGCAGTTCCGCTTCCTCGAGGGTTCCGACGACGACCCGCATCACCATGCCGAAATCGAGGTGGGGAGCGCAGTAGATGTCGTACACTCCCTCGTGGTCGAAGCGGTACAGCCAGGCCGACCCCGGCCCCTGGACGGGCGACGAGAACGGCTCGGCCCCGTCAGGAACCCGCTGGGGCAGTCCGATCTCGGGATGCATGGCGGTGACGGTGTGGTCGGGGCTGGCGAACGTGAACTGCACGACGTCACCGGAATCGACACGAAGCCCGGTGGGGTCGAAGTAGAGGAACGGCGGCTGATCCGGTCCGGGTGGAGCGACGTCCAACGTGATTTCGTGGTCCGGTTCGATGGAGTCCGGAATCGCTGCGGCGTCCCTCGCCGGATAGCCGTACACGGGATGGATCTCCCGGGTCTCGGACGCCGTGTCGGTGCCGTCGCCCTCGTCGGTCCCGTCGTACCCGTCGTCTTCGTGGGATTCGTCGTCTTCGTCCCCTCCAGCAGTCGTGATACCGGCGCCGGCCGCGAGTGCGGTGCCGGCACCGACCGCTTTCAGGAGCGGTCGCCGTTCGAAACCGAGCCGGTCGCCGGTCGGTTCCTCGGTCGATTCGTCCGTTTTCTCCGCGTTCGAGCGTGTCATCGTACCACCGTTTTCGATCGTTGGCAGGTCGTGCCGGACGAATCCCACGCCGATTCAGCCGAGTCCGCATGCTGGGATCCGTGCGACACGACGCGTGTTCAGTACCGCCTAATGGCCTTGACAAACCCCCCTCTAGATAGTGCTAGGACCGTCGGAGAAGGGCGCTCGACCGCTCGCGTGCCATCGTGTCTGGTCCTTCGATGGTCCTCGAACGGGAGTCGAACCCATCCCAGATAGGGGTCCGATACCTAGTACTAATTTGAACGGTGCTTTTCGGTTCCGCCGATCGGACCACCACCTGCTCTCCACAGGGGAGCGTGACTACCCATGGCAACGGAACCACAAACCGCGAAAGCCGTCGTTCGGCGATACACCGAAGAGGGGTACAACGAGGAGAACCCGGCGGTCATCGAGGAGACGGTAGCGGACGACGTCGTCGTCCACGGACTCCACGGGGTCGACGGGTCCCTGCACGGCAGCGACGCGTACCTCGAGTGGGCGGGCGACCTCTTCAGAGCGATGCCGGACGCGGAGGTCGAGACGGAGGCGTTGATCGCCGAGGGGGACATGGCGGCGGTCCACTGGACGATCAGCGGTACCCAGGAGGGGCAACTGGGGGAGCTGCCGGCAACGGGTGAATCCTTTACCATGCGCGCCCTCGCGTTCTTCCGGATCGAAGACGGCGAGATCGTCGAGAAGTGGTACAACCCCGACGAACTGAGCATGTTAGAGCAACTCGGCCTGGCGGACTGATCGCACGCGAACGGCGAGGCGACGACGCCGGCCATCACGATCCGACCCCAGCACACGCTCGCCCGGGCGGGCCTGGTCGCCAACCGCTAGACGGCGGCCGGCGCTCGTGAGGGGGGTTCCGGCCTCACCGCGTCGAACTCCGTCGAAGGGGCCCCATTTCGTCCCGCGTGTAGGTGGCTTCGTACCCGAGCAGGCGCCCGATCGGCGCGAGCGTGGCGACCATTGCCCGCTGGAGGATCCGAGGCTGGTCGGTCGAATAGAAGTACCCAGGGTACGCGTCCTGGATCACCGCGAACTGAAGCGGATTCGGGACCCCCTCCTCGTCGGTCCGACCGGCCTGTGCGAGCGTGTACAGCGTCTCGAGGGCCTCGGCCGCTCGAAGCCCCGGACGCGCTTCGTAGCGTACGCGGGCCGGCTCGGGGGTCGGGTTCCAGTGACGGTGGGGAACGGTAGCGGGAATGACGACGTCCTCGCCCTCGGTGAGCGTCGTTTCGGTTCCGTCGATACCGACTCGCAACGCTCCGTCGACGACTTCGAACCGTTCGTCCCACCGGGGATTGACGTGCCGATCGGCGAGGTCGGCGACCCAGCGGGCGTGTGGGAGATCGACGCCCCCCTCAGAATCCGGCGCAGGGTGAACCGTGTACTCCAACCGGAGCGGATCCGTTCGGGGATCCTCCGGGCGTTCGACGATCACGAACGGGTCGACGGTCGTTACCTTCGACCTGTGGTCTGTCATCGGTCTATGGCTAAGGGGTTGGTCGTAGCTGGTCGTTCGAAGCGCAGGGGTCCTCTCGTAACAACGACCGCGACTGTTCGCTTAACCGCTGGCTCTAGATAGCCCTAGACGGCGGCCGTACGAGCGGTGCTGTTCAGGTTCACCGACCGAGCGAGGAACCGGGGAAGCACCGGGACGTCTAGAACAGAGTTGAGGGGAGATTTACGACGGAACGGGGCGTCTGATCACCACGAGGGGTGCTACTGATGTCCAAGGACCACGCGGAAAACGACCGTGATCGAACATGAGCGTGACACCACACGTCCCGGGCATGACCCCCGGCGCGCCATCGCGGAATATCGTCCTGGGAGCGGCGTACCTCTCCACCCTGGCCGCGATAGCGAGCACGCTGCTCACCGTCGCAGCGAGCTATCGTCCCCGGGAAGGCTGTTGATCGACCTGCGAGTTTTTCGCCCGTCCCTCGATACTCGGCCAGCGATAGTTCGAGGGGTCACATATCCGAGCCCACGCCCGCGCGACCTGCATACGACGCCCGGAGACGGAACCGCGGGCGGCACTCACGGGGAAGCAGGCATGACCGATCGTCGCCCCCCACGCGAGCATCCTCCCCGTCGCTCGGTTCCTCCCGACTCCCTGCTGGAATCGGCCCTCGAGCAGTTCCGCGAGGAGTGCCGGCGCTACAACGAGGCCGTCGGCAGTTACAACACGCATCTCGACAACCACCGGGACCGTCGGGACCTGCACGACGTCCCGTTTCGCTCCCCGATCACCGCTCACGACGCCTTCGAGGCCGCCAATGATGGCGACAGGGTTGCCGTCGAAACCCTCCTCGAGGACCTCATCGATCGGGCCCATCTGGACTCCCAACTCCGTCGGCATCCCCGGGTGTATCCGATCCACGTCGAAGCCACCGAACATCTGGATCTCGCCCGCGACGGACTCGTCACGACCCTCGAGGAACTGCTCCAGCACGCGGAGGCGATCGACGGGTAACTGCACGTGGCCCTAGCGTTATCTAGAGTCCGCGTTTAAGCGGCTCACTAGTCCATGGTGGACCGGGTGACCCACCGATGGCAGAACCGAATCAGGAGGTCGAATCACTACTCGGCGACTACGTAGACGTCTGGAACGAAGCGGACTACTCGAAGCTCCCCGACGTCGTCGACGAATCGGTCGACGTCTTCGATCCGGGCGCTCCCGGCGGAGAACTACACGGGCACGACGCGCTCGAGGGATTCGTCCGCGAGATCCGGACGGGATTCCCGGACTTCGAGGTCAGGCTCGGCGACGTGCTCGCCGCCGCCGACGTCGTCATGGCGGAGTGGACGGCCACCGGGACGCACGAGGGCGAATTCAACGGGATTCCGCCGACCGAACGCGAAATCGAACTCGAGGGGATGGACAAGTTCCTGCTCGCGGACGGTAAAGTGCAGGAGCATCGGATATACTACGACCGCCAGGAGATGCTCGAGCAGCTCGGCGTCGCGGAGCAGTGAGGGGGCCTCACGATACGCTGATACGGTCCCGGGGACACAGCCGGCGTGAACTCTCGAGCCCCTTTCAGGACCTAGAATCGTCCCGTACCAGCTAACCGAACGATAAAAGGCCACGAGCGAACTGGGCGGGGACATGGAAGTCGTCGGCCGCCTGTTGGCGCTGCTCGTGGTGTTGCTCCTCGGGACCGGGCTCCGGTCGTCCGGAATCCTCGACAGCGGCCGAACCGCCGCGCTGAACGCCGTCGCCTACTACGTCGCGTTGCCCGCGCTGATCTTTGTCTCGACGTACGACCAGCCGATCGCCGGACTCCTCTCGCCGGCGCTGCTGGCCGGTCTCCTGCTCGTCCTGTTCGGGACGGCCTCGATCGCCTGGGTCGTCCACCGGAACCGCGACACTGCGGCGCGACGCAGCGTCGCCGTCGTCCAGTCGTACCACTCGAACATCGGCTACCTCGGGTTGCCGCTGGTCGCGGCGACCTTCGACGCCGACGTGACCGCGGTCGCGAGCGTCGTCCTTGGTGTCGTCACGCTGATGCAACTGCCGTTGACGATCCTGTTGCTCTCGACGATCAACGGGGCCGACGTCTCGCTCGCTTCGGAGATACGCGGGCTGGCGACCAACCCCGTGTTGCTCTCGCTACTCGTCGGTCTCGCCTTCGGATCGACCGCGGTTCCGTTCCCGGCAGCCGCGGCGACTGGGCTCGACTACCTCGGCGCGCTGGCGCTGCCGCTCGCGTTGCTCTGTGTGGGTGCGTCGCTCGAGGTGGACCTCCCCTCGATCGACCCCGGGGCGACGGGGTCGGTCGTCGCGCTCAAGATCGGCTGTATGCCGGTGCTGGCCTGGGTCGTCTTCTCCCTGCTGGAGGTCGACCCGGCGACGTTCACCGCGAGCGTGGTCATGCTGGGGACGCCGACCGCGGTCTCGACGTTCGTCTTCGCGACGGAACTCGGGGGCGATGCGGAGTTCGCCTCGCTGAACGTCTTCACGACGACGCTGGCCTCGATCGCGACGCTGTTCGTGTTGATCGCGCTGCTCGGCTGAGCCCCGGCGTCGAGAACCGAACCGCGAGCGCGTACTGACTACTTCGAGAACAGGTTCTTGAGTCGCCCGAGCAGCCCGGCGGCTCCGTCGTCGGACCCGTCTTCTCGATCGCTCGTGCTCGAGGCGTCGGTATCGGCAGGAGCCTCCCCGGCGGGATCGATCGACCCTGCGAGCGGGCCGGCATCCTCGCTGGCGCTTCCAGTGTCGCCGACGCCGCCGGTCTCGAGGTCGTCCAGCGAGAGGTCGACGTCGTCGATCTCGGGCGTCGGGTCCCGGTCCTCGCCCGCTTCGGCGGCGCGAACGTCGGCGCCGGTGACGTCGCCGCGTTCGATGCGGGCGGCGAGTTCTTCGGGATCAGGGTCGGGATCGGGGTCGGCGTCGGCTGTGGAGCTGTTATCGGATTCGAGACTCGAATCGCCCGCCGGACCGGACCCACCGTCGTCTCCGGCCGGCGTCCCGCTCGAGTCGGAGAGGGCGGCTGCGGCGGCTTCGACGTCGGCTTCGGTTCCGGTTCCGGTTTCGCCCGTGGTCCCGTCGTCCTCGTCGCCGTCGTCTTCTTCCTCTCCCTTCGAATCGTCGCCCGGATCGCGGTCCGGTTCCGGCGTCTCGCCGGTGTCTATCTCTCCCGTCGACGACTCCGCGTCGTCGGCTCCGTCTGTCGGCTCCCTGCTCGAGCCCTCGAGGCCCTCCGTGCTTGGGTCGGCATCCGCGTCGACGTGTGACTCGTCACCGGCCTCGAGTTCGGGGCTTGGATCGGGGTCCGTGTCGGAATCGGAATCGGAATCGGAATCGGATCCGCCGATCGACTCGAGGATGTCGTCGACGCTCCCCTCGGAGACGACCCGCTGGGGGCCGCCGCCGGTCTCGATCCCGCCCGCGGGACCGTCGCCGTCCGGGTCCCCCTCGTCGTTCCCGTCGGCCGTCGGTTCTCGTTCGTCGCTCATTGTGTGGTGGAGGCGGGCGCGACACCATAACCTTTCTCCCACGTCCTCGAGCCGATCAAGAAACGTTCCGGGTCCCTGCGGTGGACGGTGTGGGTCCCTCAGGGCTCCGCGAGCGCGGGCCGAGCGCGAACGACGTTGACCACTGCGCCGAGCAGGATGATGATCCCTGCAAAGTAGAGCCAGGTGACGAACAGCAACACCGCGCCGACCGCGCCGTAGGCCTGGTAGCGCCCGGCGTTCGACGCGTAGAGCTGGAACCCCGCCTGCAGGACGGTCCAGCCGACGGCCGCGACGACCGCCCCCGGCAGGACCTCGCCGGCTCCGACCGATATCGGCGGGAGCACGTAATAGATCGGCAGGAAGACGAATACGAGACCGAGCAAGAGGGTTACCCAACTCAACAGCCCAGCGAACGGAACACGGCCGGCGGCGAACCCGAGAACAGTTCCGATCACGATCATCAGCGCGAGTGCGCCCACGCCAGCGAGGATGACGACGAGCCCGTCCCGGACCTGCTCGAGCAGCGAATCCGACGACACCTCGTCGTAGATCATATCGAACGCGAGGCTGAGGCCACGAAACACCTTGAGCGCACCCCAGGCGGCGACCGCGAGCGCGACGACGGTCGCCTGGGCGCGTCCGGCCTCGGTCGCCAGCGCCTCGGTAACGAGGTCTTCGCCGGCCTCTGGGAGGAAGTCCCCGGCGACCAGGATCAACCGTTCCGCCGTGGCCTCGCCGCCCAGCAGCGAGCCGGCCACGAGCGCGAGCAGTACCATCGGAATCAACGACACGAACGCGTAGTAAGCGAACGCGGCAGCCAGAAACGTGATATCGCGGTCGCTCGCCGTGCGATAGATCGCGACGAGCGTTCCCTTCCCGTCCATAGTGGTCCTTCGACGAGGAGGTCCAAGAGTGTGACAGGTTCGTACAGTAGCTGATACTGTAAGCGGGGAGTCCACGATGGAAGTCAGACCGATCGTCAGGTCACCCGTTAAGCCGCCAGACAGAAGTTGTGCGACGCGTAGACCGCGCCGTCGTCGTCGATGTAGACGCCGACGCCGCCCCGGTCCCACCCGTGCGAGGAGTGTTCCTCGAGGATCGCCTCCCGGTGTGCGGTCGAGTTCATCCACTGATCGACGAGTCCGGTCGCGACGCCTTCGGCGGTCTGGTACTCGACGACGTCGTCCCCGCCGGGACGGTCGACCGGCCGGTCGACCCACGTCAGGGCGATGTTCTCGCCGTAGGCCCGGCAGTAGTCGTCGACGGCGGTGAACCGGTCGTAGGGCCCTTCGTCGTCCGGGTTCGTGTGCGCGAAGTAGTCCCGCTGGGCCATGTCGTAGCTGTGGGCCCGGGCGACCGAGGCGACGGTGCCGTCCCACTCGATGGGCTCGAGGTCGTGGGCCGCGCGACGGTCGTTGACCTCGGCGTGGACGAAGTCCTCGACGGTCGCCGACGAGATGGGCTCGACGTCGGTCTCGTAGGTCGACTCGCCGGGATCGGCCGGATCCATGACGTCGGGGTTGCGCTCGCCGGCCGGCGGGGGCTCGGCGCTCGGGCTCGGACTCGGCCCGTCGACGATCTCGATCTCGTCGGCATCCGCTATGTCCTCGACGGTCTCGAGCGCCGTCGGGCCGAGCAGGAGGCCGCCGAGGACCACCGTTCCGAGCACGACCGCGAAGAAGGCGAGGCTGAGCAGGGTACGGACGAGTGCGCGATCGGTGCGCTGTGGGGTACCGGTACCGAGCAGGGCGTCGTCGCTCGAGGAGGTCGGGCGGACCGAATCCGATTCGGTGTCCGACGGGCCCGTCCCCGTATTCGTCTCCGGGCCCGCGTTCGTGTCGGCGTCCGGTTCGGGATCCGTTCCCGGGCGGCTCATTGTCGGAGGGTAGGGCGCCGTCCGCATGATTGCGACGGTCCGTTGCAGCCGCTGATAGCCGCCCGGGAGAGGGCCGATGGCGGGCGATTCCGGGCCGCTTCGCGTTCGGAGTCCGTATTGTCACCGTCGTCGGGACCGGGATCGACCCCGATCCCTACCCCTACGTCGACCCGTCGGTCCCGCTTCCGAAGATCGTCTCGTGAAAGCCGATCACCAGTCCCGGGACGACGGCCATGAAGAGGTGTTCCTCGAGCGGGATCCCCGCAATGTCGATCCCCGTCCGGAGCTTGATGTCGAAGATACCGACGGCGAGGGTGTATCGGTCCCAGACGTACGCGACGGGGTACAGCGCGAGGATCGTCACTGCGGCCTTCCGGAGGGCGTTCTCCCGGCGCAACAGGAAGACGGCGATCGCGCCCCAGAACAGTTCGGTGACGAGGTACGTGTACCGGCCGAAAACGCTGATGTCGGGTTTCGATTCCATGCGTGACCTACCACCACGTTCGAGGGTATCGGCAAAGAGCGTTCCCGACGCCGGTGGGAACAGGCAATATCTTCAAAACCCCGGCGGCAGTACATCCACCTACAACGATGAATATCGCTGATATCGCCACCCAGGATTACATCGAAGTCGACGTCGGCACGCGCATGGGGAAGGTCCCTTCTACCTTCGAGAACGGCGGCCCCAAGGGAATTATCGTCAAAAACGACGGGGAATACGAGGGCGTCATCAGCGAGCGGGAAGTCCTCCAGTCTCACGTCGAAGACGACGCGAAGGTGGCGGCGCTCATCAAGCCCAGCCGGAACGATCCGTCCCCGCAGGTCGACCGGGAGGAAGACGTCCGGGAGACCGCACGTCTGCTGATCGAGAGCAACTCGAAGGTCGCCCCGGTCTTCGAGAACGGCGACCTCTGGGGTGTCATCTCCGACGACGCTATCCTCGAGGCCGTCCTCGAGAACCTCGATACGCTGACCGTCGAGGACGTCTACACCGCCGACCCGGTCACGCTCCAGGAAGACGACGGCGTCGGGAAGGCGATCAACCACCTGCGCGAACACGGTATCTCTCGTCTCCCGATCCTCAACGAAAACGGCTATCTCTCCGGTGTCGTGACGACCCACGACATCGCCGACTTCGTGATCCGGAAAAACGAGACGACGACGACCGGCGACCGCGTCGGCGACAGCCAGCGGCTGCTCGACGTGCCGGTCTACGACATTATGAACAGCCCGGTCGAGACGACGACGCTCGACGCCAGCGTCGAGACGGCCGTTGAGACGATGCTCGACCAGGACTTCGCCGGGCTGATGGTCACGCCGGAGGACGACGACCGGGTCGTCATCGGCGTTCTCACCAAGACGGACGTCCTGCGGGCGCTGACCTTCACCGAGGAGGAGCGCATGGACGTCCAGATCACGAACGTCTCCCTGCTCGATACCATCTCCCGGGAGTCCGTCCACGAGAGCATCGAGGAGGTGTCGGACAAGTACGCCGACATGCAGGTACTGCACGCCCACGTCCGCTTCAAGGAACACAAGGAGAAGCTCCGTGGCACGCCGCTGATCCACTGTCAGATCCGCCTGCGCACCAACAAGGGCCAGGTCGCCGGCACCGGCGAGGGCTACGGCGCGGAAAACGCCTTCCGCGTCGCCCTCGAGAAACTCGAGCGCAACGTCCTCGAGGTCAAGGGGGTCACCAGCGACGAGGAGTACCGCGGCCAGCTGCTGCGGAAGCTGAACGAGCTGTAACGGCCGCCGCCGACGTCGGCTTCGACTTCGATTCGGGCCCGTCCGGGCCGTTCTGATTTTCGACTCGGGTTTCGTGCCCGGACTCGAGTTTCGTGCCGCCTCTCGAACCCGATCAGAACCGCTGTCCGTCTTCGCCGCCCTCGAGACCATTATCGGTGATCCGGAACTGGACGGAGTCGCCGGCCGACTTCGAGCGGTGTTTCTCGAGCGTCGCGCGACGATTCCCGCCGCGGAAGCGCTCGAGGCGGAGCACGACGCCGGTCCAGTGCTCGAGGGTGTTCCCGCCGAGCGCGCGGGTGCGGTCGGAGTCGGGATCCGAGAAGACCTGGTTCGTGAGCACGACCGCGAGGTCGTGTTTTCGGGCCAGCGAGAGCAGGTGGGTCACCTGTCGGGCGACCCGGCGCAGCGCATCGCCCTCGTCGTCGTCGCCGGTCCGCTCGAGGCGGTAGAAGCCGGTCGCGCTGTCGAGGACGATCAGGTCCGCCCGCTCGGCGAACTCCTCGGCGTCGCGGACGGCCTCGGCCTGTTCCTCGAAATCGACGGCGTCCTCGATGACGATCCGGGAGGCGACGTCCTCGACGGTGAGGTCGTCGGATGCGGGCGAATCCGGCTCGCCGGCGCCGTCGGACTCGACCAACGCACTCGAGTCGGCTGTGCTGGCCCCGTCGCCGTTGACCCGCGCCGAGAGCAACTGCTCGAAGCGGTCGACCGACACCCCTTCCGTATCGATGTAGACGACCGTCCCGCCCGCGGCGGCCGTCTCGACGGCGGCCGACAGCGCGAGGTTGGTCTTCCCCGCGGCCGGCGGGCCGTACAACTGCGTGACGGTCCCGCGCTCGAACCCGCCGCCGAGCAGGTCGTCGACCGGATCACAGCCGGTCGGAATCGCCTCGTCGTTCACGGTCGGCTTTCGAACGGTCGCCGCAAAAACCCCCCGGAACGGACCGCAGGAAAGGTCGAACCCCACCGTACGACGGACTCGAGGCGGGCGGTGATCCCGGCCGTTCGGAATACGTTTATTCGCCCCGGCGACGAACCTCGAGACGTGATCGTCGTCGCAACGTCGGACTTCGAAGTGTACCACGGCGTCGTCAACGAGCTGCGGGACCGCGGGACCGAGTTCACGACCGTCGAACCCGACGACCAACTCCCCGAGGGGACGACCGTCGTCATCACCGCGGCCGACCACGCGGAGGACTTCCCCGACGCGACCACGATCGTCGCGGACCCCGACGCGCCCCGGCGGGCGGTCGACCAGGCGCTGACCGCGGTCCGTGGCGACGGCGGCCGCACGATCATCGGCGTCGATCCGGGTCGCAAGCCCGGCATCGCCGTCCTCGCTGGCGAGATGGTCGTCGCCGCGTTCCAGGTCCCGCTCGCCGACGCCGTCGACGTCATCCAGCGCGAAGTGGCGGAGGCCGCCGACCCCGTCGTCCGGATCGGCGACGGCTCCCGCCTCCAGGGTGCACAACTCGTCAACGACCTCGAGGACGTTCGGGTCGAACTCGTCGACGAGACGGGGACGACCCCCTACCTCGGGACCGGCGGCCGGGGGATGGAGGACGTCCTCGCCGCGGTGAACATCGCCCGCCTCGAGGGCGAGGTCGTCGATGCCCGCGAGATCGAGCCGACGGCGGGGGAGCTCCAGGTGATCAAGGATCGGTCCAGGGAGCAAAGCGAGACCAACCGGGCGATCGACGAGGTGCTCGCCCGGCGGGTCGCCGCGGGCGAGTTGACGATCGAGGAGGCGCTGGCCGAGCACAGAAACGACGGCAACGGAGAAGGCAGCGACGACGATGACGGGGCGGGCGAGGAGCGTTCCGCCGATTCGGAGTGATCCCCTCATCGCTCGTCATGCGAGCGGAGCCTCGGTCAACCGATTCGCGCTGTCCAGTACTCACGCCCCGGAAAAGACTCGATCGAGTTCCTCGAGGTCAAACAACGACCAGTTATCGTTGAGATCCTCGGCGAGGCCCTCGACGAATCCGCTTCTCGAGAACAGGGCGAACCGCTCGGACCGGTCCCCTGGTCCCCACCGAACGCTCGCAGCCTTTGCCCGAAGATCGTCGACGAGTTGGTGGCCGACTGGCTCACTGGTCCACTTACATTCGGCGAGCAGGAGCCGGTCATCACCGGGTGCGAGGCCGACGATATCGATCTCCTCCTCTCCGTACCACCAGCGGCCGATCTCGGAGTACGGCTCGAGTTCTTCGCATCGAACCAGTTCCCAGACGGCCTCTTCGCAGATGTCTTCGAACGTCGTCGCGACGTGCGTGGGGAGGTCCGGCTCGATCGTGCCATCGAACACGACGGACGGCGCTTCTTCGATGCTGGACCGATTCGGCTCGACGTAGCGGAACCAGAACCGGAGGAACTCATCAGCGACCCGGTACCGGGAACGCTTTGACTTCTTCCCGGATGCCGTAACCGGAACCTCACGATCGAGGAGTCGGAGCCGGCGAAGCGTCTGGAGATACTTCGACAGCGGTCCGGAATCGATGCCGGTGGCTCCCGAAATTTCGTTTGGCGTCGTGTGGCCCAGCGCCACCGCCTCGAGGATGCTCAGGTACCGCGCAGGGTTTCGAAGTTCGGTCCGAAGCAGGAACTCCGGTTCGTTGTACAGCATTGCCGTCGGTGAGAGGATATGCGTCTGGATGTTCTCTGCGAGGGACCGCTCGTAGTTGAAGAGCGTGAGGTACATCGGCGTCCCGCCGGTGACCGAGTACGATCGGACCGCATCCACAATATCGTACGAGATGACGTCCCGGGCCTGCTGAAACGAGAACGGTTGCAGATCGATCTGTCCAGTCCGCCGACCGTAGAGTGGACTTTCGTGGCCGAGCACCTCCGATTCCATCGTACTCACGCTCGAGCCACACAGCACGAGCATCGACGCAGTCTCCTGGAGCTGTTCGTCAACGAACGCCTGGATATAGGAGGGGAGTGAGTCGTTTTCCTCGACCAAATACGGGAACTCGTCGATGACCACGACTCGATCCTCCGTTTCGAGTTTCTCACCGAGATACTCGAACGCGTCGTCCCAGCCGTCGATTCGTGGCACGCGCTCCTCGAACACCTCGGCGACTTGTTCGACGAATTTCTCACGTTGGCGATCCTCCGCCTCCTGCGCAGCGAGATAGTAGAGATGAGGCCGATCAGCACAGAACTCTTTGAGAAGCGCTGTCTTTCCAACACGGCGGCGTCCGTAGACGACGTAGAAGGCGTGACCGGGCGATGAATACGCGGTCTCGAGCGAGGCAAGTTCGTCTTCCCGATCGTAGAAGGTCATACTTTGCCTAATGATTATCACGATAATGACTTGGGCGTTTTGGTGATCTACTACCTGTAGTAACAGAACCGTATTCGAGTGTTGACAGTAGAGCTCGAGCGCCGTCACCCGATTCGAAAACCAGTCCGCTCAACTCGAGGCCGACACCCACAGCTCCCTGACCGTCGGTCGGGTGATCACCCACCAGCCGACGGCACCGCCGAGACAGCCGACGAACGCCAGCCAGCCGTCCGTGGTGCCGCCGGTGACCACGAGCGCGGCCACACCGAGTATCGCCGCGCCGGCGAACGCTTTCGTCGGATCCTTGCCGGTGAGTGTCGCCGCGAGGATGAGGTAGCCGACGCCGAAACCGATCGAGGCGACGACGTCGACGAGGTAGTGGACCCCGAGCGCGAGCCGGGAGACGGCGACGAGACCGATCGGGACCGCCGCGAGTGCGAGCCGACGGCGGCGCGTCCACCGCGTGGACCACAGCGCGAGCGCGGTCCAGCAGACCGTCGCGGCCATCGTGTGGCCGCTCGGGAAGCCCGGCGTTTCCTTGGGAATCGCCCGCAGCGACGCCGGGGGCCGGGGAAGGCCGAAAGCGGACTTCAACGCGAGCGTGAACGCGAGCCCGCCGAGGACGACCGCCAGGACGAACGCCGTGCGATCGGAGAGGAGTCGATCATCGCCGTGGCGGAACGACCGGTAGGCGTCCGTACAGGCGAGAAGCAGCAAGACGGCGCCGACGAGCAGTTCGTCACCCAGTAGCGCCACGAACTCGAATAGGGGGACCGACCACTCCGGGAGCGTCTCGCGGAGCAGTTCGGTGACGCCGACGCCTCGAGTCATGGGTATTGGGTCGGGGGAGTCAGGAGGTCCTGCAGATGGCTTCTCATCGTCGTCTTGCCTACCTCTTTTCTTCGTTTACCTTCTTCCTTTCTGTCGCACTTCACTGATTCTCTATCCATACGTATGTAGGAACGCGATTTCTTTATACAGATTTCCGCAGGAAGAATTTCGTTACGTCTATTACGTAACGTAACGCATCCTATCGTAACGATGAAAACCGTCACAACTCGAATACCTGAAGACGACGAAGAGTTGTTAGCAGAACTTGAACAAGAGATGGCCGCAGACAGGTCAGAGGTTCTTCGCCGCCTCATTCGGGACGGCCTTACTGACTGGCGGAAGGAGAAGGCACTCGACCAACTTCGAGAACACAAAGTCACTCTTCGCCGTGCGGCTGAAATTGCCGACGTAACGTATGTTGAGATGCTTTCACTCGCCGCCGAGGAGGGCATCGATACCGGATACACAACTGACGAACTCGAACGAGACCTCGGGCGAATTTGATGGTTGTTGTTGATTCGTCTGCGCTAATCCCGCTTTCGTGGGTGGGCCGTCTTGACCTCATCTCGGCCACCTGCGATGAGATACGGACAACTGAGAGAGTGAGAGACGAAGTTCTCACCGAGGGGAAGCGAGGAACTGCATCGCTTAAATCATTTCTTGATGACGTTTCGATTTGTGAGACGCCTCCTGAAGCTGAGGAAGTGGCATCGTTGGAGGGTGTTGCGGTAGCCGATGCGTCAGTAATTTTGCTGGCAGATGATGGAGAGGAAATTCTTCTCGCTAACGACAAGGGTCTTATAGAGGTTGCCCGGAGTCACGATGTCGAGTGTTGGTGGGTGACAACGTTGTTGCTTAAATGTACGAAAGAAGGAGTATTGACTTCCACAGAAGCAAACGAGGTCTTGTATGACCTCGTAGATTCAGGGATGAATCTTCATCCGAAAGTGTACTCTCAAGTACAACAAAAACTCCGGGAATTAGGGGATTAATACTTAATTGACTAATCGTTTCTTGGAGCCTGTAATTGTATTTTCCGTGAGAAAATTATAACGCCGAGGCTGGAATTCCCTGACACGAACGAGAACCGTATGGGATCGAAAACGCACACCTCGTCGACGTCCGCTGACCGCAACGGCGACCACGACGATACCGTCCCTCGAGCAGTCCTGCACAAGAAAATCCTCGACGTCGCGGAGTCGCGTCCGGACGCATCGATGGCGGAAATCGCGAACGACGTAAGCGGCGCGACCACCTCGATCGTCGAGCAGGTGCTGGAGGAGTACGGCGACCCGGGAGCCGCCGACAGCGACGAGATCGACGAAAGCGAGGACGAGACTGGGGTGGGTGATGCCGACGAGTCGGAGGACGACGGTGTCGAGAGTGTACCCGAGACCAACTCACCAGTGGCCGACGAATCCGATCCCGAGCCGGCAACGGAGGACAGCAATCGAAGACGGGACGAGGAAGCGAGTACAGGACGTGCGGAATCCGAACCACGTGACGATGGCAACGAGGACCGCGACCGCGAGCGAGCGATGAGCGACTCCGACGGAACCGCCGAAACCGAGGCCAAATCACGTCTCGACCCGCCGATCGATCCCGAGGACCTCACCGAAAAGCAACTCGAGACGCTCCGGGAGGTCCGTAAGCGTCCGGACGCCACTCAGGCCGAACTGGCGGACACGCTCGGCGTAAGCGGCGCGACGATCAGCCAGCGGGTGAACGCGATCGACGGCTTCGACTGGTCGCGACGCCGCGAGTTCGTCGCGGCACTGTTCGAGGACGGACCCGTCGACGGTGGCGACGAACGCACCGCCCTCGAGGCCGAATCCGATGGGACTGCTGGAGCCGAGTCCCCCGAGCGAGACGACGAGCCGTCGGCGGACGGCGACGGTGAGTCGGACCCCGATCTCGAGACCTCGGCAGGCAGCGCGGAACCGACCGATGGACGGTCTCGGGACGACTCGAGCAGCGGTGGGTCCGACGGTAGCGTCGGGAGCGACTCCGAAGGAAGGTCGGACAACGCCGACGGAGCAGCGCAGTCCGTCAACCGCGAGGAATTTGCGGAGTTCGCGAGGGAACTCGAGCGGCTCACGGAGCGGATCGAGTCGCTCGAGGAGACGATCGCTGTCGATGGCTCGCGGGAGGACGAACCCGAGCCGACGGCTGGAGGGAACACTGCCGGGAGCGAGAACGGCGGGCCGAACAGCGACGACGTACTCTCGGATCCCGAACTGGCACACAAGATCGTCCACGCGTGTCTCACCGCCGACCACATCTCCGAAGAGGAGGAACTCCGAATCCTCAAGACGGTGACGGCGACCGATTCCTCCACGTGAGTTCGGCGACGGGTCTGAGCACTGGTTCGAATCGGTCCGACACCGCGGCTCTCGGTCAGAATAGGTACCTATTGTGCTAATCGCACCTATTGTACACTTTCGACGCCCGCGCTAGTATTCGAAGATCAACATTACCGTCCCTAGTACTAGATCTCCCGGTTGCGACTCACCACTAGTGGTCGATTCCAATCGGGAATGCGACTTCCCTCACCGATCTCAGGCCCACCAACGTCGAGTGTGAGACACCGGTCGGGACCCCCGATCAGTTCAGCTACCGAGGCCGCAGTCCCTTCGAGTAAACCGAATGTACACATCGGTATCCGGCAGTTACAGGGATCAGCTATTTATCCCGACTCGAGGTGGTGGTCGCACATGCAAGCTGTCGTCTTATCGGCCGGCAAGGGGACGCGCCTTCGGCCGCTCACCGATGACAAGCCGAAGGTACTCGTCGAGGTGGACGGGCGGCCGATCCTCGAGGACGTGTTCGACAACCTGCTCGAGATCGGTGCGGACGAGCTGATCGTGGTCGTGGGTTACCTCAAAGAGCAGATCATGGATCGGTACGGGGACTCCTACAGGGGCGTGCCGATCACCTATGCTCACCAGCGCGAGCAACTGGGGTTGGCTCACGCAATCTTGCAGGTGGAGCCGTACATCGACGACGATTTCATGCTGATGCTGGGGGACAACGTCTTCCGGGCGAACCTCGGTGACGTGGTCAACCGCCAGCAGGAGGATCGGGCCGACGCGGCCTTCCTCGTCGAGCAGGTTCCCTACGAAGAGGCCTCGCGGTACGGCGTCCTCGACACCAACGAGTACGGCGAGATCGTCGAGGTGATGGAGAAGCCCGACGACCCGCCGTCGAACCTGGTGATGACCGGCTTCTACACGTTCACGCCGGCGATCTTCCACGCCTGTCACCTCGTCCAGCAGAGCGACCGCGGCGAGTACGAACTCCCGGACGCGATCGATCTGCTGATCCAGTCCGGCCGGACGATCGACGCGATCCGGATGGAGGGGTGGCGCGTCGACGTCGGCTATCCCGAGGATCGCGACCGCGCGGAGGACCGGTTACAGAGCGAGTCGGGGCGGATCGGCGGGCCGCAGCAGGAAACGGAGTCGCCGGAGGTCGAGCAGACGCCCGAATCGACGACGGACTAACGCTCGAGGGAGAGAAGGCTCAGGGGGTATCCCGCTTGAGCCGAGGGTTCTCCGAGGTCGAATCTGTGCAAGGGCGGTTTTGGTGGCCTCCTCGAGTGTTTTCACCGACAGGCAGCGCCTTCTTCGACTGTGAATTCTTCTTCGGTGTCGCTCGCAATCTTTTCGGGCTCGTACTGCGGTAGGTTATCAGTCTCGTCATGGACGTCCTCCCCACGAGGCAGTCCAGTTCGGCTTCGTACTCGGTGAGACCGATGAATACGCCCGTTCTGTAGCCACTGTCTTCCTGAACGGCGCCTTAGACTGGTCACTCGAGTTTGCCACTATTGGCACAACGACAGACACTAATCTCGTATATATGTGATCCGTCCCAAGATATAATAGATCCACAGGCGTATCGGTTCACATGACCGACCGGGGCCTCGATTCGTGGACTGAAGACCTCTCGGCCCGCGAGCGCGTTCGAAAAATCGCGACGACACTTACTCAACCGCGCTCCGTCGAATGGGTCCGGGAAGAAGCGCAGATATCCTCCTGGCAGACTGCAAAGGACGAGTTGGAAATGCTGGCCGAGTTCGGACAAATACAAGCCGTTGAGGTGGACGGCAATACAAAATACGCGCCGAACTACCAGCGACGCTATTTCAACGAGTTGGCTGAACTCATCAATAACAACACTCGTGACGAACTTCGTGAAGAGATTGCACGGGTTCAGGACGAAATCGAGGAGCGGAAAACGGAGTTCGACGTCGAATCACGAGAGGATCTCGAATCGACGCTGACTGATGACAGTCACTCCAGCGAGGAAATCCGTCACCGAAACCGTGTGCTCCGGCAATGGGAACGTCGTGAGGACAACAAACGGTTGCTGAAACACGCCCTGGAACTGTACGACGACGCTCGGTCTCTCCACCCGGGACAGAACGATTCCTTCGATTCGTCGCTCCCCATCTCCCAGTGAGTATCGATGATTTTTCTCGCAAACCGAGCGAATCTCGATACACGGACGTTACTCGGCCGCCTCCATAACCTGCTCCAGACTCAAACCGACTCAGCCGATAGCCTAATCAAACAGGTCTGGTATCAGACGTCGGCTGGTAACAAGACTGGAGTACGGGCGACGATTGCTGCGCCAGCCTTTCTCGATCGTTCTTATGCGGTCGAGGAGGCCGAGTTACAGATATCGGTCGATTTTCCACCGAACCACTCCTACGATTTTTACGAGATTCAGTGGGTTGAGCCTGACCGACAGTTGATGCTCGGATGGCATCAAGACGAGACTCACATGGAGCTTGGCGAGTGCCACTTTCAGATCGACTATCGGAACGAGACCGTCCAACGGTCGAAGGCTCGGTTCCTCGATTCACATCCCCTAAACGTATTTGACCAGCGAATGGACCATCTCCTGACGATACTCGATTCGCTCGAGTGGGACGATGCGGTTCCCTCCGTTCCCGAGACGGAAGTCCGGTAACGACGTCTAGTTCTCTCTGGATATCAACAATCGTTCTGACGTCGTTATAGTGATTGGTCGAGAGCCGAGGGAAGCATCCAATAGACAGTTATGGCGCTGGATTTCTCACGGTAGTCCCGTTGTGTTCGGTTTCATGACCGGGTTGGGCGGGTCTAGGGTCCCCGATAGCGGCAATTCTGTGGGTCCGGTTGCGAGTGAGAAGGCCACGACGGATGCAGTGAACGGTGGCGAATAGCCGAGCCTGGACATAATTTAACCAGTTCGGGAAACGCAGCATATTGCGATCGAGTGGTATTTTCAACAAATTTATGCCCCTGGTACCCCCTCTACCCTACGAGATGCTTACCGGGTGGCGGTATCGTATCGTTGCGTTCGCCGGCACGGTCGCGGTAGTCGTGCTGGCGGTGGTGTTTGCGAACCACCCGGTTCTACAGGAGTTGTTCACCAGTCACGTGCCGCTGTTCGACCGACTCGAGCCTCAGGTGCTCGAGGGATGGTCACTCGGCTGGGCCGTGCTCTTGAGCGTCGCCTTCGTCGGTGGCGCGCTGTTCCCGCTGTACAAACCCCAGCCGCGGCGCGTCCTGGACACCGTCTTTCTCGCACAAAAGCGAGTGCTCGTCGGCGGGCTCGCCCTGGCTGCTCTAGGTTATTTCAAGTGGTCACACCGGCTCCCGCGTCAGACCCTCGTCATGGTCGTCGCGCTGCTCGGGATCGCGATTCCCGCCTGGTTCGTCCGGATTCGCCGACAGCCCCAGAACGACGAGGGCCGAACGCTGATCGTCGGCGACGACCTGGCGCAGATCGACCGGATCGCGCCGGCGATCGACGCGCCGGTACTCGGATATCTCTGTCCCTCCATCGTTGCGGGGATTCGCGAACGGGAGAACCCCGAGCTGGCGACCGACGGCGGGCTCGCGCTGGAGTACGACGGCTCCGAGACCGTCGAGGCGGCGGGTCGAGGCGTCGATCGGATCGGTTCGCTGGACCGACTCGGCGGCCTCTCGCGGCTCGAGGACGTCCTCCTCGAGTACGACGTCGATACCGTCGTCCTGGCGTTCCGGGAGGCGGACCGCGCGGAGTTTTTCGGGGCGCTGGACGTCTGTCACGAACACGGCGTCGCGGCCAAAGTCCACCGGGAGTACGCCGACAGCGTGCTGGTCTCCGAAAGCGACGTCGGGGAGCTAGTGGATGTCGATCTCGAGCCGTGGGACCCGCTGGACCATCTGGGGAAGCGACTCTTCGACATCGTGTTCGCGACGGTCGGGCTGGTCGCGTTCGCGCCGCTGATGCTCGTGATCGCCGTCGCGATCAAACTGGATAGTCCGGGGCCGGTGCTGTACAGTCAGGATCGGACCGCCGGCTTCGGCGAGACCTTCCCGGTGTACAAGTTCCGGTCGATGGTGCCGGAGGGCGAGTCGGCGACACCGACCGAGGACGAGGAGAACGACCGGATCACGCGAGTCGGCCGCATGTTACGTCGGACTCATTTAGACGAGTTGCCCCAGCTGTGGTCGATTTTCGTCGGCGATATGAGCGTCGTCGGACCGCGGGCCGCGTGGACCGAGGAGGAACTGCTGCTCGAGGAGGACGCGCCGGCCTGGCGCAAGCGCTGGTTCGTCAAGCCCGGGCTGACCGGCCTGGCACAGATCAACGACGCGAAGAGCACGAACCCGAACGCCAAGCTGCGCTACGACCTCGAGTACATCCGCCAGCAGTCGTTCTGGCTGGACGTAAAGATCGTCATTCGGCAGGTCTGGAGCGTACTCGAGGACGTGATAGCGATGGTTCGTCGGTGACACGAACGCCGGTTCGTCTCGACCGGAGCCAACGATTCCCTCGGCTTTCGCTGGTGACTCGAGGGGGCGAAAATCCGATTTCAGATGAGAGTCCGCAGAGCCGTCACAAACGTTTTTGAGTTCCGTTGTGGTTCCCTTTACAGAAATGGACGCTTCGGGATCGCCACGGTCGGACCGGCGAACCGTTTTGGCTGGTATCGCTACGGGCATCGGTATGAGTTCGCTCGCGGGATGTACCGGTACCTTCGTCGGGGACGAGGAGACGACCGAGGACTCCTCACAGGAGATCCACACCGATTACGAGACGACCGACGTGCAGGTGACCGACGGCGATGACGACGTACTCGGTGAAGTCACGGCGGCGATCGCGGACACGTCGGACCGCCAGTCGCTCGGATTGAGCGACACCGAAACGCTGCCCGAGGACAGGGGGATGCTCTTCGTCTACGACGAGGTCCAGGATCTCACGTTTTCGATGCCGGATATGGACTTCCCCATCGACATCATCTTCGCCGACAGCGACCGGACGATTACGAGTATCTACCGGGCTCGAGCACCCGGGCCGGACGAGGACGGGACCGAGCAGGTCTATTTCGACAGGGCACAGTACGTCCTGGAGGTCGTCTACGAGTGGACCGCCGAACGGGACGTCCAGACGGGTGACGTACTCGAGTTCGAGCTGTGACGGTCGTCTCCGCTCTCACGGAGAGGGAGCATCGGAACGCAGCGGTATCGACTGCGTGGTGACGGCACTGTGCCCGCGGACGAGCCCGCACTCACAGTTTTTATCATAGTTCGAGCGGAGGTACGGCATAATGGCCGACGACCCGGAACCGGAACGGGATCCCGCCGTAGTCGCCGACGCGGCGGCCGCCTTCCGCGACGACGCCGACGACGGCGAGGCGATCCTCGAGACGCTTCTCGAGGTCGACGCCGAGCACGAAACCTGGACGTTCGACGACCTGCCGCTCGATTCGGGAACGTTCGGGGAACTCGTCTCACGGGATCTCGTGGCGAAAACCGACGGCGAGTATCGCGTGGCGAGTCGTGAGGGTGTTCGGGCCGCGCTCGAGGGTCGGGAACTGTCCGCTGACTCGAGCGAGGGCGAGGACGAGTCGCTGTCGGTATCGCTCTCGAGTCCGATCGCGTTCGACCCGCGGGCGGCCGGAGCCCTGGCGGGGGCGCTCGTTTTTCTGGTTGCGATGCGGCTGTTGAACGTGCGATCGGTGTTTCGGGAGGGGCGGGTCGTCTCGCCGGGGAACGACCCGTACTACTACCGGTACTGGATGTCGGAGCTGTTAGCGGAGTCGAACGGGCTGACGGATTGGTCGATTCTTACGGAGATGCCCGCCGGAGCCGTGGGGAGACGACCGCTGACCCACGCCGCGAACTGGTGGTTCGCGGAACTGCTGGGCGGCGACCAGTGGGCCGCCGACATGGTCGCCGCCTGGCTCCCCGTCGTCGCGACGCTCGCGCTCGGCGTGCTCGTCTACTGGCTCGCCGTCGTCGTCACCGACGACGTCCGCGTCGGCGTCGCGTCGGTGGTCCTGCTCGCGCTCGCGCCCGTTCACGCCGTCTACTCGGGCGTCGGCTTCCTCGAGCACCGGCTCCACCAGTACTTCTGGCTCGGGGTCACGTTGCTCGCGCTGGCGTGGCTGGCGGTCGACGTCCAGCGACGGCGGGACAGGCTGGAGCCCCGTGCGGCCGCTCGCGAACACCTGGCGTGTCCGTGGGCGTGGGTCGCCGCGCTTGCACTCGGGGTCGCGCTCCCGCTGTCGGCGTTCGCCTGGGGCGGCTCGATCCTGCTGTTCGTCCCCGCGGCCGGCTACGTCGCGCTGAAGGTCGCGATCGACGCCCGTGACGGGCTGTCCCCCGGGCTGGCGAACGCACCGCTCGTGGCCGGGCTGGTCGTGAGTGCGCTGCTCTCGGCGTTCCTGCACTTCCGCTGGGGCTGGCACGAGTCCTTTACCGGGATACTCCCGGCCGTGGTGGCCGTCGGCGCGCTGGCCGTCGTCGGACTGGGAGAGGCCTGGCGACGCGTTGACTGGCCCATCGGCGGGCTGGTCGGCCTCGAGGCGGTGCTGGCGGCGGCTGGACTCGTTGCCTTCCGATCGGTACGCCCCGAGGACTGGGCCCGGCTCTGGGAGCGAGCCGACGACCTGTTCTTCCGCGAGCACTTCGGGGCGACCGAGACCGGCTCGCTGTTCGCGACGAAGAACTCGGTCGTCCTCGAGCCGCTGGCCCAACTCGGCCTCAACTTCTACATCGCCCTCGCCGTGCTCGGCTGGGCCTGCTGGATCGCGTATCGCCGGTACGAGCCGGGCTGGCTACTGCTGTCGATCTACACCGTCTTCTGGCTCGTCCTGGCCGCCTTCCAGGTGCGGTTCGCGGCACAGTTGGCGATTCCCCTGTCGGTACTCGGCGGTCTGGGGCTGGTCTACCTGCTGGCGTGGATCGATCTGGCTCGTGTGCCCAGGCGATTCCGCGAATCGGACGAGGCCGAGCCTCGCGGACTCGGGGCCGGGCGACGCGACGCCGCGGCCGACGGGGGCGAACCGGAGCCGAGCGTCGTCGTGCCCCGTGACTGGCGACAGCTCGCGACGCTGGCCTGGGTCGCCCTGCTGATCTGTGGGCTGAGCCTGCTGTTCGTGCCGTCGCTGAGCGCACAAACAGCATACAGCGACGCGGAGGTGGCGGCCGTCGACGCCATCGACGAGCACGCCACTCAGGTCGACCGGGAGTACCCCGACACCTTCGTGTTGAGCCAGTGGGGCGACAACCGGATGTACAACTACTTCGTCAACGGGGAGTCCCAGAGTTACGGCTATGCCGCCAACACATACGACGAGTTCCTGGCCGCCGAGGAGCCCGACAGCTGGTACGACCGGTTCGACGGCCGGGTCGGCTACGTCGTTATCACCGGCGACCGGGAGGAGATTCCCGCTGGGACCGCGATGAACCAACTCCACGGCGAGCTCGGTGCCGGCGGCAACGGAACCGACCCGCTCGAGCACTACCAGGTGCTTCACGTTGACGACGAGGCGACCGCGTTTGCCGTCGTTCCCGGCGCGAACGTGACGGCCGAGCTCGAGCCCGAAGAGACCGTGACGGTCGAAACCGAACACGAGGTTTCCGGTGAAACGATCGTATACGAACGGGAGGTGACGACCGACGAGGACGGTTCGCTCGCAGTAACGGTGCCGTACCCCGGCGAGTACAGTGTTGACGGAGAGACACTCGAGGTTTCGGAGGAGGACGTCGAGAATGGGGAGACAGTTACAGTTGAATGACAAACTACTGTGTCAACTACCTCGGGGTCAAGCCCCGAGGCTTGTCAGTGGACTCCCGTTCTAACCGAGTAACTCGGCAGGCGTGTAGTCGCCGTTCACGTTCAACGTCCCTGACTTGAGGGCCAGTTGACTGGCGGCCCATCCACCGCGAGACTTCTGCCCGCGATGGATATACCCGCAGTATCGGTTGGCGATGTTCTTCGCCGCGTTGTAATCTGCGTTCACCTCGTACCCACACGACTGACACTTGAACTCCTTGTCGTCGCGATTGTCCTCGTGAGTAAACCCACAGTGCGAACACCTCTGACTCGTGTACGCAGGATTCACCGTATCCACGAACAACGTCGTGGATTCGACCTTGTACTTCACGAGTTCCACGAACTTCGCGTAGGCCCACTGCTGGAACTTCGACCCGTCGGCGATGTTCTCGCGGATGTGGTCAAGATTCTCGAAAATGATGCCGTCCACATCTGCGTCTTGGGCTTCCGCGATGAGGTCGTTGGCGCGGTTGTGCAACCAGTCCAGCGACCAATCCGAGAAGCGGCTACCGATGGACTGAATCGTCAGGTGCGCTGACCGTGTACCCGTCTGTTGCAGGCGTTTGCGGCGCTGCTCGTACTGGTCACGTTTGTGGGTGAGGTAGTCTGCACTGCCGATGAACTCCCCAGTACTGGTGACGGCGAACGCGCCAGTCACGTTCAAGTCCACGCCGAGAACCACTCCGTTCTCGGTGGTGTCATCACGTGACTCGCTTTCTTGGCGTTCCGTCCCGTCAACCTCGTAGTCGGGATTCTTCAGCGTGACGTGCAGGTAGAACGTGTCGTCCTGCTCGCCGTACTGAAGTGTGGCACTCGACGCATCCCAGTCGTCGCTCTCGTAGTACCGTCCGAACGGCGTGTCCTCGCGCTCGTCTTCGGGCGGGAGAACGTATTCGCAGGTAACTCTACCGTTTGGAGTGGAGAGCGTGGCGTGGTCGGCGTTGAACGTCGCACTCCGCTTGTCGTAGACGACGCTCCACGAGTCGAACTTGGGTTGACTCGTTTTCTCGCCTTTCTTCAACTTTTCGACGCCTGCATCGACGGCTTCGATGGCGCGTCGGATGCCTTTCTGGACGAGGTTGGCAGTGAGGTTGGTTTCCTCACGTAGCTCGTCGTAGAGGGCGTTTTCGGCTTTGTTCTTACTGGTGATGCAGTAGTCGTCGTAGCGCCACGCCCACTCGCTGGTGCAGTTGGTGCAGTGCAGGAATTGGGTTTTGGTTTGATGGAGGTCGCCACGACGCTCTTGTGGTACAGCGAGTTTGATGGGGACGGTGCGTCGTGGCGCGCTGTCGTCCATCTGTGGTTCACATTTGCGTGTATTGCCTAATAAAAATTTAGGTGTAGAGTGAGGAGTTGGCCTTGCTATCGAGCGTAATGAGTTTCATTGAGTGTCGGCTTCCTCCACGGGGTCAAGCCCCGTGGCATCCGCCTCGATTATTCTGTGAATATGCCCATCAGCAAAGACCGGTTCGAGGAAATCAGAAACGAAGAGAACGGGGGCGTTGGTTCGGTACGAGGAACGGATCCCGCAAAGATCCTCAACTTCCTTCGCGAGCACGCCGATAAAGCGTTCACGCAGGACGAGAACGCCAAGTGGACAGACGCGAAACAAACCACCGTCCAGCTGACACTCGTCCGATTGTGGGAGCGTGGCCGGGTGGATCACCACGGAAACTATTGGCGGATCAGTGACCACGACCAGAGCGTTGATGCCGCAACCGGACATGCAGGGACCACTTTAGCCGCTCACGAGGACGATGACGAAACTCCGTGGAGGAGGGACTGGAATGAAATCGCAGTTGACCCTCGAGAACACCGGAGTGAGCGATAACTGGAAGCGGTAAGTCGTGGCTTCGTGTAATGCTCAGAAACGCGAATTGCACGACGCGACGCTGCAACTCGCAACTGAAGAGCCGGAGCGAGTTGCTGAAATCCTGATTGAAATGCGGCGAGAGTCACGACAAGTCGGGGAACTGCGTTACTCAGTCAGTTGCCGCTGACTGCTGTTTTTGGTTAGGGACTGCTTCCTCGAGGATAATTTCGAAATCATCGACCTCCCGGTAGAGATCTTGCATCCGAATAGCGGTTTCACCTCGCGGCGTGATCTCATAGAGGCCTGACTTGTTTTTCGGACCGATCTTTTTGACGAGGCCATAATCTGTGAGCACCGGCAGCCGTGTGTTGATATTTTTACGACTTTTTCCGGTGTGATGAGCGAGATTCGGGGCGACATTTCGACCATGCTCAGCCAGTGCTTCCAGGATGAGGAAGTCTGTCGGTTGCCGCAATTTCATCTATCCTCTCTAACAATTACCTGCCACACCTGTTATTTCCGATTATGGCCATATATGGTCTCGTATATACGGTAGTAGCCGAAGCCGGCGTCGTTAATGAAACAGCACCGTTGCAACTGTGCGAGCACTGTAGTCTAGGTACGCTCGCGACGTACTGGACGCACGACCTCGAGGAGCATCTCGTGGACGAGTGACGCTCGGCCGAATGAGGCTCACGTTGTACACACGGAAACGTCTAAGTGTGCTGGCTCACAATGTACACATCATGAGTACCGATAAGAAGCGCGTGCAGTTTCGGGCCCCCAATCGGCTTATCGACCGCGCCGACGCACTGGCTGCAGTCCTCGGGGAAGACCGAACAGACGTTCTCGTGACCGCGCTTCGGGAGTATCTCCAAGACGCCGCTCACGACGACGCACTCACCCAGGAGATCGCCGCCGCCTATTACGACGACGAGATCAATTTCGAGCAGCTCAAAGCGCTCGTCGGTGCCGAAGAGGCGGCAAACCTCCGAGTGTTGAAACAGCAGTTGGACGAGGACTTCATCGACGAGGTCGCCGACGCATAGATGTCGCGGCTTATCGCAGACGCCTCTGCCCTCGTGAGTCTCGGGATCGTTACTGACGACGACCCCGATCCACTCACACTCTGTCTATCCCGGTACGAGGTCGTCGTCCCAACGGCGGTCATCGATGAGCTTCAAGAGATCGCCTCGTACGATGACGTCCATGGGCACGCCGCATCCGCCGTACTCGACCAGGCGGAGTCATTCACGACACAGTCGGTTGACCTCGATGCCGAGTTCCCGCTCGATGACGGTGAAAACGCGGCGGTCACGCTCGCGAACGATCTCGATGCTGCGCTCTTTCTCTGTGACGAGTTCAATCAACTTGGCTTGATCCACGCCTCACTCGCTGATACTCGGCTCGTCACGACACCGACACTGCTCTCGGTTCCCGTTCGCACTGAACAACTATCAGCTGCTGATGCGCGGCTGCTCCTCGAGGAGATTAGCGACGCTCGGAGCTGGGGCGCGAACAGTTACGTGCAGCGAGCTCGTTCGTTGTTCGAGGAAGCCTGACACCGAGGCTGCCGCCCCTCGTTCTCCGTCACGCATCGGTTCTTCCTCCCTCGTCGTCGATGTACTGCTCGAGGTCCTCGCCGTCACACTCCTCGCGTTCGTGAACCGTACCGGACGGTGAAGAGATGAACCAGCAGTCTTCAGGTTCGTGGACGACGTCTCCAGTCGAGAGTGTTCGAGTCCGGCGCTCGGACCGGTCGGCGTACTCATGGTCGGGGTCTGAAACGACTGCTGGCCTGAAAAGTTGCCTCAAAAGAGTTATTACTTGCCACTGGTAGGTCGGAATATGGAAACGCCATTGGCAATCTTCCTCCTCGTTTTCGGGATTCCGGGTGCGATCTGGCCGATAAAATAGCTTTTCCAACCATAGTGAAATTAAAGTCAGACATACTTCCTCCAGCCGAGACTTTTTATACGCTGACCAGGCGCAATACCACGGCGTTCACGCCGTGGATACGCGCCGTCACTTGGTGATACGTTCCACCGACAATTGCATAGTCGAGTTTCCAATCCGTACGTTCAAGTGTCAAGAACCGCTATACGATGGTAAGGTCAGGTCGGAACGGAGCGGATTCCGAACGACCGTCGGAGGCGGCCTGTCCGCCCACGTAACGAGGCAGTATCCGAAAGCCAGACGGTGAACACCGCATTCCAGAAGAGTGCAGTCGCGTGCCGTCTGTTCCAGCAAGCCCAACGATACCTCCGAGTCTGTTGACGCTGACTCGGCGTTCGCCGGGCAAAAACAACCACGAACGCCGACGATGCTGAGGATAGGAGTAACAGCCGCTTGGCACGGCTAGACAGCCACCGACCACGACGACTGGGTTAGACGCGAACTCCCGTGAAGTGGCGGCGTCCGTGGTTGCAAACCTGAAACTCCCACCGCTCGGGATTCCTCCGCGTTCACGCGGAGGAGGATGTCAAACTGCCGACGATTGATTAGTGCCCTTGATCGGTGAAACAACCGTGAACTCTTGGGATGCAGTCACCGAGTCCGAGCCACGTTATTTTTGACGGTGGCTAGCAGAGATGACAGCAATGCAGATTCTCGTCACTGGCGGTGCCGGCTTCATCGGCGGCCACCTCGCCGAACACTTCGCCGGCGAGGGGCACGACGTGGTCGTGCTCGACAACTTCGAACCGTACTACGACCTCGGGATCAAAGACCGGAACGTCGAGGCGGCACGGAACGCTGCCGAGGCAGCCGGGGGCTCGTACGAGTTGGTCGACGGCTCGATCACCGACGAGGAACAGGTCGACGACCTGGTTGCCGGGGCGGACGTCGTCTATCACCAGGCCGCCCAGGCGGGCGTCCGCAAGAGCGTCGAACAACCGGAGAAGGTCAACGAGTACAACGTCGACGGCACGATGACGCTGCTCGAGGCGGCTCGGCGGCACGATGTTGAGCGCGTCGTGCTCGCGTCCTCGTCGTCGGTCTACGGCAAGCCCGAGTACCTGCCGTACGACGAGGACCACCCCACGACGCCCGTCTCGCCGTACGGCGTCTCGAAGCTGGCGTCTGAACAGTACGCTCGAGTGTACAACGAGGTCTACGGACTGCCGACCGTCGCGCTACGATACTTCACCGTATACGGCCCGCGGATGCGGCCGAACATGGCGATGACGAACTTCGTCTCGCGATGTCTGCACGGCGAGCCGCCGGTCATCTACGGCGACGGGACGCAGACGCGGGACTTCACCTACGTCGACGACGTCAAGCGGGTCAACGCACAGCTTCTGGAGGACGACAGTGCCGACGGCGAGATCCTGAACGTCGGCTCGACCGACAACATCGACATCCAGACGCTCGCCGAAGTCGTTCGGGACGAGATCGATCCGTCGCTCGAGCTCGAGTACACCGATCCGCGAGAGGGCGACGCCGAACACACTCACGCCGACATCTCGAAGGCCAACGAGCTCCTGGGATACGAACCCGCGGTCGATATCCGCCAGGGGGTCTCGACGTTCATCGACTGGTATCGGGCAAATCAGGAGTGGTACGATCCGCTCGTGCGAAACTCCTGATCGGTAGATCCTCGTCGAACTGCTCGAGCGATTTCTCCCCGCTCCGTCGCCTCTCGTTCGCATCTGTACTGAGGGTCGTATTTATCGGAGATTCTCCGGCGACGTACACTTCATCTTCCGTTCGTGGATGTCATAACTCTCGAGCGCGATCTGCATCGCCCTCGAGATCATCGGGCGAGAGCTGGGTGGTGAGATTTCGATCGCGGGCAATCTCGAGCCACTCCGCAATACCAACGCCCGCGATTCGAGCCGCCTGGTTCGCCGAGACGTCGCCCGACTGGTACCGTTCGATCGCTCGTCGAACGCGAAGTTCGGTCAACTCCTCTCGAAGCGCCTTCCGAATGACCGTACTCTTGTCCTCGTCAAGCAGTTCGGCGACGTCGATCAACGCTTCCTCGTCTTCGTCGGGAATACGGGCGCTAATCGATGGCACGTTTACAAGCGGTATAGGAGAATGCCCCGGGGCTTGACCCCGAGGCGATTCACAGACGGAATCACCGCTGAAGTGGTGGATGGACAGCTACATCGAACATCTCAAGGTCAGAATCAAACGTCATAATGTGTTCAAACCCGCGACGTTCCATCTGTACTCCGATTGTGAAGTCCGTGAACGAGGCAGCGTTGTCATCCCAATCCCTGAATCTCTCTCGGACGTGTTCGAACGTTTCTGCACCAAGAGATACAATATCGAAAAACTCACTCGTTTCGATTGCTGAAAGAAATGAAGTCACACAGGTCATATCCGCTCGTTTCTTGAGTCGAGTTGCAGCCTCATCGATGATATGTTCGTTGACAACGAATCGACGATACGGTAGTTGTTCCTCGCGAACAAATGTCAGAAAGGCGTACGCGATATCATGAAACTCTTCATCAGGATTGTACAATGCGTATAAAAACTTCGGACCAAGAACACACGTTCGCGGAACGGATCCATCATTGCTATCGAAATGACCGGGGGTGATCGTCCCAATAGCTGTTTCGACCCCGGTCATTCATCTGGCTCCTGAAGCGTCACATTTTCAGTATCACTTTTCCATGCTTCGACAAGATCGTCTTCATCACGAAGTGTTGTCCGATTATGATCGGACGACCGTTCTCGAAGGTTATCGACGGAGCGGAACAGGTCGTCCGTGGTATCAACTTGCTCCTGTTGTTCAATCCACGTTGCTGTGGCTTCTCTTAGTGCTTCTCGTATCGATAAATCACGTTGTTCTGCGATCTGGCGGAGCCGTTCATATTCATCATCAGGGACCTCAGTCTGGATATGAGTCATTCTATCTCATGAGTTAATTTGTGGCCATGGATGAAAAATCTTTCATGGCCATCGTCGGCCTGTGTGTGGAGTTGACCGAAACGGAGTATCGCTTGAGTCTGCGGGCCGGCCCGACGCAAGCGTTCCAATCATGAGAGGTCGTCCGGAAGGAACGATTCGGAGGTGACGTTTAGGCGGAGCTGGTACTTGCTATCACGGGTGCCCTTCGCTTCTCTCGTTGGATCGAGCAGTGGATAGCCAGTCGTGAAACTCTCGACGAGGTCCCAGTACTCCGGAAGCTCGATGTCCAACTGATCCGCGAGGTACACGATTCGTTTCGTTGCGGCACCATTCCCAACCCGCCGTAGGTACTCAACGACTCGTTCCCACGAACATCGTGTTTCAACAGCATTCTGTATTGCTTTCGCAACCTCGCCGATTCCGCCACAGAACTCCGGGTGGTCGGCACAATCGACCAGCGTCTTCTCGATGCTCGAAATATCCACCTGGTTCGACCCGACTGCAGTCGGTTGATAGCCGAAGAGTTTCTGCTCAGTGACCGACACCGGTCGATACGTCAGCCCGTGTATTTCGCGCTCTTTCGCGCGCTCTGTCGTTACGATGTACACCGTGCGGGACATCTGCTTCGTGAGTCCGTGGTGATTCAGCGCGCTCCAGTACCCGATGTACATCGGCTCCACGAGTGCGGATGCGATCACGAACTCGTGTTCGGTATACACGCCGTTCTCCCCCGCAGCGAGCGGCAGGATGAGATACTTCCCGTGCACGATCCGCTCCAGCCATCCTTTCTCCTTGAGCGCGTACGCCATGTCCTTGGCAGACTTCCGCGGGATGTCGAGAACGTTCGCGATGTCACTGATAGAGATGATCTGTCGGCTCTCGTTTGCGAGCCGTGACAGTGTCTGTGACTCACGTGTCGACAGGCTTTTTCGTTGAGTTTCTTCGTTGTTTGTTGGCTCCATAGCCGCTCAGGCTACATAGATTCTAAATCAGGTCAGAAACTTTTTATTTTGGTTGAGGATGCGATGCCGTGCGTGCGCAAAGTTGAATCTCGAGAGTTCCAACCGTCCGTTTCAGCGACGTTGAGCATCATACACGCCGAATTGTACCGTTCGGGCCACAGTTCATCTTTCGTTCTTGCATTCTCTCGATATAATATGAAATATATTATGCCGCTCGTGGGTGTGTCATCGCACGAATGTTTACGGGCTGGCGGTACCGGGTAGTGAGTGCCCTCGGCGTCGTCACGTTGACCGTCGGGGCGGTACTCGCCGCGAACCACGAGCTCTCGCAGTCCCTGTTTACGACGTACGTCCCCGTGTTCAACCGTCTCGAGCTGACCGTGCTATCCGGCGAGGGGCTCTACTGGGCGATCGCGTTGAGCGTGCTCGCGGTCGCCGGGGCGCTGGTGCCCCTCTACAAGCCCCAGCCCCGACGGGTACTCGACACCGTCTTTCTGGCGCAACAGCGGGTCCTGGTGGCCGCGTTCGCGCTCGCGACGCTTGGCTATTTCAACTACTCGTATCGGCTCCCGCGGGCGACGCTGGTGATGACGTTCGGCCTGCTGTCGGTGGCGATTCCGGGCTGGTTCGTCTGGATCCGGCGTCGGCCGACCGACGGGTCGGAGCGCGTGCTCGTCGTTGGAGACGATCTGGAACAGATCGAGGAGATCACGCCGTCGATCGACGCGCCCGTGCTGGGGTATCTCTGTCCCTCCGTCGTTGGCGTTCGCGACGAACTGGCGTCGCTCGAGCCGGCTGCGGACGGTGGTGTGGCTGTGGACTCGGCGGCTGAGAGTACGGGCGTCGGGCGTCCACATCTCGAGTCGCTGGACCGGATCGGCGGGCTGTCGCGGCTGGAAGATGCCTTGCTCGAGTTCGACGTCGACACCGTCGTGCTGGCGTTTCGCCACGCCGACCGCGCGGAGTTCTTCGGGGCCCTGGACGTCTGTCACGAGCACGGCGTCGACGCGAAGGTCCACCGGGAGTACGCAGACAGCGTACTGGTGTCGGAGGGTGCAGTTGGGGAGCTAGTCGACGTCGACGTCGAGCCGTGGGATCCGCTGGACCACCTGGGGAAACGGCTGTTCGACGTCGTGTTCGCGGGGGTCGGCATGGTGGCGTTCGCGCCGCTGATGGGCGTGATTGCGGTTGCGATCACGGTCGATAGTCCGGGCCCCGTGCTCTACAGTCAGGATCGGACTGCAGGGTTCGGTGAGACGTTTCCGGTGTATAAATTTCGGACGATGATTCCAGAGGGTGAGTCGGCGACGCCGTCTGATGACGAGGAAAACGATCGGATCACGCGCGTCGGGTGTGTGTTGCGCCGGACGCATTTGGACGAGCTGCCGCAGTTGTGGTCTATTTTTGTCGGGGATATGAGCGTCGTCGGGCCGCGAGCTGCGTGGACCGAAGAGGAAGTCCTGTTGGAGGCCGACGCGCCCGCCTGGCGGAAACGGTGGTTCGTGAAACCCGGGTTGACCGGATTGGCGCAGATTAACGACGTTACTAGTACTGCGCCCCGGGAGAAGTTGCGCTACGACCTCGAGTACATTCGGCGACAGTCGTTCTGGTTCGATCTGAAGATCGTGGTCAGGCAGATCTGGGGTGTACTCGAGGACATATGGAAAACGCTTCGGCTGTCACAGAGGGATGAATGATGATCGTCAGTATATGAGTACGAACTCGCACCAGACGTTTCCCCAGAGGAATTTGAGGCCGCAGTAGTCGAGGCGGAATCGCGGAACTTATTTGATCTTCCTGGTCTGTACGACTATTGGTTCCTGAGTGGTATCAAAGGTGCACGTGTCGATCAGTATACAGCGGTCTGGCAATATGAAAGCCGAGAAGCATGGGAAGCACTATGGGGGCCAGTCAGTAACCCAAAAGCAAAAAAAGAGTACCCGGAGCCATGGCTTGAGTGGGAGGACGAACTACTCGAACCGTTACTCGCAGAGGATCCAGACGAGATTCGATTTACCTCATATCAGTCTCTTCAAACCTCAGAATAACAATACCGAAGTAGTCTGGATCTGGTTACGTATATACGGAATGACTGACGACTCGATTCTCGTCGTGACTCAGTACTTTCCGCCCGAAACGGGCGCTTCTCAGACTCGGTGGGACGAATTGACCAGACGGTGGTCAGACGAGGCGTCGGTGACGGTCCTGACGTCTGCACCGGATTACCCAGAGGGAGAGATCTACGATGGCTATGACAATGATTGGCTGCACCACGAAAAACGAGGTGACGTTGATGTCTATTACACCAAGACGATCACGTCCTCCAGTGGGAATTTAATCCGACGTAGCCTGAAGTTTGTCTGGTTCATGCTTCTCTCGATAGTTGTCGGCCTACGGTATACTTCGCCAACAGTTGTGGTTGCAACGTCTCCACAACCACTTACGGGGGTATCAGCATGGATTATTGCCCGTGTCAAACGAGCTACGTTCGTCTTCGAGGTTCGTGACCTGTGGCCCGAGTCGATTCTGGCCGTCAGTGACTTCGATAATGAGATTATCATTTGGACGTTGGAACGCACGGTTGAGTTCTTGTACCGCCGATCCGATCGCCTTGTCGTGGTGTCGCGGGCGTTCATCGACCCGATCGTTGAGACCGGAGTAGACCGATCGAAAATTGCATACCATCCGAACGGAATCGATCTCGATTTCTACCAGACTGAAGAAAGGGATTCTCAGGTAGTCGACGAACTTGATGATGAATTTACGATCTCGTACGTCGGTACGATCGGACGAGCCCACGGACTATCGGTCGTTCTAGAGGCAGCCCCACAACTGGAGAACGTTCAGTTCGTGATCGTTGGCGACGGTGCTGAACGTGAGGAACTCGAGTCCCAGGCTCGAAACCTCGAGAACGTCGTGTTCACGGGACGCCGACCGAAGGAGGAAGTTCCGGCGATACTAGAGCATTCGGACGTTGCACTTGTCCACTTGAAGCCTCGCGAGGTCTTCGAGACCGTAATCCCCTCAAAATTGTTGGAGTCGATGGCAGCAAGCCTTCCCGTAATCTTGGGTGTCCATGGTGAGGCCGAACGCATTCTCACAGAGGGGGAAGCTGGGATTGTTATGGAACCTGGCAACGCTGAGGAATTGACTGCAGCAGCGGAACAGCTCAGGGACAATCCCGCTGTAAGGGAAGAATTCGCTGCTTCGGGACGAGACTACGTCGTCAAACACTTCGACTGGGACACAATTGCGGAAGAGTATCTGGCAACGGTTGACCGTTGACTCTAGAAGACCTGGCCGTAATGAATACCAATTTTTAAGTCCAATCAACGGATCCAGTGACACGACGAAAGCTCAGAGATATGTCATCTGATCTTAGCTTCATACTGGGTACGAGACCAGAGATCATTAAGCTCTCTCCGGTCATTCGCGCCTGCCAACAACGGGACGTACCGTTCTCGCTTATCCATACTGGACAGCACTACTCCGACGAACTCGATTCGGTGTTTTTTGAACAGCTGGAGTTACCAGCACCGGAGTACAATCTATCGGTCGGGTCGGGAAGCCAGGGAAAGCAGACTGGGGAAATGATTGTGGAGATTGAATCTGTCCTGGAAGAAGAGCAACCTGACGTCGTGCTAGTGCAAGGCGATACTAACTCAGTGCTAGCGGGAACAATTGCGGCTACGAAAATAGAGGGAATCGAAGTTGGTCACGTTGAGGCTGGTCTCCGAAGCTTTGACCGAGAAATGCCTGAGGAAATCAACCGACGGTTGGCTGACCACTCCGCTGATTACCTGTTCCCACCGACAGAGACTTCCCGACAACAGCTTCTTTCTGAAGGTTTACCCGACGACTGGATTACTGTTACCGGAAACACGATCGTCGATGCTGTAATGCAAAATGCCGAAATAGCCCATGAACAGAGCTGTGTGCTATCGGAATTAGGGGTCGAAGAAGAGTTTGGATTATTGACGGCCCACAGGGCCGAAAACGTCGACAACCGAGATAGATTTATTTCGCTGCTTGAGGGGGTAGCGAAGGCAGCTCGGGAGCAGGAACTTCCGGTTGTGTATCCGATACACCCCCGGGCAAAGAAGCGGATCGCAGAGTTTGACATTGATGTACCGGAAGCGATCCGAATCATGGAGCCACAGGACTTCCTCGATTTCCTCGTATTGGAAGACGAAGCGACGATCGTCTTTACTGACTCTGGCGGAGTGCAAGAAGAAACTTGTATCCTACAGACGCCCTGTGTGACGCTCCGAGACAACACTGAGCGGCCAGAGACTGTCGAGGTTGATGCGAACCGAATCGTCGGCGTTGAACCCGACGACATAGCTGAGGGTACTCGGGAGATGATCACAGTAGAATCCGAGTGGGAGAACCCCTTCGGGGACGGAACGTCGGCTGAACAAATTCTTGACGCGCTCGAATACGACCGAGAGTAATCGAAACACATGACAGACAACGGTCCAACCATATGTGTCCATGGCCTCGGGTATGTCGGGTTGCCAACGGCGGCGATGTTTGCGAACTCCGGCTACGAGGTCGCCGGGTTCGACGCCGATCCAGATCACCGACAGAAGCTCGAGTACAAGCAATTCTCGTTCGAGGAACCAGACCTCGAACGTTTTGTCAGCCGCGCACTCGATGACGGTCTATCGATAGTTGGTGATCCAGAGCCGGCGGATTTCCACGTGGTTTGCGTGCCGACACCCTACGATCGGGACCTCGATCGAACCGATCTTTCGTATGTCGAGGCAGCGGGAGAGGCGGTCGCAGAGTTGCTGCAACCGGGGGACGCGGTGGTTCTCTCTTCGACGGTCCCACCTGGGACGACAGCAGGTCGACTTCGAGAAGTCATCGAACGTTCGGGGTTATCGGCATCTGAGGATGTTTTGCTAGGATACAGTCCAGAGACTGTGTTACCTGGGAATACGCTGACAGAGCTCCGTGGGAATGATCGGCTAATTGGTACTGTCGGTGGTCGGTCTCCGGATCGGCTCGTCGCGCTGTATGACTCCTTCGTTTCGGGAGATATCCGAACGACAAATGCTACTACTGCGGAGTTTGTCAAGCTCATCCAGAACGCTTATCGGGATGTCAATATCGCGTTTGCAAATGAAGTAGCAAAGCTATCCCACGAATTCGGAATCGATTCGCGAGAATCGATCGCGCTCGCGAACGAACACCCGCGTGTAGACATTCTTCATCCTGGTCCCGGCGTCGGGGGACACTGTATCCCGATTGATCCATTGTTCTTGACACACGGCAACGACGTCCCGATGTTGATCGAGACTGCCCGAACAGTAAACGACGGGATGGTCGGGTTCATTGAACAGTTGCTGGAAGCAGCGCTCGGTGAACTGGAAGGGACGACGGTGACGCTACTTGGTGTCGCTTATAAAGGTGGCGTGTCGGATATTCGAGAAACCCCGTCACTCGTGATCGCCGAACAGTTGCGTGAGAAGGGGGTCGACGACGTTCGGTTGACGGATCCGTACGTCGACGGCAACGATGTCGAGTACGAGCTATTCTCGATCAAGGGGGGTCTGGATGGGGCCGATGCTGCCGTACTCGTGACGGATCATCCTGACTATGGTGCGCTCTCTCCAGAGGCTTTCGCAAGTCGAATGCAGGGAAAGGTGATGATAGATACTCGCGCTATGTTGGATCGGGATCGATGGGAAAGGACCGGATTCGACGTGTATCAGGTATAGGGTCGAGTAGACGATGACAGATTACTTAACGCTCCTCGGGACTGCACTCAATAAACAGCCGAGACAGTTGTTTGGAATCATAACTCGTACTGCCAAGTCGTCAGTGTTGTCACGCTTGCCGATAGATGTCGACGCTCGGTACGAAACTCGGATTCCCAAGGATTTCACGCCCCGTACTGAGCCGATTCGTCAAAATACCGTTCGTCTCCAGGAGAGCACCGCTGAGAAGCGAGATGAGTACGCGAGGGAGGCAGAAGTAGCTATCGGCGGGGAAATCACGTTCCTCAACGAAACGGTATCGTTTGAGGGTGGGAAAGCCGTGTCAGTAGATGCGCCGAGAGTGCTAGAGCAGTCGCTTCACTGGAAGCTCAAGTGCTGGGGGTTCGAGCATCTCGAGCCGGTTTGGTTGTCGTCTCACGATCCTTCAAAGATTTCTGACGACGATATTGCAGTCCATCGGGCGTGGCTCGATGACTGGATAGGCGACCATCCGATCGCCACCGACACCCGGTATTTAAGACGATACTGGATGCCTCACTCGGTCTGTCTCCGCATCCTAAATTGGGCGCGGTACGATTCCTTGTTCGCAGAGCATCTCGACAAAGAATTTCGCAAGGAAATCCGGCGATTCGTTTACAAGAACGCAGTCTTCCTCTCGGACAACGTTGAACACGGAGTGGGAGGGAACCATCTCGTTGAGAATGCCGTTGCGCTCGTTGTAGCCGGAGTGTACGCCGACGAGCCGACCTTGTGGAAGCAGGGGCGTCGGATCTTCGAACGGGCTGCCGAGACCCAGTTCTTCAAAGACGGTGGGCATATCGAACGAAGTCCGATGTATCACCTTATCGTTTGCCAGCGGTTCCTAACGGCAGTGGATCTGCTGGAGTCAATTGGCGACGGATCCGAGAAAATTCGGAGTGCCGCAAACGACGGAATTGAGTTCCTAGAACGGCTTCAGCCGCCGGATGATCGGATACCTCTTTTCAACGATTCCGTGTTCGGGGAGGCACTTCCCCTTTCGTCGTGTCTTGCATATGCGAAAAGTGTTGGAATTGAGGCCAGTTTGGATCACAATAAGCAGACGCACGAGAAATCACTCCCAGAATCAGGATTTTACTGGTTCGGAAATGACGACACTCGCCTGCTCGTCGCTGCGCATGAGATAACGGTTCCACATCTTCCTGGGCATGCTCACGTTCATCCCGGACAGGTCTGTCTGTGGGTGGACGGCAAGCGGGTATTAACGGACACGGGTGTGTTCGAATACGCGGCCGGTCCCCGTAGACAACGTGCTCGAAGCGTTCGGAGTCATAACACGGTCCAGGTCGGCGACACAGAGCCAGTTCGACTAGCATCTTCGTTCTGGTTGTTGGGAAGTTTCGGTCCGGAAGTAGAGTATCAGAAGAATAACCGCCTACGAATGGCTTACGAAATTGGCGGTATCGGTCGACCGAGGTATGAACATGAACGGCAGATTGAATCAGAATCGGATCGATGGCGTATTACTGATCAGATCAACTCCGAGGAGGGACCGGTTGTAAGTCGTTTTCACGTTCACCCCGAGTGTGAAACCTATTTTGACCAAAATAACGAATGTGTTACTATAGAAGATGCTAACGGAACACCGATAGTGGAAGTAGAGATATTCGATTACGCCGAAGTCGACATCGATACAGCTCCGTACTATCCGGAATATGGTGAGGCACAGTCTAGACCGGTGATTGTAGTGTCTCGAGAGACCCCGGGAACATATGGAGTTCATCTTTCGGAACTGGACTGATGATCTCGACCGGACTCGAATTACGGTTTTCAATTGGTACGATATACAAATGATAACACAAAAACCACAGAAGACGAAAGAGGTGATATAATGCGGCAACTCCAGCAGAACTTTGACAGCGGCGAGTTGGAACTTGTCGAGGTTCCAGACCCGCGTGTCTCCTCGAACGGAGTTCTTGTCGACACTCGGTATTCACTTGTTAGTGCCGGAACCGAGCAGATGCTGATCGATCTGGCAAAAAAGAGTCTCTTAGGAAAAGCCAAAGAACGTCCAGACCTCGTGAAACAGGCTATTGAAAAGGCTAGAAGAGATGGACTTCAGGCCACGTATCGATCGGTGAAATCCCGCCTTGACAAGCCCCTTCCTCTCGGTTACAGTTGCTCCGGGCGGGTGATCAACGTCGGCGACGATGTGACGGGTCTCTCGGTCGGAGATCGCGTCGCCTGCGGTGGTGCTGAATACGCGACTCACGCAGAGGTCAACCACGTCCCGGAGAACCTCTGTGTCCAGGTCCCCGACTCGGTTGAGCTCCGAGATGCGGCCTTCACGACGGTTGGAGCGATCGCGCTGCAGGGGATTCGCCGGCTCGACCCGACGCCGGGTGAGAAGATCGCGGTGATCGGGCTCGGTCTGGTCGGTCGACTCACAACACAGCTATTGTCCGCCTATGGTCATCCTGTGTTTGGAATCGATATCGATCCGTCGAAGGTCGAGGAAGCGACGGAACTCACAACAGGGGCCGTAATCGGAGTTGACGATGTGGAACAGGTGGCGGAAGCGTTCAGTGGTGGTCCAGGTGTCGACGGCGTGATCATCGCGGCGGCAACGGATTCGGCTCAGCCAGTAGAGATGGCCGGCGATATCGTCCGAGAGAGGGGACGGGTTTCTGTCGTCGGTGACGTGGGGATGGACATTCCAAGAGAGCAGTATTACGAGAAGGAACTGGATTTCCGCGTCTCTCGCTCGTACGGCCCCGGCCGGTATGACCGGGAGTACGAGGAGAAAGGACACGAGTATCCGATCGGACACGTCCGGTGGACGGAAAACCGAAATATGGCAGAGTTCGTCCGGCTCCTTGAGGAAGGTAGGGTCAATCTCGATAATCTTGTCTCCCACACTTTCCCGTTCAACGACGCACTGGAAGCGTACGACCTGATACTAGACGGTGGTGATTATACTGGTATCGTGCTAAAATACGAGTCACGGCATAGGAAACAGAATCGACGGCTCGATCTCGAATCAGTTTCAAAGCGCCCCATGAGTGGGCAGCTATCGGTCGGGATGATTGGAGCCGGGAACTTTGCGACCAGTACATTGTTACCAACAATCTCGAAGATCGATGATTTGAGCATCACGGCAGTTGCTTCAGCGACGGGGATAAGTGGAAAGACAGTCGGAGAGAAGTACGATGCCGAGTACGTCACAACAGACTATGAGGAAATCATCGAAGACGAGTCAATCGATCTCGTAGTAGTTGCGACGCGGCACAATCTTCACGCGGAAATCGCCGTCAAAGCGCTTGAAGCAGGGAAAGATGTTCACGTCGAGAAACCCCCAGCACTGGATCGGGAAGAGTTGCAAGCGGTCGTCGACGCAGAGCAAGCATCCTGTGGGCGGCTTATGGTTGGCTATAACCGACGGTTTTCTGAACCAGCGAGAAAAATCAAAGATCAGCTTTCGAGTCGGAGTGCACCCTTCATGGCACAATACCGTATCAATGCTGGGCCTGTTCCATCTGATCACTGGACGATCGATCCCGAAGAGGGAGGCGGCCGTATCGTCGGAGAAGTATGTCACTTCGTGGATCTTCTTCAATTCTTTTCGGGATCTGATCCTGAGCGAGTGTATGCTGTCGGGCCAAACATTCCTAATGATTCGCCAACCCCGCAGAACGTACAATCGATCATCAAGTTCCAGGACGGTTCAACTGGAACGATCACGTATACAACATTGGGCAAGGAATCAGAAGGAAAAGAGTCTATTGAGATATTTCATCAGGGAGAGACATTTAGAATTAATGACTTCAAGACTGGTCGTCTCGGGTTAGGTCAATCAAAAGGATTTGAAACCGAATTTCAAAAGTTTGCTGATGCGATTCAAAATGGATTATCGGCACCTATTCCGATACGAGATATCGTTGAATCTTCGCTCTTGACGTTCGCGATCCAGGATTCGATGATGACCGACACACCGACGGAAATTGATCGAGAATTATAAGAGACGTTGGAATAATATTAAATAATATAATATAATATAATATGACACTCAATCATATTCGGACACTCTATCGTCGTACCCCAGAGATCTTTCGAAAGCCAATTGAATATATACCTATTAAGTATCGTCTCGGAGGGAGTAATTTTTCTGATACATATTCGTTCTTGGATCAGTCAGAAATGTGGTCTCATGAACAATTAAATGCATATCAACGAGAGCAACTCCAAGATCTACTTCAACATGCAGTAGAGAACGTGCCCTATTACCATAATATCGAATTATCTCATGATGATCCCTTTCTAAATCTCAAAGAATTTCCGATTGTAGACAAAGACTTACTCAGGGAAAATAAATATGAATTTAAGTCCGAATCACTTAATCCGAAAAGCACGCATAACGTAACTACAGGAGGTACCTCAGGTAAACCCTTTTCATTTCTTTTGGATGATTCCGCATACGGCGCCGAATGGGCGTTCATTATGCATGGATGGCGACGAGTAGGATACTCTCCTGGAGACCAGATGATCACTTTCAAAGGAAACAATTATGAAAACACCGATAGAGAAAAATATTGGGAATATAATCCAATATATAATACTTATGAGTTTTCCCCTTTCCATTTGAATTCAAACACCATAGATCACTATATACAAAAAATCCAAAATATAAATCCTGACTACATTCATGGATATCCCTCTGCAATCACTAAGTTCGCAAAATTATCTCAAGATAATTCAAAACACCTGCCAAATATTACTGCTGTCTTGGCAGCATCTGAAAATGTCTATCAAACACAGCGCGAGATAATTGAAGATACGTTCAATACAAGATTGTTTTCGCACTATGGACAATCTGAGAAAGTCGCACTTGCCGCAGAATGTGAGTACTCAAATGACTACCACTTTTATCCACAGTATGGGGTTACAGAAATTTTGGATGATGATGGACAAGAGGTCTCGATCGGAGAACGAGGAGAAATCGTTGCTACAGGATTCTTGAATAAGTCAATGCCATTCATTCGATATCGAACAGGGGACTATGCAATCAAAGGATCAGTTGGAGACTGCCCTTGCGGACGTGAGTATCGAACCGTGGAATCCCTCCAAGGACGAGAGGAGAAAGAAAGAACTATCTTCATTGACGAATCAAACGAGGTGCCAATACATACTATCTATTATACAATGCATGGAAGTACTCTTGATGGAGTGAGCTCGATCCAGTTCTATCAGGAAAATCCTGGCGAAATCACCATTAGGATTGAACCACACAGTGATTCAACTGCCGTAGATCCTGATGAAATTATTGATGATTTACAAGGAAAGCTTGGCGAGGATTTCAATATTGAAATAAATTTCGTGGAAAGTATAGATTTAACTGAGTCAGGAAAGAAGAAACTTCTAATTCAAGAATATGAGTGATACCAATGGATATTTAGCTATTTAGTAGACAACCATATCATATGAATATAGCAGTCAACGGACTACCATTCAATAGGGGGGGAGGTACAACCTATTTAAAAAATGTACTTCCTCGACTGGCAGAGACAGATGACCAATATTACATTTTTGTTTCTAGTAACCAGTCAGATATCCCTGAAATAGATGAAGGTAATATAGAATATATAGAAATAAAATTTCCAGTGAATTTTATTCTACTACGCCTACTATATGAGCAGTTGCTTTTTCCCTTACATTTACAAAAATATAATATTGATATTTTATATTCACCCACAGATATTACAACACTGATATCACCATGTCCAACCATTATTGCATTCCGAAATCCGAATCCATATGCAGTAGATCGGTCACGAAGTCTAAAGCTTCAGTTGAGGCATCTCGTACACCGTAGTCTCGCTAAATTATCTGCTCGTCGATCATCTAAAGTAATCTTTGTATCTGAATATTTCCAGAACCTCGTACAATCATCTATTGACATTGATTCTGAAAAGTGTACCTTAATATACCACGGTATTGATGTAGATATGTTTTCTGAGCCTATTGTGCCACAAGATGACAAGGTGAAAAACATAGCTAATAAAGAACCTGGGTATATATTATGTGTATCGACGATATATCCTCATAAAAACTACGAAGCCCTAATTAACGGCTTTGCCAAACTTCCGACGGATCTGCAAAAAAAACACCCACTTGTTATTGCTGGAGGCACACCAAAACCGTCATATTTCAATTCATTAATGGATTTGGTTCAGGAACATGGTATTGGGGATGATATCGTCTTTTTAGGTCGCATAGATTACCAAGCTATACCATATCTGTTTTCTCATGCTACTGTCTCAGTATTACCTTCAAAACTAGAGACCTTTGGACATCCATTAGTGGAATCAATGGCTGCGGAAACCCCGGTAATAGCTTCAAGAACAAGTGCTATTCCTGAGATCGTTGACGACGCAGCACTTCTATTTGATCCAGATGATCCAACAGATCTCATGAAAAGTCTTGAGAAAATACTCACAAGTGAAGAACTACAAGAACAGTTAGCTAAAGATGGAAAACATCGGGCACGGGACTTTTCCTGGGAAAAAACAGTTAAAGACACCCATAAACTATTCCAATCAGTTGTATAGATCATTATTGAATATACTATCCAATTCAATAGACTGAGTAGCGAAGTTAACTTAATTGATGATCCCAGACCAGCTCAGCGACAACGATACAGTGGATTTAGAACATTGAATGTTTTTACGAATGGTTTGAACTAGATCCATGAGTTGGTAACAGCGAACGCGATTCGCAGATGGCAATACCGACGGTAGGTTCGTTGATGAAACCACTAACGAGATCAAGGGCGAATGGTCTTGACTGTATGGTACTACACATTCTCAAATGAATATCGACCAGATTCATAATTCATGGGAAAAGTAGGGCGAACGTTCAAACTCCAACGGAAAACCTGTTGAGAGGTCCAGAACTAAACAGTGCCTGAATTCGACGTTAAGCAAGTTACGACAATATCGTCGACTCAATCCAGATGTAGAATGCTATCTCAGAACCCAAACAATAATAGGTTACCAGGCAGATAGCAGTATTTGAAGAGTTCAATACCCAATAGAACGTGTACTTCTATAAAATTAGGTTGATCCAATAATGGAAAAGAAATCAAACATAAAGATAACCATATTCATTGGAAACCTTGCTATTGGTGGTGCAGAGAGGGTTGCAATCAATTTATCTAAAGGGTTTTCCGATTTAGGTTACGATGTAGATATGGTTTTATTAAATAGGCAGGGGAAGATGGTAGAAGATATACCTAACAGAGTAAATACTGTAGACCTTGGTGTAGAAAGAGCTCGGTGGAGTTTACAATCTCTAGTTCGTTATATACACAGCACTAAGCCAGATACAATAATATCTATTATGACTCAAGCTAATATCCTATCAATCATAGCGAACAAAATAGCTGGTGATCCAGCTGTCACTTTGGTCACAGAGCATACAACGCTATCAAAGAAAAATTCATTAACAGCGAAGCGAGATCGGATTTTGGCACAGATAACTTATAAATATGCAGACCATATTGTTGGTGTCTCTAAGGGGACCACAAAAGATGTGTGTAAATGGGCGAACCTTCCGCAAACTGAAGTTAAGACGATTTATAATCCTGTTTTCGAAAAAGAGTTTATTGGGAAGGATTATGATCAGCCAGCACATCCTTGGTTTAGAAATGAGAATGTCTCCACTATAATGAGTGCAGGGAGGCATGTTGAACAAAAGGACTATACAACATTAATAAAATCATTTGCTAAACTGCCGCCAGAACATAATGCGCGATTAGTCTTATTAGGAGAAGGAGAACTTACAGAAAAGTATAAAGATCTAGCAGACCAGTTAGGGGTGTCTGAGCATATATGGATGCCTGGATTTATCAAGGACCCATTTGATTATATGTATCACTCTGATCTATTTGTATTATCTTCGAAAATAGAGGGATTATCTCTAGTGCTAATTGAAGCATTGGGGACAGGTACACCAGTAGTATCAACTGATTGTCCGTATGGCCCATCAGAAGTCCTGGACGGTGGGACTTATGGTACATTGGTTCCTGTTGGTGATGAAATAGCACTCGCAAATGCAATATCTAATTCTCTTAAGAATTCAGAGAACTACGCCAGACTTCACGAACGTGCTACTGAATTTACTATTGAACGCGCAGTTCAAAAGTATGAAGAATTACTAAAAGAATGTTTATGAGAAAAGATAATTCAATGGAAGTTTCGGAACATAACTCAGAAAAATACTTAAATGAAACTATATCCTATAACATTAAATTATTATTTTTAGGGCTAGTATTTTTTATACCAGTCCTCTCAGTTTTCCGCCCTGAAGATCTAATTATACTACTATTTCTCGCGGGTATAGCCTTACCAGTACAGTTTTCATACTCCCATCTTGTCGTTCCACGATTAGCCCTGTATTTGGTCCCCTTTATAATATTTATTAGTATATGTATGGTATATCAATCAGTGTTCCTCAATATTCCAGTTGCACCCCAGTCAGTAACTGAATTATTACACCCGCTAAGAATAATTGCAATAATTGTTTTTATTTATTATTTGACAGAGGAACCTCGCCACCGTTACCATATAACATTATTAATTGTTTTATTCACGCTTTTGGCATCACTACTAAGTCTGATTCAATCCGGTCTTATTCTTTACCTAGGTCCAGAGGCAGTTCCTTTTGTAAGATATTACGCAGGAGTCCATGTGGATACCCTTATTAATCAAACACGTATTTTTGGAACAGCTGTAAATCCAAATAGGTTTGCGATTTTGCTAGTTCCTGGAATAGTAATTTCAACCTCACTCCTTTATCACCATTACTACAATAGGAATTATAACTCATGGCTCGTTTGTTTGTGTATATTTACAACAATGGTTGGTTTTTTCACATTAGTATTCACGCAGTCACGAACGGGATTAATTGCTCTTATTGCAGCCTTAGCTATATCATTTGCATTAATGTTCTATTCTGAAAATGAAGGGATTGGAAAGATACTATTTTTCGTAATCTTCGGAATTATCTTGTTTACCCTACTCCTATACTTCGGATTTCTCCCGAATAGATATAATGTATTGCTCCAAGTTCGTGATCTCTCTACACTAGGAATTCGCTTCGAAATTTGGAGGGATCTATTTAGAAATTTTGAAAGTAACACAGTAACCTATTTTATAGGTCATGGGCCAAATTGGTTATATTTCAAAGAGTTTGGAGGAACTGATGGTGAATGGATTTCAATTATATTTCGATATGGGATTAGTGGCGCTTTTGTTTTCACACTCTTTTATGCAGCGATTGTGCGAAGATCCACGTTAGTATTACACGGAAATGGTAATGGGGATTCTATAGATAAATTACTCGCGTCAGTTTCAATTGGGCTGGTAGCAGCTGCAATATTATATGGTATCACAGATCAGATAGTTTATAACCAGCGCATTATTACGCTATTTGTTACTATATGGGCAACTACTGTCCATGCCAGTGTTCGAAAAGATTCCAAAGTTTGACTTATAGGTCGGAAGTGAGTTCGGAGTTGGCTATCTTAAAGTAAAACTCCCTTCAGGGCGCTGTCTAATTTAGCACTATATGATGATTGTGTCTTGTAGTAGTGTAGGAACTGTTTCTCTGCCGCTGGCCCAATTGGCCACCCACAAGGATGGTCGATCCGTATTTTGAGAGTATGAAACCACTTTCAATCAGGTCTCTCGACATGGTCAAGCTCAGTCCGGGTCGAGGGAGCAGGCCGATAGCCGTAGCATTCGATGAAAATCACACCTCGGAGAGATCGTCTATCTCGGTTAATCTGTGAACAAATTCAGCGGCAGGATCGGCGCTTCGTCGTCCAACCATTGCATTAAGAATCAACCATGAGCATAAATTCTCCTAAATTCGTCGCGTAAGACCCGTTGAGCAGGCCTGTGAGTTGCATGTCCAAGACTCTACGACTTGCTCGGTTCTCAACCGCCCTAACTAGACGATCCAATAGAGTGAAAGTGGATCCGTTACAACGAAGTACTTTTGAATCACTTGTATGCAGCATAAGAAATGACCAAGAACATAGTATATGCAACTGATGAAAATTATTGGATCCCGTTATATAATTCAATATACTCTTTATTGGAAAATAATAGATCGATAAATGCTAACATATATATAATATGTAATGAGAAAAATGAAATGTTTGACGAGAATATTGATTATTTACACGATGTTCACGGCGGCATAAATATAAATTATATTACTATAAATGACGATCTGTTTGCTGATTATCCTGAACCAAGGCATTTGACTAAAGGTATTTACTACCGGATACTATTAGGTACACTACTGCCAGAGGATATAAATAAAGTTCTATACATTGATTGTGATACATTAATAGTTAGTTCAATTGGTGATCTGATGAATAAAGAATTGGAGGGAGCTATGATTGGAGCTGTGCCTCATTTAGAACTCATTTCCCCTTTTGAAGGATTATCGATTGATAATTTATGGTATAATACAGGAGTGATGTTAATCAACTTGGAAAAATGGAGGGAATGTGAGATCGAAGAAAAATGCCTTGAATATATTGAAGAAAACCATAACATGCGATTGCCGCTCCAAAAGATATTGAATGAGATCATTCATGAAGAAGGGTTTTGGAAAACATTTCACCCAAAATACAACATGATGCAAGAATGGATAGAGAAATATGATGAAAGTGACCACGAACTGGACCCGAAAATAGTTCATTTTACTGGAGGTAACAAGCCTTGGTATTACAGAACTGTTCGTCCATTCAAACAAGATTGGTGGGACTATTTAAGTAAAACCCCCTATCACGATTATCAACCTAAGGATTATAATTGGAAAATTATTATTGTACACCATATAGATAAAAAATTAAAACAATACCCGGCTCTGAGGGATATGATTAAACCCATTTATCAATACTTTTAGTGTTTGTGTTCTGATGTGCAGGGGTTATGATGGCTTCAATTCAAGAGCAAAACGATTAACTGATGAGTGTTGGTTGATATCCGAATAACTATGACCAAATTTTTGAATTTAGGGTCATTGCTACGTAAAGCGAGGGACAGGATTTATAGAGGCCATCTCCGTCAAGCAGTTCGACATACAGGCCTTAATAATTATCTTTCAGGCCCATACTGGAAGTTAGTTTATCGACTTTCAAACAATATACAGGGATATACAGTTTCAAACCAAACGGCAAAATTCAAGATTAATAATTATACTGAGTTTATTCGTTTTCGCGATCTTTCTGGGGAAGAATCGATCTTAGAGGATTTACTCTGCTCTCTTGAGCCAGATGACATAGTTTACGATGTAGGTGCGAACGTCGGCACCTATACCTGTTTTATTGCCTCAAAACTCGGACCAGGACAGATTGTCGCCTTCGAACCGGAACCACAGAATGTAGATAGGCTACGTGAGAATATCAAATTAAATAATACTGATGCCAATGTTATAGATATAGCTCTCTCAGATTCTGATGGAACAATTGATCTATCACTTTCAGGTAACGAAGCGGGAGAAGGCGAGCACATGATTGCTACCGACCAAGAGACAGAAACGATCGAAGTTAAGATGGCTCGAGGTGATACAATAATTGACCGACACGGACTGCCGAATCCAACGGTCATGAAGATTGATGTCGAAGGTGCAGAGATGTTAGTACTCCGTGGTTTAAGTGAGACGTTCCGAAATCATGTTCGGCTCGCATATATTGAGGTCCATCCAGAGAAACTTCCTAAATTCGGAGATAGCGCATCTGAGGTGCATGTATTCCTTGAGGAATCTGGATTCGATGTTACCAAGATTTCCTCACGCGGAAGCGAATTCTTTTTACGAGCGTCGAGATAGCTGTAAAGGAGAATGCGAACGAATGTGCTCCGAGGATTCATCTCAATCCTTGGAGCAAAAGTCACTGTACTCCTCATTGGGTTACTAACAACACCCATTCTCGTCCGCTTACTTGGTAGCGCCCAATACGGCGATTACGCGTTCCTCCTTTCCGTTTTAGGAGTCACCATGGTTCTCGCTAATGCGGGAATTTTCGATGGAATGCGAAAGTACATTGCAGAGGAAAGAGATCACCCGAATTGGACCGAATATGTCTTTGGATTTTATCTCCGTATTGCGTTTGGACTAGCAATATTTGTGTCCATCATCTATGCTGTTTTCTCATGGGCAGGTTTCTCCAAACAATTGTTCAGTCCAGAATTTACCGTCTATTTTTATCTTCTCAGTAGTTTAATCATAATCCGTCAAACGTACTCGCTTGCTCGTGGAGGACTAATGGGACTTGGATTCGAAAACCAAAGTGAACCGCTTAATATACTGAGAAAAGTAATCTTTGCTCTTATAGGACTCTCACTTACTTATTTTGGACATGGAGTTGTCGGTATTCTCACAGGTCATGTCATTGCTAGTCTCACTGTTTCATTTCTAGCATTTAGAATATTATCCAATCGAATCAACCTTAGGAAAATTTTCGATAAAACCCCTCCTGACTTTCCAAAACAAGAATTACTCTCATTTAATGGTCTCAGTGTCATTCTGATATTACTCACTTCTTCGCTATACCATATTGATATTCTCCTGTTAAGGCCACTAGCCGGTAGCGAAGCTACCGGGTATTACCGTGCTGCGCTCACCATTGCCGAGTTCCTATGGTTTGTTCCTAACGCACTGCAGATGGTTCTCTTACATTCTACATCAGAACTTTGGGCAAAAGGGCGGACAGATCGAATTACAATGATGGTTTCCCAAATAACTCGGCATAATCTCTCACTTGTTATCTTACTCGCGATTGGCCTCGCAGTACTTGCTGACGATTTTGTTCCCTTTTATTTTGGATCCGAATTTGAACCAGTCGTCCTTCCGCTCCTTCTCCTGCTTCCAGGTGTCATTGGATTTTCACTTGCTCGCCCGATATTCGCAGTAGGTCAAGGGAAAGGAGAACTTCCGATCTTAATTGTAGCAACTGGAACTGCCGCGTTAGTGAATCTTTGTCTAAATATCTTACTTATTCCTCGATATGAAATGGTAGGTGCTGCAATCGCAACAAGTATTGGCTATGGTTCTATGATGATCCTCCATATATATGCAGCACGACAAATAGGCTATAATCCGATAGCTGATCTTCGATTTTGGAGGATTACAACTGTTGCCATGATCGCCGGCGTAGTTATTTTCGGTGTTTCCTCAGTAATTGACTCATCTCTTCTTTCTCTATTAATTGTTCCCCCCATTGGATTTATGGTCTACGCAACCTTGATGATCAAATTCGAAATAATTCACAAAAGCGAAGTTAATAAAATTATCCAACAGCTTCCAAACTCAATTGAGAAGTATATAACTACATTGGTTGAAATTGCCCGATAGCCATTCAACAGCTATTCTAGTTTAAGAGGAATTCCTACCCCAACAATAATATCTGTATTATAATTACCTTGTTTGTTGTTGTATTTAATTATATAGTTGAATTTTCGACTGGGCATGGGTCAAAGAGTCCTCGAAGCTACACCTAACCTCATAGCCGCGTGCGCTTCTAACCAGTTTATCATCCACTCGAGCGCCCGATCACTCCTGGTCATGAACTGTTCTTTGCGACAGTAACCGCCTGCCCGGTTAGCACATCCTCCTCGGTAACAGTTACCGTCTTGTTGCCGACCGAGTACTCACCACCATAGGGAACAGTCACTGTTCCTTGCCCATTGTCGCCAATAACGGTCTGGCGCACGTACATGAACGATTCGCCGGACACAGATACCTCCATCTCGAGAGACACTTCCTCACCCGACTTGCCAGACACTTCGAGGGTTGCACCGGGAACAACTGCATATGCGACAACGTCGTCGTCAACGAAAAGCGTCTGATAGTGTGCGACGCCATCTGTTTCGTTCCCACCAGCACCATACTCGTCAAACAACTGCGAGTACGTTCTCTCGGCCGGCATCTCGCTATCAACGCTGGTCACGACGACGTAGCCGACGCGACCCTCGAACTGGTCGTACCAGCTGTCGGCATCAGAATCCGTGATGAACTCCTCATAATTACTTTGCGCGTAGCCGTACCTCTCTGACTCCCCGTTCACGAAGTGATTGTACATCCGGCTGTCGCCCCATTCGCTCAGCACATAATTCTCCGGATACGCCCGCTCGTTCGCTGCGGCGTGCTCGTCGATCGCCTCGAGCGCCGCCACTTCCCCATCGCTGTAAGTAGTATCGGCGATCAGGCTAGGTACGTAGACCAAGCTGAGTCCGAACACCAGCAGTCCGATCCCGACGACGTAGACCGTCGCCCGTCGATCCGGCAGCGAGATCGAGGGCTCGAGTTGCCCGCCGTCGGAGGCGACTGATGGCGCGCCCGCACGGTTACCCGTCGGCGACGTGCCGCGAAGCAACGCTGGCCGTCACGCCAGGTCCACCGCCGAGAGCACGTAGACGACGCCGAAGCCGCCCAGAATCGCGAGCGGAATCGCGAGTTGCCCGGCGAACCGTACCTGAATGCCGGCCAGCACGAGGAGATACCCGACGTAGGTCCCGACGAGCAGCCAGCCGGGTTCGTACCGCCGATACACGACCCAGGCGACGAATCCGAGCACGGCCAGGCCGAGGTAGAAGCCGACGCCGAGCTGGTACAGCGGTCCGAAGAAGACGGCGTACTCCGTCGAGAACAGCGACCCGGTTTCGGTCGCGAAGTCTCGAGCGATCAGATCGTCGATCCACGACCTGGCTTCCAGCTAGTCTTCGGGACGCAACCGACGGAAGGCGTACAACCCGGCGACCGCGACGAGCGCCTCGACGGCCAGCAACCCGCCGAGGTGGATCTCGAGCCGGCGCCATAACTCCCCGGCAGCTGTCACAACGAGCCCGCCGGCCAACACCATCGCGGGCGTCATCGAGACGAACTGCGCGTGCCAGCCCCAGCGGACGTTCAACGCGATCGAGATCGTACTTCCGATAAGCAGGCCGCCAAGGACGGGAAGCGCCGCGAGGACCGGAGAGATGTTTTCTCGAGCGTCCATCGCAGCCCGCAACGCGATATAGCCAGCAAGAGGAATCAGCAGTAACGGCGAACCGCCCCAGGCGTGCGTACCGGCGGCGACCGAGATTCCGAAGACGATAGCGACGACCCACGTCGCAGGTGCTCGAAGATGCCCATAGACACAATCGTGGTCCTGTCCGCCGTTGCCGCCTACGGACTGCCGTTGTAGATCGACGGCAAGCCAGCCCAGCGACAGCAGCGTCACTCCGAGCCAGAAGTACTGATGCAGATTGTGATCAAGGAAACCGAGGCTCGTGTACACCGCATTGACGGGCATCACGGCGAAGACGAGTACCGATGCTACACCGACGCGCACGTCTCGCGTGAGCAACACGGCGAGCTTGTAGATCAGCAGTCCGAGCGCGACCGACGCGACGACGGGCAGCCACGCAGCGACCGTATCGGCCGCTCCCTGCCCACCGCCGAGCAACTCGGCGAAAAACCAGTTGGTCGCGTGCGTGGCCGGACGCCGCCCCGAGATACCGTGCGGTGCATCCACGAACACGCCTTAATCCGTCAGCCCCGACGACTCGGTAAGTCGATCTTCCAGCCAGTAGCGAAAGTAGTAGGGATCGTTCCCCGGCGACACGACGTACCCGCGCTGAAAGACGCTCCCGTAGGAGAGCATGCGAGCCACGGCGACGACAACCAATGCGCCGACCAGCGCCGAGAGCGCCCGGAGATCGACTTCGTAGTCGAGGGCAAATCCGCGGTCCGTTGCTCCCATCGACGTAACCTCTTCCCCGGCGAGGACGGCCCTCACCGTCTCGATGTCCGCCACCCGATACTCGCCGTCGGCCTTCTCCACGATTCCGCGAGAAATCAGCTCCCTGAACGTCCCGGAATTGAGTGCCACATCGTCGAACGTCCACGTCTCCGACGCCACGTCGACCTCGAAGACGGCCTCGAGCGCCTGTTCCCCGTCGTCGCGGTCCGCGAGGAACGAAGTGGTCGCCTCCGCGACGGCCTGCGGGTCGGCGTCGTCAGTCATTGCCCATCAGGTGCGGCCACGGGTTCATCACGTTTTCGCTCTGAGCTACACCTTCTCAGAGGCACTATCTATTAGACAAAACCTGGATTTACTGCTCTAAATCGTCGTCGGGATCCAACTCACTAGCATTGAGGTTCCCTTCGAGATACTGTTCACCAAATTTAGAAATTTCGTAATACCCGCGTTCGACTCGTGTGACAAGCCCGTACTCGACAAGAACAGAAAGACGTCTAGTCACCTCTTCTCTGCTCCGATCGATATTCTTGCTAATCACAGCCGGAGAGAGGACCATACCCGATGAATGCAGTGCCTCGAGTATTCTTTCATCTGTTGGCAACTGCATCCAACTATCGGGTTGACGCATAGTCCCAATACATCTGGGCCAATTCATACAGGTATCGATACACGAAATGCTAATCAACAATAGCTGATCGCAAGATCACTAATAGGTGAGAAGATTTATTAGGGATCCTACTGAATAATCAGTTAACGGGAGACTCATGTCCCCGATCATATGGGGCTAGGAGGAACGTAACGGGACCCGGTGCTGTGACACCGGATCCATCGTGGCTCCCGTACCTACGCTACGGAAGCATGTTCGAAAACGATTCACGGGGCCTTGAATGCCCCGACCAGACAGATGCATCGCCCATAATCACCAACCAGGCCCCAACATCAACCAATACAGCCTGGACAGCCCTCTCTGGACTACAACGCGATCTCCTCGCAACGGTCGCATCACTCGAGAAGACGACCCACTGCCCAGACCAACCGACTATCAAGACAAGCCTCGAGAATCAATACGACGAACTTCTCAATAACCATATCCAGCAGTCTCTCAACGATCTCCATGCGGACGACGTAATCGAATCCAAAAATCAGACGTACTACCTAACCCAGCAGGGACGGCACCTCCTTGAGGCGTATACACAGTATCTCGTCACCACCTGCTACACCGACCAGCTCGTCCTCCATCTCGAGCGCCCAATCATCCCAGGCGATCTCGAACAACTCTATACCAGACTCGAGGAGGTGATCCGCCGATGACCGACCGCCTCACCCTCCAGTGGCGACCGACCCACGGCCCGCCACGACGATACACATTCAAGCGCGGGGACGACACTTGGCACCGCATCGAGTCGGTCTGGACCGGCCGCGAGTGGCGCGTCACCGGCTCCGAACCGACCGACACCCCAACCATCGAGACGACCACGACCCTCGACACACCAACGACACCGCCGACACTCGAGACCCTCACAACTCACATCCAGAACACGTGGACCACTGACGACCCCGTCGTCCTCGCGTTCGGTACCACCTCACCCGACGTCGTCGCCTCCGTCGACGGTGATCTCCGACAGTACACCGACCAGCACCGGACCTGGAAGTCGATCACTACAGACGAACTCACCAATGTACTCCAGAGATCCGGGCTCCCGGAGATCAAACCCCTCTCGGAAACGCCGTACGAACGGTCGCAGTTCACCACCTCACCGGAGGTCCCGGCCGACGATGATTGAACGATCCCTCTCAGCCGTCGGCCTCCTCGAGCAGGCGCTGGATCACGTCGTCGAACGTCTCGCCGGGGTTCTTGCGCACGTTCAGCTGTCGCCACGTCTCCTCGGTGACCTGGATGGTCGTGATATCGTCGGCCATACTCGAGCAAGACCGGCCGACCGGTATAATCCTATTGAACGCCAGTCCCGAACAACTATAGGACTATACGACACTACGGCTGAACTATAGGACTATAGAACAATGGAAGAACCGAAGTCCATTCCCCTGACTGCAGAGACGCTGGCCGCCCTCGAGCAGTACACCGACGAAGACGTCGAAACCGTCCTCGAGACGCTTCTCGAAACCGCCGACGACCACCGAATCCCCGAGCCCACCTCCGACCCCGCGTGCGAGCCACCGTACGACGCGTACGTCGAGATCCTCGAAGGGATCGACACTCTGGCACACGACCTTCTCCAGGAGATCGCCGCCAGCGAGGCGCTCGACGACGACACCAAGCGGGAGGCGAAGCGTCGCCTCCGGGAGGTTCGCGCACAGGTCGATCCCCTCCTGCTGACCTTCCGTCGCCAGACGGACGACGGGACCGTCAGCGACGGTGGAGTGGCGATGCTCACTCGCCGCGGCAACGGACAGGTAACCCATCTCGGGCCGGATCCGATCGCGTTCGACCGCAAATCGATCGACGAGCGAGGTGCGGACGATGACGAGTAAGTCGTCGACCGCGGAGTCCGTCGACCTGATCAACGCGATCACCGCAGCCACGCCCTCGACGCGCGTGTGGCTTCGCTGGCAGAACGACGCCGACCTCACCACGACCACTCGCGGGACCGTCACCGACGTCGATCGAACGGCCGGCGTTTGCCAGCTCGAGCCGGATCGGCGACCGGATCTCCTGCAGCTCACGCTCACGAATTCGGAGATCGAAGTCGCGTCGGTCTCCGAAACGGCAGTGACCCGACTCGGCGTGCTTCGTGCCGTCGAGTTCAGGTCGCGTCCGAGCGACCGGCTCCGAATCACCGACGCCGGCGTCGTCGTCCCGGACGACCTCGTCGGTTATACCGGCATCCTGACGATCGAGGATCGATACGGTCGACGGTACCGACGGATTCCTGCCCCAGGCCTCGAAGACCACGACGATCGACTGCTGGCCCGCATCGCCGGCCGGTCGCTTGCGCCGTCCTACGACGCCCTCGAAGTGACGGTCACAGCCGGCGACCTGCATCGCACGTACGAACTCGTCGACGATCGGACCACCGCTTCGACCGAGAGGACGACCGATCTCGACCGCGACCCCGATCCGGCTCTCGACTTCGAGATTCCCTGCCGACACACACCGCCGCGGGCGCTCGACGCCGACGACCTCGAGCCCGTTCTCGCGGAACTCGGGCGACTCGTGCTGGAACTCTCCCGGCGGAGCAGCACCGATCCAGCCCTTGAGTGTCGGACTCGATCCCAGCTTCGCCATCACGTGAACGCGCTCCGGTCGACGACCGTCACGCTCCAGCAGCGGCTGTTCGAGACGACGGTTCCGGTCGATCCGGAACTCGAGATGCCCTCGGGAACAGGGTACGAGCCCCTCCTCGATCGGATCGACGACGTCGTTCGTCACCTCTACGAACGGCGTGCTCGAGTTCCGGAACTCTCGGCGGACGCGGACGCCCGTCTCGGGGAACGGTTGCTGTGGTGTCGCAGTCAAACCAACGCGATCCGGAGGCTGCTGTGTGTCCCGTCCGACCGTTCGAAGGCCCCGTCGACTGCCGGAGGTGTCGATCGATGACGGACGAGACGGAGCCGACCCCACAGGCCCTGCTGAGTCAGCTTCGAACGCTGCCACCCGGAGCACGCATCGAACTCACCTGGGATCCCACAACCGACACAGACAAAACCACGACGACAGGCATCATCACCGACTACGAACCCAGGACGGCCTACAGACAAATCGAAACCGACGAGCGAACGCTCGCACTCGTGCCGGCGGCCGATCACAGCGAACTCACCGTCTCGGAGGTCACGACCGCGGGGACCTGCAGTCTCGGCCGGCTCACCGATCTCACTACGCTCGAGTTCCCTGTCGAGGAAGTCGAGCTCACCGACGACGGATTCGACATCCCGTCGTATCTGGTGGGCTACACTGGCTTCCTTTTGGTCGAGGACGGCCAGGGGAGACGTGAGCTCCGGATTCCGGAACCGGGACTCGAGGAGACCGATCCGCGCCTGCTCGCCCACATCACGAGGATTCCGGAGACCGTCGCCGACGAGCCGATCATGGTTCGTCCGCGGGCCGGTCCACACCGCAAGTACGAGATCCTCGACACCCGCACGGGCGAGGAAACCGCCGACGCCATCGAGCCGACGGGGACGCCACCCGACGGAGACTACACGGACCTCGAGCCGACGATCCACACGGTCCAGGCGATCACAGACACGGTCGACGACGACGCGGCGCTGTCCGCGGACGCCCGAACGACGGTCAGACGTCGCTTGCACACGCTCCAGGAGGCGCTCTTGCGAGCGCGACGGACGCTGTTGGATCCGCCACGAACCGACGAGTGGTCCCCCACCGCTGCGGAGGGCGATACCGAGTGGGAGACGTACGCCGAGATCCTCGCTCACCTCGAGGAGCGACTCGAGGCCCTGCACACGACGTCGAAACGGGAAACCGGCAGCCTCGAGCGCCGGCAGGTGCATCTCACGTTCGACCGTGCGCGCACCGAACTCGAGGAGCTTCGCGCGCTGCTGACCGACGCTGCCGGAGCCGCCGACGACCCAGCAACGGGGGGTGTCGCCGATGAGTAGCGACGGCCCGCCGCGCGAGGAAACGGAGGGACGAGGGAACGGCGACGGGCGCTGGCTCGAATACCAGCTCGAACAGGCGATGCGTCGGTGGGGCTACAGCGCCGCAACGCGGGTCTCCGTGTATGGCCTCGAGATCGACGTCGCCGCTCAGCGCAAGGAGAAACGGGATCGGCCCACCGACTGGCTGCTCGCCGAGTGCAAAGACTGGGACAGCCGCCTCGTCACGGAAGACGAACTCTTCCGACTCTGTATGCTCGCCTTTACCTGCGGTGCGATGCCGGTCCTGTGTCACACGACCGAACTGACCGAGCGCGCCGAGGAAATCGCCCGCAAGTGGGAAGTCCGTGTGCTCACTCTCGAGGACCTGCATCGTGGCGATCTGCCAGCCCCGAACGCGCTGGGACCTTCGGACGATCTCTTCGAGTATCGGTATCGGATGACCGGCCGCGAACAGCGGGGCCGTCTTCCCTTCGTGTTTCACGACAAGCCGAACTCCCAGTTCACCTACGTACCGGGATACGAGCCCTCCGGACGGACTCACGAGTATCGGCCGATCGAGGACGACGAAGGTGAAGAGAACACCGGCGGAGGTGAGTAACGGAGGCCACATTCCCCAATCCGGTAACTCGGCACCGATTTCGGCCGTCTCTCACTCGGAGCGACTCCCGTTCTCTGTGAGCTAGGGACCGGTCACCCCAGCGAGTGTTCAGGCTGTCGGTTGCCGGGCCACCGTTGCTTTCGGACCGTATCGCTCGTGAACAACCCTCTCGAGAGCTATCGCTACGCATTCCAATGTCGTCGAACACGACTCCAACAGCAGATGCACCGACCGAAACCACGACCGAGCTTGCCGCGGAGTTCCAGCAGCTTCGCGACCGGATCGACCGACTCGAGACGGATCTCGAGCGTAAAGACGAACGCATCGAGCAACTCGAAGCGGATCGGGATCACCTCCAGGAGCGAACTAGCGAACTCGAGGACCGCGTCGACGACCTCGAGTCCGAAACCACACGCCTCGAGAGCTTGGCCAAGGCAGCCCTGAAGAAAGCCAACGCGAACAAAGCACGCATCGCGGAACTCCAGAGCCGCGAACTCGAGAAAGGCGCGCATCTCCGCGTCGAGACGATCGACGAACACGCCGTCGACGTCGTGGATGGTCGCCTCGAGCGCATCACGAAAGCCGACGGACAGGCCTACTACCGCCTACCCGAAAGTGTGGATCCGCTCGAACGTGGCGGCAACGTCTCGCTTGCCTACGGCGACCTCCTTCCGATCCAGCAGCTCGCGCGCATGGACGAGGAAATGCGCCGCTCGGCGGCGAACGCCCTCCCGACACGGTTAGCCGCAAAACTCTGGCAGGCACGAACTGACTCGAGCGTTGGAGACAACCCGTGGGAGAGTGGGTGCAAGGATATCGACGAGTACGTCAAAGCCAGTGATCTCAAACACTGGATTCGCCGACAGGAGACCGGCATCAGCGAGAGCTACGCGAAGAAGTTGGTCTCGAGAGTGATCGACGCGATGTTAGATCTCTCGAAGAACCGGTTAGCCGTCCGACGACGACAGGAGCGCAAGAACGGCCTCGAGTACACCGAGCGGCGGTTGGTGATCCCCGTTGATGCTGAACTTCCCGGTGAAGGAGGACCAAATAGAGAGCATCCAGAGACAGATGACGTCCACGGATAGCGCTGTCCACGCCGGAAACTCACTCCTCGAGAGAGGTACCTCTCTGTAGGACGACTCCAGTTCCAAGCGATATGCGGGTGGTAACGTGGTATCGGTAGCTGTAGGTGTCTCTCGAGTGGTCCTCGGCGGTCACATTCAGGGACAGAAAGTCTTGCTCCACCGGTAGACAACAGCTGTCACTGGAGGGTGGTACTATGATGGTCAGCAACGACAGTACCCCCACCTTTCGCCAGTAACCAGTCAGTGGACTACCGAATAGGAGGGTGTCATAGAACGATTACCACACCAAAGAGCAGGGTGAATGCTGAGATGGTATGGCCTCAGCGACCCTGCAAGATGATCCTTCGGTAGAGTCGTTCTTCAATGTCGCGGAGACCGAGACGCTAGCGTTGTTCGAGCACCTCTCCTTCGAGTTTCTCGAAGAGTTCGACGTGTTCGCCCCGGCGCAGACGGGGCGAACACGAGAGCATGAACCACCAGAGTTGATGCGTGGCTTCCTCCACTGCTACTACAAGGACATCTACGGGATTCGTCCGGTTGAGCGAGAGCTTCGGAACACGGTTGTTTGGCTCAGCTGTGGGTTCGATCGACCGCCGTCCAGAGACGCGGTCGATCGCTTTCTCACCGACCTCGAACACGTCGTTGACGAGGTCTTTGGCCGACTCGTCGAGCAGGCCGCCCTAGTACTCAAGATAACTTTTGCAAGTCGAGGAACTGCTTGATCCAGTTGCCAGCGAAGCTCACACGAGCAGTCAATCTCTCGAAGACAGTACTGACGAGAGCGCGGAACTCTTCCGCGCTCTCGACGATTAGCGGAGATATTTCCCACTTCAAACTCTTCCAGACCGATTCGATTGGGTTGAGGTCTGGCGATCCAACCGGCAAGAATACGAGATCGATACCGAGTTGGGACGCTCGCTTACGCGTGTATTCGCACGTGTGCGAGAAGAGATTGTCCAAGACGAGCAGAATCCGCTTGCCGGGATTCTGCTCGCGTATCCTTTCGAGACAGTCGCAGATTCGTTCTTTCGTCTGATCTTCCGGGAATGAGACGATGCTCTCGCCGTTGAGTGCATAGAAGCCGACCGCTGGTTCATCGATTCGAACCAGCGGTCGCTCCGCCGCGGCCTGCTCGACTTGACTTACTGCATCGATTCAACTGACGTGAGGGCGATGCCTGCCGATCAAGACGCGTCGAAGTGCTACGATCCAACCGACGACGAGTACTACCACGGCTACGGCTGTACGATCGTCTCGACCGGACAAAAGATCCCGATTGCGGCGGAGTTCACAGAGAGTAAGCAAGCGCCAGAGGAGACGGCGATGCGCGTCACGCGTGACGCGCTCGCCGTCTCCACACCGATCTGGATGCTTGGAGACAGCGCCTACGACACGCTCGACTGGCACGACCACCTGCTGGCCGCAGGGGTCGTGCCAGTCGCTCCGTACAACGCGCGAAACACCGACGAGCCGAAAGATATCGAGTACAGAGTCGAAGACCGCATCGACGAACACAGCGAAGACGTTCAACTGAAGCAATCCACGTTGGATGAGACGTACAACCGCCGTACGGGGGTTGAACGAACCAACGAATCAGTCAAGGACTGCGGCCTCGGGCGAACGCACGCCCGAGGCCGCGTCCACGCACGAGCGCAGGTGTTCCTCGCACTCTGTCTGCGCCTCGTGGTCGCCATCACCAACTATGAACGCGGAGACAATCCGGGAAGCACCATCATCACGGTGTGAGAAGAGTTCTATGACACCCTCGAATAGGTCAATCCTGATCAGCAGTAGCTTTCACGGGTGACTCCGGAGATATTCCCGAACTGGCTGTCGGCAGCAAGAACAGGCTCATTACGCTCCAAAGCGCGCCGTATTGTTCACCGACATCACTCACAGATGCATTCGTGAGATTGTCCAACGAGATTGATGATCTGTGAATGGATCTCGTCGGCGAGCGCGACCATCGTATCTGCACGATCATCAGTAGCCATCCCATCCTGGTAGTACGTGTGTGCACGGTTTTCGTTCCAGAGATCTTCGAGTTCTGTCGCAACTTCGTCAGTGATGAATCCGACTTCGGCGCTTCGATTGATCGCGGTGGTGTGTGATTGTGGCGGCTGGGATGGATCGTGATGTCCCTCTGTAATCAACCAGAAGAGCAGCGTTCGTTCGATCGACGTGAAGCCGGCTTCAATCGTGAGCGTGTAATAGCCGTCTTCGAGCAATCGCTCTGCCCCGGAGAGAAGTCGACACGCCTTCCGAAGTTGGACGAGATCAGCACTCGAAACGTCTAGCCCTTCCTCGGGAGTTTGCCCCCCACGACGGAACGCCTCCTGTGCGTTCGACAACTCCGGCTCAATGTCGTCGTGGTTAATCGGCATGGCTACACATCCCCTCCAGACGAGGCGTATATGTTCTGGCGTAACTCCTGTAGTTGGTCAGAACGGTCGAGTACTAGCCCTTCGTCGAATATCTCTTTCAGCTCTCCGCCGTGGGAAACAGCGGTATCCGGCGTTTCGACAAGAACCTCAAACTCGTATCGGTGACCGTCGAACGATTCCTCCTCTATATCACGCGCGACAGACGTACAAATACGCCGTCCATAGGTCAGATCTCCGTCAACGATGACGAGGAGGTCAATGTCACTGCGACGGTCTGCTGTTCCGCGTGCTACGCTCCCAAAGAGAATGACTCCAACGAGTTCGTCAAGTTCCTCGCTCTCTTGGATGCGTATCTCGAGTTCATTGAGATAGGCTTGGACTGGCTTGCAGAATTCGGACTGTGGGATCATGAATACCGGTTCCGGTCGCTGAAGATGATCTATGTCGATCGTGATTTGGGCGGGGTGCTGCTCGCTCACCTCGATGACGCCCGACTTCTCGAGGAGTTTGACCGAACGCGAAATCGACGATACGTCCGCGCCCGTAATCGACGCGAGTTCTTGCTGTGTAAACCCTTCGAAGGGATTGTTGGCGAGATGATGAAGGATATCCTGCATCGCTTGGTATCGGAAGATTCGTTCTTCCGGAAATGGGAAGTCAAAAAGCACCCTCGCACCTTGCATATTATGCAATAATTTGCCCATCATGAAAATAGTTCGGGTTGGGTGGCGGTGCTCGACAGGATGAAACCTCTCCGGTTGCTTCAGCAGGCCGGGTTTCTCGTGCTAGGAGTTTTCCTGCCTTCAGGCAAGAGGCGGCAGTTAACCGTCGAACTGACCAAGGAAATTATGAGTAGAATGGTCTTCGAAGATCTAGAGCCGATCAGTTGAGTCTGCCTCTCTGTCGAACTGACCCACCCAACCGTAGCATGTCCAGTCTTCAACCTTAGTTGACCGATAGAATCTCCTCTGAGTGGAAACTAAGAATTGCCATGGGAAGTGAGAGTTCCCATCAGGGAACCACGACTGTAATTTCCTTTCCAATTGACAGCTAGCGGCCTTTAGCCGAAAAGCGAGAGCAGACGTTCCCAACGTACTAGCTGGTTCCCCAGAGTCAAGTTACGAAATCCGAGAACTCAGTCGAATCGTGAACTGCCACGGGCGCAGTGGCCCGTGGCTTCCCGTGGATTAGTCTGACACACCCGCGACACCATCGGCATGGTGGCCTCTGACGGTCTCGTGGGTCACGGTTGGGGCGTCGACGGCCCCGATGTCTGCCGTCGCACCTTCATGACTTGCGGAAGGGTGTTGAGAGCAGGCACATTTCTATCCAGTTTCTTCAACCCTTTCTTGGCGATGTTGATAGCTGCGTTCCGGTCAGCGTGGTCTTGTCGCCCACATTCAACACACTTGAAACGCTTCTTGTCACGGTTTGCACGAGTCGTATGCTCACACGCAGTCCTCGAACACGCTTGACTCGTGTACTCTGGGTTGATCTCGTTGGGCGGGATGCCTTGGAATGCGGCTTTGTACGTGATGAACTCACGAAGTTTACGGAACGGGAGGCTGTGGAGGCGACGGTTCATCCGCGTGCCGTAGTCAATTGAGTCCCGCATGTCTTTGAGATCTTCAAAGACAATAGCGGGCTTCTCGAACTGCGACACCCACTCCACAACCTGCTGAGAGAGTTTGTGGAGTTGATCGTGGACAAACCGCTCCTCTTTTTGCTCGAACGTCCGGTCGAACGATGACTTCCCGGCGTTCTGCATCCGCTTTCGCATCGTGATACCGATGGCGCTCCGCCTTGATTTCAGGGAAGTCGATAATCAGAGACGGTACTCGAGTGCCGTATCGACCTTGTCCATGCGCTCGTCCGGAACGGACCCAATCACATCCACGATTCGATGTTCGATCGAGACAGTCCGAAGTTGACTACAGAGTGCGACTGAATCCTCGCGAAGCGCACACTCGTCGCAGAGCCGATGATTTGACATCCTCCTCCGCCTGAAGGCGGAGGAATCCCGAGCGTTGGGATATTACGGTTTGCAGACTTCCTGTTCTCTCGGTGTGAACCGTCCGCTCTCGCGGTCGAACAGGAAGACTCCGGGCTGTGCCAACCAGCCGTTACTCATATCCCCCGTTGGGGGACTCTGAGTTATCTTTCTGCGGATGTTCACCGCGCCATTCACGTCTGCGTTCATCGTCGTCTCACATGAGTCACAGACGTACAGACCGCGCTCCACACGGTTGCTGTCCCGAATCTGCCCACAACACGAACACGTCTTCGAGGTGTTCTCCTCGTCTACACGGTCAACGAGGATTCCATGTTCCTCGGCCTTGTATTCAAGCAGACGAACGAATCGGTCGAATTCCCATCCGTGGAGTTTCTTGTTCCCCGACTGGCCCCAGTTCCGCGAGTCGCCGTTCTCGTCTTCGCGGATGTCGCTGAGGTCGCCAACCGCTATCTTCTCCACACCTTCGTCTGTGCACCGTTGAACGATGTGTTTCGAGAGGGTGTGGAGGAAGTGGTCTTTACGCCGGGAGAGTTTCCGTCGGGCTTTCCGCGCGCGTTTCGATGGCCCGTTCTCGCCTTCGGTCTGGTACTCCTCGCGGGTGAAGTAGTGCTTGTCCTGTTTCAGTCCGTTCCCCGGATACAGTTCACTCGCCCCGTCTTCGTAGTCGATGGCGAGGTAGTTGTTGATACCGAGGTCAATACCCGCTGTCTTTTCGCCGGGTGCGTCCTCGACGGGAATCTCTTTCTTGCAGACGAGGTGGAGTTCCCACTCGTCGCCGTTCCAGACAGCACGCACCTGCTGGATGTTCTCGACTTCTACGTCGGGACGGGTTTCGTACTCTGCGAGGATGAAGTCAGACCGTCCGTCTTTCAGATTCCAACCTTTCGAGAGGCGAACACGGTTGTGCTTGTCGTCGTGCTTGATGCCTTTCTGCTTCCACGTCACGGTGGAGCGCGGGTGTTGGTCGCCACGTTTCCGGTAACCCGGTGGGTTATTGCCGTCGTCGGAGTTATACCAGCCGGTGAACGCCTCAGCAAGCTCTTCGAGAACTCGCTGACTTGACTGAGAATGCAGGTCACTATAGCGTTCATGGTCTTTCAACTCCGATTTCAGTTCGGCTTCGTCGGGAACCTCACCGCCTTCATCCCACCGTTGTTGGATGTAGTAGCGTCCGACGTTCCACAGTTTGGATGCGGAGAACCCGCATTGGTCAAGGTCGTCACGAACCTGACTGTGGTTCGTGATGCGTGCGACGTAAGTGCGGGTTGTCTCCAGCATCGTACTGTGTTCATAACCAGTTATGGAATATAGAGTATTAATGGCTGTGTTTGGCGTGGAATATCCAGCCCTGTCGGTCTCGGTGGAAGGCGTCACTGTATGACGGCGCGTATCCACGGCCTGAAGGCCGTGGTATTGCGCCTGTTCAGCGTATAAGACAGTATCCCGCGTAGCTGTACACATGCGAGACGACGCTCGCGTTTCGGACGACGATATCGACGGTCGCGTCGATCTCGAGGGGTTCCGATCGGTGTTTGCGGACGCTGCCGTTCAGTATGCGGTGCTATTCGGATCGTACGCGACCGGCGCGGAGACCGACGCCTCGGATCTCGACGTCTGTGTGCGGTTCCCCGACGAACTCTCGAGACGCGAGCGGTTTCGCCGGCGCAATCGCATCGACAGCGCGCTGCAGTCGTATGCCGACCCGTTCGTGGACGTGAGTGATCTCGAGGCGCTTCCCGAGACTGTCGCACTGAACGCGCTTCGGGACGGACAGCTGCTGTACGGTGATTTCGAGACGAAAGCGGCAGACGAGCGACGACTCGAACGGCAGGTCGACGCCTCGAGCGATGAACGGGACCGACGACGACGCGAATTTATCGACCGGCTCGCCAAGGGTGACGTCTGATGGTCGATGAAGACGTTGTCGTCCATCGTCTGGAGTTGGTTAACCAGTATACAAACGAGTGCAAAGAGATGCGTGACGTCACTAGAGAAACGTATCTCGAGGATGTCGTTCTGCAACGCGCCGTCGAACGATGACGTAAACGGAACGACGACAGTTGTCGGAGCATTCTCGTTTCCGACGTCGTTCTGGATGACGAGACACGGCCGTGTACCGTGCTGTTCTGATCCGCGTGGGTGGATCTAACTCAACGATGGCGATATCACCGCGTCGGATGTGCATTGCTCTCTCCTACGCCTCCCAGTCAGGAATATCGCCGAGATGGTCATCTGCTTCCTGCGAGACCGCGTCCAACTCGTCGGCGAGATCTTGATGCTGTTCGGCGCGCCGACGGTAGCCTTCGGCGAGGTCCTCGCGTGAGATCGGTTTCTCGATAACGATTTTGTTACCCTCAGCGCGGATTGTTACCTCGTCGCCGCCTCGAATATCGAACTCGTCTCGGAATCGTTTAGGAAGTGTCACCTGCCCATGCTCCCCGACTTTCCGTTTTTCTGCCCCAGTCACACATATTCATATCATATCCAGACGCTTAACGATGGTACTGATAGTTGCGGGTCATTTTACATGGATGTAATCCAAAACTCTAATTGCGATATGGGGGACTCTCAGGATAGCGATCCGTTCTTGGTAACCCCGGAAACTGACGAGTACGATGCGCTCGGCTTCCTCGTTCGGAACCGAGGAGTGAGATATAGTCCGTTTGAAATCGCGTCCCGTACAGACATCAGCGAGGCAAACGCGTCCAAAACCCTGACTCATCTCTCCGAGGAGGAACTCGTCGAACACGATAAGGGAACGTACTACGTTGATCCCGATCGCGCAGAACACCTGAAAAATCGGCTTGAATCAGTCGATGCTGCAGTCCGACTCTTTGAAGCAGCTCCCGATGACGATGCGTATGCTGAACCGGGATGGGAAGACCACGTCCCGAGTATCGACAAGAACGGCAAGACCGAATCTGAGACTACCGGTCCGGACCTTGTTGAGGATCCCGAGGAGTAAGACACGACGTACAGCTGGGAGTAGAATTGGAATCACCCACGAATGGGGTTCCTCGAGAGATGACCGCCGTCTTCAGCCTTCATCCTCGATAAACGACAGATCCGGCGACACCAGCCCTTCCGAGAACCGGAACCTTCGGTCGACCAGCGTCTTGTTGTGGTCGTCGGTGGCATCGACCTCGAAGTAGGCCCGCAGCGCTCGTCCGAACCACGTTTCGTTGGGCTCTTTGAGATCAGTTTGTTCCGTATACCACGCCTTGAACCGCCGTCGCAGCTCGGGGATCGGAATCTCAGCCCCCTCACGTTCGACTGTGACCAACTCGACGAACGCTTTGCTCGCTTCCTCGTAGCGAATCGAGGCGCTTTGCTGGGGTTGCTCCCACAGCGGCGGCTTTTCGAAGATGGTGAAGCCGTTGTTCGACTGGAATTCGACGGTCGTGTTCTCGAGGTACTCGAATCGCGTCGGGACGAGTGGCTTCCGGATGAACGAATAGCCGCTCGCGGCTGCACCTTTCGTGGATCGGCGCCGGAGTACTTCACCGGAGGCCGACTCGAGGACCCACTCGTCCCCTTCCTTTCGGACGCGTGGCGTATTGAACTCGAACGCATCAACCGACTGTTCCGCGTCGCCCTCGGCGAGTATCGAGCCGTCCGGGCCGACCAACTGCAACCTGTCGTCGGGCGTCAATCGCCACGTAGCTTCGGACAACTCGCGGGGAAGGAGATACCAGACATCGTCAGCAGCTCGATGCACAGCCTTGCGCTGGGTGTACAGGACCGTCCACTCTCCGTCAGTATCCTTAAACGGCATGCTGACGGGGCCCTCTTTGGCCTCGGGATTCGTCGTCCACAGCTTGCTCTTTGCCTCAGCGCGGGTTTCAGTGACGATATGCACCTGATGGCCGTGATAGGCAGCCCGTGCGAGGTTCGTGATGAGCGCTGCCGGCTTCGTCTTGTTCGCGACTTCGATTTCGTGGAAGTGGACAACGCCGTCCGTTTTGCTCACGATATCCGGCCGGGATTCACCGTCAAGATACTGCGTCGTCGTCGGATCGTGATCCGGAATATCCACGTCGATGACGTCCTGATCAACGGCAACGATCTCGTGACCGTGACGGAGCAAAAATTCGATTCGTTTGTTGACCAATTCCTTGTGACGATCCGACTCTTCATCGGAGTCGTCGGTCACTGCGGTCGTATCGCCGGGTAGTTCGAGCCCGTAAGACTGTCGCGTCCCCGGACTTTCACTGCCGAGTTCTTCGGTCGTGATCTCCGGTTCGTCTGTGGTAGTCAGTTGGCCAAACGAACTCACCTCGAAGTACGCGGGCACCGCTGTGAAGAAATGCGGCAAGTCGGCTTTGGAAATCGGAATGCGTCCATAAGCGCCGAAGAGTTGCTCGTAGCGATCATCGTTGTGGACGCGGCCGGCAAGCAGTGCCCGATAATCCGGGGAGCCCACTGCAACCTCCTCGATCGACCCGTCCCGGAGACTCATCTCATCGAGTTGCTCGAGTTTGGACGGATGGGTACTCTGCTGGTCGGCGTATCGTCGATGTGGTTTGATCGGCAGCGCCCAGTTATCGGTTGCTGGACCCGGAACGTACTCCGAGATCCGATACTGGTTGTCCGCAGCGAGGTGCTTTTCGAGGTCGGCTTCGGTGACGATTCCGTGCCCGGTTCCAAACGGCGCGAGTCGTGCCGAGACAAGAAAGTCGTGCGGGTTCGATGAGCCGGCCGGCTCTAACAGACACTGGTGGACAAACGGAACGCGGTCCTCGTTGAGCGTCGTGACGAGTTCGACCGTCGCAGCCTTCTGTGACGTTTCGACGGGGTCGAACGACAGGTTCGTCGGCTGCAGCAGGCGACTCGTCGGAACCGGCATCTCCCCGAGCGGCGCGAGATCGATGGTACAGATCTGGGTTCCGATTTCACCCTCGAAGTGGTCGTCGACGATCTGTTTGATCCGCTGTGCTCGCGTGTCCCGTTTTCCATCACTGTCGCTCGAGACCGGCTGTTCGGAACTGATAGCCGACGTCGATTCACCATCTGTCTCATCAGGATCCTCACTACCAGCCTCCTCGGGATCCCCGCCGTCATCCTCGTCGGCATCTCCACCGTCAGTATACGCGTCAAGGGTCGTCTCGCTTTCACGCGCAGCCGATGGGGCGTCCGCATCAGACTCCTGCGGTTCGTCGTCCAGTTCCTCGAGACTCTGAGTGTGGGTCATCTCCGTACTGTGGCCGATGAGGAAATACTCCTGTTGGACCTCTCCGGGCCACGTCAGGAGCTCGAGCATGTCGATACCGTACTCCTCGAGGATGTCCTCGGCGACGTCATCGAGTTGCAGCAATCGGTCTAGTCGACGATCCTCGTCGGCATGGCCGGGGAACATCAAGCGAACTGCATTGGGCCGACAGTACCGGAAGTCGTCGTTACTGTCGATGTACCGTATTGATCCGTTAGGTGATTGCATTTATTTGTGATCTTCTGTTTTCGGAGCGTTGATCGGCGTTCGATACGACTGCCACGCCCGCTGACCAGAGTGAGATCCGAGTCGTGGGCTGGCCTGGAGACCGCGTTTCGAGGAGAGGCCGGTAGCTTCCCTCAGCCCGGTCGTTCGGACCAGAGGGGCCAGCACTTCGATCGATCCCGTTCGTGGGGTATCGCGGATGGACATGGTCGTGGTCGATCACTCAGTCGCTGATCGGTCGTGGTGAGCCGATGCATCCGAAGACCGGCCGTGAGCAATCGCGAGCGGGAGATCCGCAACTGGAAGCCACCAGGAGCGATTTTCCAGTACGACCGGTTCTCTCGTATCCGTCCGAGCGTGCACCCAGTTCGGTAGCGCTCGGGAGAGTCGGTCCCGAGTGGGTACCGGCCACGTGATCCGCCCGTCGTACCAGGTCAGAAAGCGCTCGAAGAACCGCGGGGCCGTCCTGCTGCTCTGAGCGGAAACGCCGACCGTGTACGTCTCGAGGAACGTCTCGAGGGCGCGCTTGTAGTGACGTCGTCGAGACTCCAGCGTCCTCCCGTCGTCCCAGCGTTGCGAGCGGATCGGTTCGACGAGCGAACTCCCCGCCCGATACGCGACCGTCACGTCCGTACAGAACAGCGGCTGGATCGGCAGTACTGGACGACGCACAGCCCGATAGTCGGTCGCACACGCTGCCAGCGACGGCCGCCGCTCACGGACGCTTCGATCGTCGTTCAATACGATCATCGAGTCCCCGCGCTTGGTCAGCCGTGGCGTCTCGAACGTATACGACGAGAGCGGCGCTGTGACCGGCCCTGACGCCAGGCACCGATCACCGACGTACAGAGATCGCTGTCCGTCGGAGACGGTCCAGTACAGCGGTTGCGACTCGCGCTCGGTAACGACGATGTCGCCGTCACCAGTGTAGACGAACGCGGGAATACTGTACACCTGCTGAACGTCGCGAGTACGGCGGCTCGCATACGGGACTTCGAGGACGTCACGGGCCCACTGGGCTGTCTCCCGTGAAGGTGTAACGACCAGCAGATGTGACCCCTCTCGCAGCGCACGGTTTGCCGCCATGATGAGTTCGCCCGCTGTTCCAACGACCTGGTCCGAACTCTCGCCGTTGGGATCGACCAGCACGACAGGCCCGTCGTCGGCATCGTCGTTCGGGTGGCCCCGGAAGTGGGGATCGCCTCGCGACCGCTCATCGAGTGTCTCAGCGTGATAGCCGGTCTCTTCGAGCCAGCCGCCGGTAAACGCCCTGAGCGAACCGCCGGTCTGGACGCCGAGTTCCGTCATAGCGGGATGTGGACCGCGAAGAAGCTCCTCGTGGTCCGTTCCGGCCGCTTGCGTTCGTACGGTCTCGCGGATGAATCGCGGGGCAAAGCGAGTCGGTTTCGCCGGCCAGCGACACGTCTCGTAGTGGGGCGTCACGTCAAGTATCGCTTCGAGTTCGGCAGTCGACAGCGCCAACGTAGGGTCGACCGGAAACGGTTCGTAGGGGTCCGCTGCCGGCCGGCCCTGCAACAGTGCTGCATACTCGTGGGTACTGTCCCGGAACCCCAACGACATCAGCGCCGCTAAAGCGTTCGTGGTCCCGGGGCTGGTCATCAGCCCGGGAAATCGGCTGCTGTGTGGAACGTTCCGCTCCCAGTAATCGTCTGCCAGGCGTCGACTCGAGGTGATCCCGTCCGGCGTGGTGCGATCGATCGGACAACTGGGTGAGGCGTCGAGCGACGCTGCGAGTCCGTGACGGCCAAGCGGTCGTTCCGCCCGACCGATGTCGGCGACGCGCGCGGTCACCCGAAACCGGTCCGTCGACTCCCGTTGAACGAGCAGTTGACCGACCGTCGGGATATTATGCTTGTGATTCCGGGCGACGATCTCCCGGAACAGCGACTCGAGTGCCGACCCCGACGGTGGCTCGTCCGTGTAGACGAGTCGACTCGTCGGTGCGGCAGCGATACCGATGAGATCGAGTACGAGGGTCCCTCGCTCGATTCCGTACCAGTCCGGAAGCCGTCGTTGCAGCAGCGCTGCCAGCTCGTCTCCGCCGGCAGTCCGTCCGGAGCCGGCTTCACCGGCACCATCGGCCAGCCAGCCCGTGTTGTGTTCCGCTGTCTGGCTACCGTGAACAACGAGGGTCGCCGTTCGTTCTCCCGTCAGGACGAGCAGTTCGACCGAGGCCAGTTCCGGGACGGCCGTACTCGCGTTCGTAATCGCCTCGCACAACGGTCCCGCAAGGGCCCCGGAAAGGCGAAGCGACGACTCACCAAGGCCGCTTTGACAACAGTGGATCGCACCGTGGCGCGCGACCGCCGGAGTCCGGTCGTCCGGTATACTGTCGATCGCCGGCATTCGATTGACCTGTTGCATCATAAAAGTGGAGATGAGTGGAGCCGGTTGCTACTGCTCGTTACCGGTGCTGGTCGTGGTCGGTGGTGCGATCGTGTAGTTCAGTACGTAGCGAGTTCTGTCTTCTCCTCGCGGACCCGTTTCGAGCCCTTCTGCGGCCAGGAGTCGACCAAAGCCAGGTCGGCTCGGTACAGCGGTTGCGGTGACGTTCCGACACCAACAACAGAACTGTTCGTAGAGTTCCTCCAGTGGCACTGCTTCCGTCCGATCCGTTGTCTCTGCGAGGAACTCGTCGATAAACAACTGGAGCGTCGCTGTGTAGATCCGACTCGGCCGCGACTCTTTGTCGATGTATGGGGGAACGTATCGCGTGTACGTCCCTTGCTCTTCGACGTAGATCCGGACGACTGTCTTGCGGAACAGCTCGGTTCTGGAAACTGCTTCGATGAGTCTCCCCGCCGTTGCTCGAGTGCCAACGTAGACCTCGACGGCGTCCGCCTCGTCGTCGATCTCCGACGTGAGTTCCGACAACAGAGCGTCGACGGCTCTTGACGGCGATTCCGTTTGCTGGACGCCCGCGTCGGTCCGGTACAGTATCGTCCCCGGCTCGATCGTCTTGGGCGTCTGCTCGAGCCGGGGAGTGTCAGTATCTCGGTCGGCTTCGAAGTATCTGGCCGCTTTTTCGCAAAGCTTTCGATGACTACGGCCAGTATCCGTGGGTTCTGGTACTCTCATTCGTGGTTCGCGATGCGCAGGTGCCTGTCTACGCAGCCAGTAGCTGTGATCGATGCGCCGGTCTGTGTGGGTGTGTCCTGCTGGTGCACCTGCGTGTTGGCAGAGAAGGGTGAGAAATCGGCGCGGTCACTAGATGATCGTTCATGCAGCACCAATTTTTATTGCCTCCCGTTACGACCCCGGAGCTATATGACAGAAAGACAACCAAAATCCGGCGATAGTAACGAAGAAATAAATATTGACCGCCCAGCTAGCCTCGATGCAGACACTGTACTTCCGGACTGGGTATATGAAGTACTCGAGGAAAATGACGTAGCGTTCGAAGACATCTTTGGAACGCTGGCGGAGGATACGGGCAAATTCTGTAAGGGACTGAACGGACGGGATCTCTACCGGGTAACCGTTTTCTGCTTGCTGCAGTTACTGATAGCTAGAACAAACCGGCGATGCCATCAGCTAGGGAAGATTATCGATCAGCACAAGCAGTGGCAAATCGGGTATGAGCGCGGGCCAGCGTACAATACCTACTGGAATGCCGTCGACAACCTAGTTGATGCTGGTATTGTCGAGAGGGTCAACGACGGGAAGAAAATAAAGTTCGGGCTTCCAGAGGGAAAAGACATCGCGCCAGCGTTTCAGCCGGATAATCCCGATAATATCCTCGACCGTATCACCCTAGACGACCCGACCCCGAGGGACGAACTCGAGGCGCGGATAGTGCCTGGCCTCCGTCAAACTGTTCGACCCCAGATTCGGTCCGTATCTGGATATCTTGCATGGCTCGGGAATACGTGGGATCTGGGTCTCAAAGCCCTGATCGTTGGTGTGGCACTAACGGCAGTATACGTTGAGACACCACTGTTTGGGGCGGTCGGTCCAACACTGGCTGCGGGGATCTTCTGGGGATTCATCTCGTTCGGTATGACAGCCATGGGAGTCGATATTCTCGATCAGGTCCGCGCTGGATATCAGGAAGCCAACCACTGTTGAGATCGGCGACACCGATTTTCCTCTCTCTGGGTCGACCAGTGAGCGATACCCCCCAGTGCTCTCAGCTGAGATCATCCAGTTAGCCCCTCCCAATAAATAACTGGTATCTGACTAGTCCCGTGATATAGTAACTACACTAGCGCCCGACTACCCTGACCACTACTGGCAACTAGGCTGTGTCTCTCCCATAGTATACTACACTAAACCGCAGGACGGAGGCAGGCCATACTACCTGAGACCGATTGAATATAATAACAACAACGCCACTACTGCAACAGCGGTGCGTTACGAACAGCAAACTATCTCCTCCGTGAGGGGACCTCAGAGAACTGGCCAGGCCAAACAGGAATTTCTCAGCGATAGCGCGGGGTCCCAGACGGGATCAAATCGAATGGGGCCCTCTATCGGACCGGTTTTGTCCTCCTCCCGAATAGATATTATATCTCATTTTTGGGTGGTTGTGCCAGTCACTGAGTGACGGGACCTGTTGCTCGATATCGGATCAACGTCGGTGACTCGAGAGGGAATCTTCTTCTCGAGCGGTCTCGGCGTAGCCGTCGGGTCAGAGACTATACCGGGACACGAGTTCTTCCGGTAGCAATGGCCTGTCGGGGCCTGCGCGAGTCGGTCGTTACGGACTCCCCTGGGGTGGGTAACTCTCGTCCAGATCAACTCGAGAGTTCTGAAACCGGGGTATTCCGAACAGGATCGGGGTACTCCGGTTTTCTGTCGGGAGCAGTAGCGGAGACTGGACGGTTCGTTCCGGTCTACTCGAGAGAATTCCTATCCGTTCAGGATTGGTTTCGGATCACTTCTTTCAAGGGTTGGTTCGCCATCTCTGTCTGAACGCTCTCCCTCCGTGGTGGCCAGCGGCACTCCTGTTGTCTTCGTCACAGCCAGTCCAATATTGTCTTGTTATTATATCCAATCGGTGCTGAGTAGTATGGGCCACCCCCGTCACGGGATTTAGGATGGAATAGCACCCATCCTACTCATACTAGGTGAGAAATTAACCCATACTAATTACAGCAGTGTGTTTCGGAAAGCTGGCAGGCAGAATGCTGTGAGCTATTGTACAGAGCGTGTGCATTCCCTCTCGAAGCGACGTGAATCCACTCTCCCCACAGACTGCCGGGATCCCACCGTGAGATTCGATCCTACACGAAGTCCCAAACACAACTAGGTCAAAGAGGGTGTCATAGAACTCTTCTCACACCGTGATGATGGTGCTTCCCGGATTGTCTCCGCGTTCATAGTTGGTGATGGCGACCACGAGGCGCAGACAGAGTGCGAGGAACACCTGCGCTCGTGCGTGGACGCGGCCTCGGGCGTGCGTTCGCCCGAGGCCGCAGTCCTTGACTGATTCGTTGGTTCGTTCAACCCCCGTACGGCGGTTGTACGTCTCATCCAACGTGGATTGCTTCAGTTGAACGTCTTCGCTGTGTTCGTCGATGCGGTCTTCGACTCTGTACTCGATATCTTTCGGCTCGTCGGTGTTTCGCGCGTTGTACGGAGCGACTGGCACGACCCCTGCGGCCAGCAGGTGGTCGTGCCAGTCGAGCGTGTCGTAGGCGCTGTCTCCAAGCATCCAGATCGGTGTGGAGACGGCGAGCGCGTCACGCGTGACGCGCATCGCCGTCTCCTCTGGCGCTTGCTTACTCTCTGTGAACTCCGCCGCAATCGGGATCTTTTGTCCGGTCGAGACGATCGTACAGCCGTAGCCGTGGTAGTACTCGTCGTCGGTTGGATCGTAGCACTTCGACGCGTCTTGATCGGCAGGCATCGCCCTCACGTCAGTTGAATCGATGCAGTAAGTCAAGTCGAGCAGGCCGCGGCGGGCGGCCTGCTCGACGAGTCGGCCAAAGACCTCGTCAACGACGTGTTCGAGGTCGGTGAGAAAGCGATCGACCGCGTCTCTGGACGGCGGTCGATCGAACCCACAGCTGAGCCAAACAACCGTGTTCCGAAGCTCTCGCTCAACCGGACGAATCCCGTAGATGTCCTTGTAGTAGCAGTGGAGGAAGCCACGCATCAACTCTGGTGGTTCATGCTCTCGTGTTCGCCCCGTCTGCGCCGGGGCGAACACGTCGAACTCTTCGAGAAACTCGAAGGAGAGGTGCTCGAACAACGCTAGCGTCTCGGTCTCCGCGACATTGAAGAACGACTCTACCGAAGGATCATCTTGCAGGGTCGCTGAGGCCATACCATCTCAGCATTCACCCTGCTCTTTGGTGTGGTAATCGTTCTATGACACCCTCAGGTCAAATACAACCAGTACGGCGCAGTTCAGTACAACCGATGTTACATGACCGTCACAAGGGCACGTCACCCCGATTCAGCTGAGATCGAGGATCAAAGTGTGCAACGGAAGAATCGAACTCCAATCGATCCGTACGATGAAGGCGGTGATCACAGCTGGGCTGATACCGGTCGGACTAAAAACGTTGTCCAGTGCGTAAACTGCTACGACACTGTCGATCGGGATCGGCTCCCTGACTCGGTAGAGGTTGAAGAATCGTGGTGGTGAAAGCTGTGATCAGTACGGTATCAGATATTGTCGATGGCACGGTCTAGTTCAGCACCTACTCGGCTGGTGTTCGGCCATTCAGCGCTTGATTCGGTCGATCGTGGTTGTAATGTTGTCTGAAGCGTCTGAGCCAGCGGCGTGCGCTGGCTGGACTGCCCTGCCAGATTCTGTAGACACTGGATATCTCTCCGAAACGATTCACTCGGAAGATACAGGTTTTAACGGTGTCCGGTCGAGACCGACCGTGTCGTAATCCTGTTCGGTCGTAAGAACGCATTCGTCGCCGACGGTGACGAGTCCGGCGTGAAGTGCGTCGAACGGGGTGAGATCGTACTCGTCGAGGAACGCCGCAGCGGCCAGAACCGCGTCCTCGTGTTCGTTCGGCACGATAGGAACCAGTTCGAGCAGGTTGGTAATCGCCCGCGGCGCATCGATTTCGTACTCGGCAGTCTCATGGTCGTAGAACAACACCAGAACCTCGGCATATGCGAGTATCGAGGTATGAATGTCATCGCGCTCTTCGAGGGCGCGGATTACGGCATCCTGAAGCCAGTCGTCCTCCTTCACTAGTGCTGTGAGAAAGTCAGTTTCGACGTACACAGTTCACTCCTCATCGTCCTGCGACCGGCCGTCCGTTTCCTCCCGAACCTCTCGGGCGATCGCCTCGCGCGCGTCTGCTTTCAGATCGGCGTCTTCCGTCCCCTCAAAGGCATCGCCAACGGCAGCTCGGAGCCCCTCTAGTGGGTCCTCGTCGACGGGAAAGAGCGCGACGTGGCTCGGGAGTTCGACGATACGATACTGGTCACCGAACCGCTCTCGGACGTCTTTCGGGAGGTAGATCCGGCCCCGTTCATCTGTCGACTTTGACATGGCGCGATTACCTGTTGTACGGGAAGATGTAAAATTCTTCCCGACTATATAGTAATCTTCCCACATCTTGCGGAGATGGGTTCTCTACCTGTACCGATCGTTCTTCTCGCTTGTGCGGCCCTGAGTACCATGGAATGCTACGAATACCGTGAGATGCCGGCCCCGAACAGATAAGGGGCGATGACGAACGCGGTCTATTCTCAGACGGCGATGACATGGTATTCGATGGAGCCTCATTGGCCGGGCCACAGCCCTAGACAGGGGGAAAACGAGAGTTTCGCCAGAGTGTCTCTGGTTCCCCTTGAGTGCGGGTTGGAACCTCGAACGCCACACTCGGCGGAAATCCGATGGGTGGATTCCACGTTCTTCAGGGCGTGAAGGAGGTCAATCTAAGAACCCGCCTTTGACACTATGTGACTGTGCAGGATCGATCCTACCCCGACGCTGTCTTGCGTTCAACAAGGCATGTCAAAAATAACAACCACCAACTGAATCACGGTAATTTCACTAGTAACATCTATAACGAAACGCTCGCTACTAACGCACAGGAATGTCAATCGACAGAGAGACGTTCGAACGATCGAGCGAAGAGGAGCTCGAGGGGTTATCGACGACGGATCAGGTACTCGGATTTCTCGCCGCCAACGACGACCAGGCGTTCAAGGCGCAAGAAATCGCACGACAAACTGGCCTCAACGAAGGAAGTGTAAGCACTGCCCTGTCGCGGTTAAAGAACCGTGACCTGGTCGAACATAAGGGAACGTACTGGGCCGTAACTACTGACTATCGACGCCTCGAGAGCTACGATGGATACGCCCGTGCAACTGCGCTGTTTAACGAGCAGCTTGGCGAAGAGGACGGTGAAGCATGGAAAGAGCACGCTCCTGAGGATCCCCACCCGAGCCTGAGGGATGATGAAGAGTGACAGAAAACGAGACACCCATTTATTAACCGGGCGATGTCGTATACGGTGCTGACCCGTACAAGGGCGACGAGGCGGCCCGGCCGTGGCTCATCGTCTCGAACCACGAAGGCCGTCCGTTCCACGGTGACCAGTATATTGCCCTTTCGTTGACGACGAAAACGTGGATGGACGGTCTCATCGAGATCGATCCGGACGATTGGACCCACGGTGGAACTCCTGAGGGTGACATCCTCCGCGCCCTGAAGGACGCGGCTTCCCGTACCGCAGGGTGGGATATTTGCTGGTCTACGATACGACCTGTTCTCTCGATTGGAACATCCCGCTTTCGCGGTCGAACAGGTGTACCGATGGCTGTGCCACACAGCCGTTACTCCTATCCTCGCCGTGAGGACTCGGAGTTATCTTCTGTCGCATATCGCTCATGGGTAGAGGATTGTTGGTCAGCCCGCAGCAGTAGCTGAAAGTCGTAGCGGGCAAGGGTGGCGCGTTCGCGCCACCCGACGAAAGCATGATTCCACTCAAGACGTTCGTCTCGGAGCGTCGCGCCGCGAACCTGCTCCGACAGATTCGCTGGCGTGACGGCGTCTATTGCCCACGTTGCCGTGCCGAATCCGCGATTCGGTACGGCAGCTATCGGGTGTTTCAGCGATATCGCTGTAAGAATTGCGACCGCACGTTCAACGATCAGACCGGCACCGTCTTTGAACACTCAGCGGTCGAACTCAGGAAGTGGTTTCTCGCCGTCTACACCTACATCCGCTTCAACACCAGTCTTCGACAGTTAGACGTAGAGATTGATGTCTCCTACAAAACAGTGTACCGGCGCGTCCAGCGCTTCCTGCGAGCGCTGGACGCGCCTCAGCCACAACTCGAAGGACCAGTCGAGATTGACGAACTGTACGTGAAAGCCGGGCTCAAAGGCCGCGAGCGCGACGGACGGTCGCGCTCGCGTGGCCTGTCCACGCGCGGAAGAGGATCGTACGAACAGGACAAGCTACCCGTGTTTATTCTGGCTGATCGCGGCACCGGCAACCGCTACGTGATCCCAGCGAAAGCCGCTGATGAATCGACGATTCGACTCCTCCTTGCTGACCGTAAAGAGGAGTCGCTCACGGTCTATACCGACGGCTTTCGAGCGTACGAACCGCTTGATGAGGACGACGCATTCGACCGCGAATACGTCGTCCACGGCGACGGCGAATACGCCGATGGAGACGTTCACGTCAATACCTGCGAGAGCCACGGATCGCTGGCGCGATCCTGGCTCTCGCCCCATCGAGGCGTCTCCAAGGACAAGCTCACGCCGTATCTCCGAGCCTTCCAGCTCCGTCGCCGCGTGTATCGAAAACCGGGAAAAGAAGCGCTGAAAACCATCCTCAAAACTGCGCTATGAGTCACCAACAATCTCCGCCACAAGAGCGTCGCATATTCTCCGCCCCGTTACAATCTGCGTTGGCTACCAACTCACACGATGAGCAGACGTACAGGCCACGTTCGACACGGTTCGACGTCGTATCGTCACCACACCGTGAACACGTCTTCGAGGTGTTCCACTCGTTCTCTTTCAGCACCTCGACGCCACGGATTTCGCCCTTGTATTCGAGGTACTGGTAGAGACGGTCAAACGCCCACGAGTGCAACTTCTTGTTCCCCGTTTTGCCCCAGTCTGATTTTCGTACGTCTTCAGGCCAACTCACCGCGAGCGTGCCAACATCACGTTCGACACACTCGGTGATGATTGTGTCCGTGAGAACGTGGTAGAAGTGGGTTTCACGCTCTGCGAGTTTTCGACGTGCCCACATCGACTTCTCTGATGGGCCGTTCTCACCCGCAGTCTCGTACGCTGCTCGGGTGAAGTAGTGCTTGTCCTGTTTGAGCAAGTTACCGGGGTAGAGAACGTATTCGTCGGGAAACGCGACCGTGGCGATGTTCGTGATTCCAAGATCGATTCCAGCAACGCCGTCGCCTGCGGCGTCGTTGGTTTCGAGTACGACTTTACAGACGAAGTGTAATTCCCACTCGTCACCGTTCCAGACAGCTCGAACGTTCTGTACCTTGTTGACTTCCGAAAGATCAACGTCGGGACGAGTCTGGTACTCACAGAGGATGAAGTCCGACCAGTGTTCTTTGAGGTTGGAGCCTTTCGAGAGTCGGACGCGGTTGTTCTCTGGGTCGTGTTTGAACCCGTCTGCTTTGAACGTGACTGTGCTCTTGGGCCGAGTGTCGCCGTGTTTGCGGTAGCCGGGCGGATTCGCCTCGTCGTCTGTCTGTCGCAGATCGAACCACGACTGGAAAGCGTCAGAAAGTTCTTCGATGACTTTCTGACTGGATTGTGCATTCAGGTCTTTCCAGCAGGGTTGGTTCTTCATGTACGCTTTCAGCGTCCCTTCGTCTGGGATTTCGCCTGTTGCGTTCCAGATACGGTCGGCTGTCCAGCGTGCGCTGTTCCAGATTTTTGAGGCGGAGCCTCCGAGCGAGTCGAGGTCATCGCGGACCTGTTGCTGGTTCTGGATAGAGCCAACGTAGGTACGAGTGACCTCAATCGCCATGTATAGCCTATGTGGATAATCCAACTTAATGGTGTGGATGATCGTGGAATATCCAGCCTGCTACCGACAGTGGATTGTGTCATCCAACGACGCGATTCACGCCCACCGTAAACGGTGGGATTCTCTCGCTGTTCAAAGATAGCACTACCAACGAGCATGACTCACTGGGTTCGCCTCGAGGACGAGGTCTACGATCGTATCAGAGCTCACAAGCGTGACGACGAGTCGTTCAGCGACGCGGTAGACCGGCTCACCGATAGCCGGTCGCTCCGCGATCTCCGGGACGTCTTCGACGACGATCAGGTGACCCAGATGCGTGACGTCATCGCTGCCACAGAGCGGGCTGGCCGCCAGAGAGACCGATAGCACAGACCGGCGTCTGCAATAGCGCTCGAGTGAGAGGCCGGGTTCGTCCGGTTCTCGAGGTCGACCGAAACGCTGTTTCACCGTCCTGACGTTCTCCCGACTACCGTGCCCACGTTCGCTCGCTCCGGCTCCGGCTCCGGCAAGTGGCACCTCGTCGGCCCCGATGGCTGCCGATACGGCCGGGAGTTCGACGCCGAGGACGCCACGCCCGACGACACCGTGACTGCAAGCGATATCGTCGCGTACGACACACCCGGCGAGCCCGCCGACGCTCCGACCGGCCCGATCTCGCCGCCAACCAGCGGTTCGATGCGAGGCCGTTCCGACCAGCAGCGGCTCGTTCTCCCATCAGCTATTGCCGACGGCGACGCCGATCTGTGCGGATCGTGTCGCGCCGAACTCGAGCGCCAGCAGCAACGACGGGCCCGAGTTATCGCCGATCTCAAACGCGTGACGACACGTCGCGATATCGACTGGGATCGAACGGACCGGGAGACGCGCCGGGCCTGTGACTGGTGTCGGGCGCACGAGCGGACGACCTACGACGGCCTCGGTGCGACAGTCTGTCCGGTCTGTCGCCGTCTGTTCGAGACGCCGCTTGGCGAGCCGAGCGACGGCCGCAGACCGGACACCGATCGGCTTCCCGAGACGCCGACGGACCCGATCGCGCCGATCGTCCTCGAGACGGATCTCCCGGACTACGAGCCGACGGAACTCGTCGGGAGCAACCGGCCGGTGATCACGTACCGCGAAAAACGCACGTACGCCGAGGTAATCTTCGAACTCGAGCGCACCGGTCACGGCTTCTCGGCCGAGGGAATCGCCGAACTCGAGTCCGTCCGCACGGAGTACGCCGACCGCGTCGCCACCGAGGACACTCACCAGGCCGAGGTCACGCTCGAGATAGGGACGACGCCACGGACCGTCACCCTCGAAAACGTTCTTCCGGCGGATCGCATCGACGTGATCGACGCGTGCTGGGACGTCGTCAGCGACCCGTCGTACTGGTTCCCGCTGGGGTGGCCACAGCAGGGCTACGTGCACCGGCGAGGGGCCGTGCCGTCGATACCGGGTGACGACCCGGTCGTCGAGGAGTTCCCGCGCCTCCGCACCCGAAAGGCGTCGTCGGCAGTCGACACGGCCACGCTCCGGTCGGTGACCGACCCCGGGCGGTACGAGCGCGGCGAACGCTACTACGAACGCGGGGCTGTCACCGACGCCGTCCGGGTCGACGATCGGCTTCGGGCGACGGTGCAGGGAAGCCAGCCGTACGAAGTCCAGGTGACGCTCTCGAACGGGAGCTACGTCGAGGGAGAGTGCAGCTGTCCCGACGATACGGTTCCGTGCAAGCATATCGTCGCAGCCGTGCTTGCCAGCGGCGACGTCGAAGATATCGGCGCGGACCGATCGCTCGAGACAGTACTCGAGTCCACCACGCCAGACGAGTTGCGGACGCTCCTTCGGAATCTTGCCGAAGAAGACGTCTCGGTCCGGAAACGAGTGTACGAGACGCTCGAGGAGTGAGCAGCGAGCAGGTCGTACTGGCGGGTGCGAAAACGGAGCGATTCCGGAGACTGCGACCCAGCCGATGAAGCGTCTGCTGATTTCGTTCTTCGACCACCGCAACCACACTCGAGTGGCGTCACCGTCCGTTCTCCGTGGACGACGATCGCCCCGCATTTCGGCACCGTCCGAACCGGGTGAGAGCCGACCCGTGGCCGATGTACTCGCCAGCGGACCCCCATGCGAACTCCACTCACACAACAATTATCATCCAAATAGTAATAGCGGCTACATATGGGTGAAAATCACACAGCTACAGGGTCGGAGTTCGAGTGGGATATTCCGGACACCTATGCGATCCCCTCTGTGGTCGAGGAGTACGCCGGGGAGATCGGCGACCGGGTCGCGGTCAAATTCCGCTCGGAGGACGGTACGCGGACCGAACGGACCTACGCCGACCTTCGCGACGACATGTACCGGTTCGCGAACGGCCTCGAGGACCTCGGCGTCGGTGAGGGCGACCGGGTGATGCACCTGTTCCCGCGCCACCCCGACGCGTTCGCGATCCAGCTGGGCGCGCTCGCGGTCGGCGCGCTTCTCGTCCCGTGTTCGGCGATGCTCCGGGCGAAAGACATCCAGTTCCGGGCGAACGACTGCGAGGCCTCGACGGTCGTCGTCCACGAGTCGCTCACCGACATGGTCGAACCGGTGCTCGAGGAGACGCCGCTGGAGCGCGTGATCGTCCTCGAGGGCGACGAAGATGACCCCGACGGCGACGGGTGGACGACGTTCGAGTCGGTCGTCGACGGCCAGCCGACGGAGTACGACGGCCCGGACTTAGAGGCCGAGGATCCGATGTCGATCAACTACACCAGCGGGACGACCGGCAAGCCCAAACCCGTCCTCCACAAGCACCGCTGGATGTACTGCTTCAACGCGGTCAACGCGCCGTACTGGTGGGGCGTCGACGAGGACACCGACCTCGAGGACGAACTCCTGTGGGCCACCACGGGAACGGGGTGGGCGAAGTGGTTCTGGAGCCCCGTCGGCGTCGGGCTGACGACCGGCGCGACCCAGCTGATCTACGACGGGGAGTTCGACCCCGAAACGTTCCTCGAGATCCTCGAGACCGAGGGGGTCACCAAGCTCTGTGCCGTCCCAACCCAGTACCGGATGTTCGCCAACGCCGACCTCGAGGACTACGACGTCCAGTTGAACGACGCGCTCTCGGCGGGTGAACCGCTGAACCGCGAACCCATCGAGCGCATCGAGGAGGCCTGGGGCGTGACCCCGCGGGACGGCTACGGCCAGACCGAGACGGTCGCACTGGTGACGAACTATCCGGGGATCGACGTCAAGCCCGGCAGTATGGGCAAGCCGACGCCGGGCGTCGGCGCGACGATCCTCGACGTCGACGAGGAGGAGGAGGTCGAACCGGGCGAGATCGGCGAGATCGCGGTCCCGATCGACTCGCCGGCGATCTTCGACGGCTACTACGAGAAACCCCACCTCGACGAACGGAAGCTCTCGGGCGAGTACTACCGGACCGGCGACCTGGCCTCGAAGGACGAGGACGGCTACTTCTTCTTCGAGGGCCGGGCCGACGACATCATCATCTCGTCGGGCTACCGGATCGGTCCCTTCGAGGTCGAGGACGCACTCGTCAGTCACGATGCCGTCGCCGAGGCCGCCGCGGTCGACAGCCCCCACGACGAACGCGGAAGCGTCGTCAAGGCCTACGTGATCCTCGCCGAGGGATACGAGCCCGGTGAGGACCTCGAGGACGAACTGCAGGAATTCATGAAAGAGGAGACGGCGCCGTACAAGTACCCCCGCCGGATCGAGTTCGTCGACGAACTCCCCAAGACCTCGAGCGGGAAGATCCGCCGTATCGAACTCCGCGAACAGGAACAGGAGAAACACGACGCGTAACGATCGGCGGAATCCGGCGGTGTCGAGAGCGATCTTCCGTATCCCCGGTCGGGCCACTCGTTGCCTCACGGTAGCGGCGGGGAGGTTCGTGGCCGATCACCCGCTGCGAGACGGCTCGGACCCGAGGTCCCGGTCTCGAGCGGGTCACCTCTAACGAGTCTCGTGATTCCGATACGGCGTACGTCCATGTCGTGAGAAAGACCCCGAAACACGGGGACACCGACCACACATGTTCGATAGTCGGCGCGCCCGTAGCCGACGCCGTTTTGTATCACCGGGAGAAACAACCGATCGCTTCCGAGAGAAAGCCCCGGCGGGGAGGCTCGATAGGGGTGGTGGGGATGTTTCCCCGCCGGGTCGCGCCTTGCGGCGCAGTCGTACTTCGAACAACTCCTACTTAGTTATACTCAATTTTGAGAGGTAATCGTGTCGGATATTAATATCCAATGGCAGGGGCGGGGGATCCCTTTTCGGGCAGGCGTCGCAGTTCCTCCGCGTTCTTCTGCGAGGCTGGTGCTGGCGGACCGGACTACCGGGTGAGCGCCCGTCCGTCCATCCGTCCGGCCGGAACTCCGACCCTGCAGTCGCTACACTTAACCCCCAGTCGCCGAAATCGCCGGAGACACCGAATGCGCTGGCAGTATCGGACTACGGTGCTTGCACTCTGTACGCTCGCGTTTTTCGTCACCTATTTCGCCCGGATGGGGATCAGCCCGGTCATCCCCTTCATCGCGGCCGACTTCGACGTGACGAACACCCAGATCGGCCTGGCCCTCTCGGGGATGTGGCTCGCCTACGGCGTCTCCCAGTTCCCGAGCGGCGTCCTCGGCGACCGGTACGGCGAGAAGCCGGTCATCCTCGTCGCCGTCGGCGGAACCTCGCTCGCGAGCCTCCTGCTCGCGTTCGCGCCGGCATTTGCCGCCTTCGTTGCCATCGCCGTCGTCCTCGGGGCGGTCGCCGGTCTCCACTACGCGGTCGCCACGACGCTCCTCTCGCGCACGTACGAGGAACTCGGTCGTGCCGTGGGCATCCACTCGCTGGGTGGCCCGTTGGCCGGCCTGGTCGCACCCGTCGCCGCCTCCTGGGTCGGCGTCCGGTACGGCTGGCGTCCCGCGGTCGCCGTCGCGCTCCTCGTCGGCCTCCCGATTTTCATCCTGGTCGCCTGGCGGATCCGGCCGACCGAACCCCGACGCCCCGACCAGCCCATGCGCGAACGGTTCGAACGATCCGCGCTGGTCGAACTCGTCTCCCGGCCGCCGATCGCGTTTACGCTCGCCATCGCGATGATCGGGACGTTCATCGTCCAGGGACTGCTCACGTTCCTCCCGACCTTCCTCGTCGAGTACCACCGGTACTCGGCGACGCTCGCCGGCACCGCCTTCTCGGGGTTTTTCGTCGTCCGGACCGGGAGCCAGTTCGCCATCGGCGAGTTCTCGGACCGGTACGGCCGGGACCTCGCCATCGGCGGCTCCATGTTCGCCGGCGCTGTCGGCCTCCTCGCGCTGGTCGTCGCCGACGGACTGACGGCGGTCGCCGTCGCCATCCTCTTTGCCGGCACCGGCTCGAGTTTCTTCTCGGCGATCGATCCCCGGTTCCTCGACCAGTTCGGCGACCGGGAGCAAGGGGCCGGGTTCGGCCTCGTCCGGACGGTCTACACCGTCGTCGGCTCGGCCGGCTCGGTCGGCGTCGGACTGCTCGCGGACCTGTTCGGCTGGGGGACGGCGTTTCTCCTGCTGGCCGGCCTGTTCGCGATCACCGTTCTCAGTCTCGTGGCGAACTGGCTGCTCGAACTCGGCTACTGATCGTCGGGACCGGATCCGGTCGACGCGGCGGCCGAGAACCGATCCGATCTGATCCGGACTCGTCGTCAGCGATCGTGTTCCGTTTCCTCGTAGATCCCGTAGGCCTCGAGCAACTCCTGGTACCGGTTTCGGATCGTGAACTTGCTGACGCCGGTCGTCTCGTCGATCGTCTCCTGGGTGACGCGGTCGTTCGTCAGGCGACCGGCCGCGTAGATGGCCGCCGCCGCGATCCCGGCCGGGCTCTTGCCGATGTGGAGTTCGGCGGCTTTCGCCGCCTCGAGGATCTCTCGGGCGAGGCGTTCGGTCTCGTCGGTCACCCCGAGGTCGGACGCGAACGGCCGGAGGTACTGTTCGGGATCCGGCGGGGCGATCTCGAGGTCGAGTTCGCCCGAGAGGTACCGGTACGCGCGTTTCACGGGTTGGTCGTCGACGCGGCTCACCGAGTCGAAGGCGACGAACGTTCGCGGGGTTCCGTGCTGGCGCGCGGCGGCGTAGAGGCTGGCGGTCGCCATCGCCTCGATCGAGCGACCAGGGAGCAGGTCCTCCTCGACGGCCCGCCGGTAGATCACCGCGGCGGTCTCGCGACACGGGTCGGGAAGGCCAAGCGCGGACGCCATCCGCTCGAGTTCGCCGAAGGCGTGTTTCAGGTTCCGCTCGCGAGCGTCTTTCGAGGTGAACCGCTCGTTCCAGGTCCGGAGCCGACGCAGTCGCGTCCGCTTGCTCGCGGAGAGGTCGTTCCCGTAGGCGTCCCTGTCCTCCCAGCCGATCGTCGTGCTCAGTCCCTTGTCGTGTCTCCGCTCGGTGATCGGTGCGCCGACCCGGGTCCGGGCGTCGCCCTCGTCGTCGAAGGAGCGCCACTCCGGTCCGTGATCGATCTCGTCTGCGTCGACCACGAGCCCGCACTCGACACAGACGTGTTCGCCGTGGCTGACGTCGTGGCGGAGCCGTCCCGAGCACTCGGGGCAGACTGTGCGTTCCGACTGCGCCCTGCTTTGCTCGGTGCTCTTCGACCGGTCCGTTTCGACCGAGTTGACGCTCACGTTGGACATGTTCACTGAAACCCAGGGTGTCGTGACCCCGATGTGTGGTACGTTCTCACCCTGCTGTTGGTTTCTGGACCCCATGTATGACGGGCGGTTTCCCGGCTCGTGAGAATCGGCTCGCGATTCAACATACCTGTTCCAAGAGGCCGTCCCTCGAGCGCCACCGAGTCTCGGAGAGCGGATCGCCGTCTACGCTATCGCGGTGACCTCACCCTCGACGACGAGCGTCTCGAAGTCCAGCACCACGGTCGAGCCGATCCGGACCGGCTCCCCGCGGAACCGTTCCGTCGTCCCTGCCTCCTGGGTCCGTAGCTCCACCGTCAGCGTCACGTCCACGTTCCGCGGGTGGTCGCGCTCGTAGATGTTTCCGTCGTCGCTCTCGAGCACGACGGCGGCGGGTTCTTCCTCCACGTCGACGATCCTGGCGTGGGTCGTCCCGCGGACGGTTTCGGTCATCCCTTCCTCGAGTGCGTCGGCGACGCTCGGACTGACGTTGTGCATCTCGAGCTCGACGGTGGTCGTCGTTTCGTCGATCTCGAGCGACTGGCCCTCGAGCGAGAGGTCGGTGACCGTCCCGTTCGTTCGGTAGGTTCCCATATCGAGACGCTGTTCGGTCCCGAGCAACAGCGTCTCGTCGCCAGCCCGGAACTCCTCCGGGCCGTCGTCGCCGGTCTGTACGGTTTCGAACTCGATGCGGACCGTGACGTGGGGCTCGACGGCGTTGTCGGAGGCGATCGGCTCGACGGCGTCGTCGGTACTGTCGGCATCCGTGTTCGTGCCGTTCTCGGTCGTCGTGGCGTTCTCGTCCTCGGCGGTCGCCAGCGGAGTGACGTAGACGTCGGTCACCGTCACCGGTTGGCCGGTCTCGCCGAGCGTTCCGACGTCACCGGACTCGAGATTGTCGATTACGTACCCGGGCTGCTGGCCGAGTTCGAGCGTCGCGTAGCCGGTTTCCGCCGAATCGACGTCTCTAGTCCGGTCCTGTCCGCCGGTAACGAGTGCGACCCCCGCGACGACGACGGCCAGCAACAGGAGGACAACGAGCGCGTCGATGACGTTGACGACGCCCAAGAGGTTGCCCTCCTCGTCGATCAGTTCCACGACCTCTCACCTCGCCTCCGGCCCCGTGTTTGCGGTCTCGACGACTGCCGGTAACGCACCGCTCGAGTCCGTCGCTCGCGAAACCCCCTCGGTCTCCGTTCGGCGATTTCGTTTCCCGCTTTCGTGCTCGCGCGTCGCCGTAGGTCGGGCGTCTCCGCCGGAATATCAGGGCGGCGCCCGTAGCGGTGGAACGGGGTGGCCGACGATCGCGCAGTCCCCCCGCTCGCAGTGTCGCGATCCTGCATGGCTCTGATTACAGCTCGAAAGCACATAATACAATGCGATACTGAATCGTGTGATAACGATCTACGAGAACCGTCGCATTAAGTAAGCGATTCCTACCCACGGTTTTGCCGTCGACTGCAACCCGTCCCTTTGCCGGACCGCCGCATGATCGTTCGTCCGTTGCTCAGGAGTCGAACGGTGATTACCGCTTCAGGACTGCCCGTAGCAATACCGGTGTCTATCGGAGAGACCGGTGGCTGCTTCGATCCACGGCGACCGTTCCGATCTCACACCGTTTCGGGACAAATTCGGACTTACAGGGGCGCCAATAGCGTGTTTTCGGCCAAACGATTCCAGTCGTTTTTGATCGAATCTGTCGACCTCCCGCTGCCCCGCGGAGGGGAATTACCATGACTGGAACGAATCAACTGACCCGCTGTCGGCGGCTGGCGGTCCTCGCGATCGCGGTGAGTCTCCTCGCGATGGCCGTCGGGGCCGGTGGTGTCGCGGCACAGACGGAGAACGTGACAGTATCGGAACCCGGCCAGGAGGAGACCGGCGAGGCGGTCGAAGAACAGTCGATCGTCGAAGATAGCTCGCAGGAAATCGACGAAACGGACGTCTCGTTCGAGGAGGAGACTGCAGTAGTGGTGACGGGGACTGGTGACGACGTGGCTGACGTCGACGACGACCTCGGGGTCGGTGTCGACGTCGACAACGTCGTCGACGACGCGCTCGGCGTCACCGACCTCTTCTGACGCTCCCCGTGTGTTCGCACTTCGAGTCGCCGTTTCACTTTTTACGGCGTCGACTCGAGAGTCGCCTCACTTTGGCGTCCGGAGCTTCCGGGCGACCGTCACTGGACGGTGACGCTTTTCGCGAGGTTTCGTGGCTTGTCGATCGACCGTCCGAGTTCCCTGGCGATCCAGTAGGCCACGAGCTGTAGCTGGACGTTCGCCAGGATCGGCGCGAGCCGCGGGTCGGTCTCCGGGATCGGTACCACGTGATCGACGTCGGCGGCGAGCGGTTCCGGCGAGTCCGTCACCGCGACGACGGGGGCACCCCGGGACGAGACTTCGTTGATGTTCCCGAGCATCGTCTCCGCGCGCGAGTCACCCGTCACGACGGCGAACACCGGCGTGCGTTCGGTCACCAGCGCGAGCGGACCGTGTTTCAACTCGCCCGCCGGGAACCCCTCGGCGTGGGCGTAGGAGATCTCTTTGAGTTTGAGCGCCCCCTCGAGGGCGACCGGTGCGGCGTACCCCCGGCCGATGAAGAAGTAGGCGTCCATCTCCGCGTCCGCGTACTCGGCGGCGATCTCGTGTGTACGCGACTGATCGAGCACGGACTGGACGTGGTCGGGGAGCGATCGCAACGCCTCGAGGGTGTCCCTGTCGCACGCTCCCGTGATCGCGCTCGCGAGCAGCGTCAGCGCCACCTGCTGGGAGGCGAAGGTCTTCGTCGCGGCGACGCTGATCTCCGGTCCGGCCCGGATGTACAGCACGTGGTCGGCCTCCCGTGAGGCGGAACTCCCGACGACGTTGCTCACCGTGACCGTCGTCGCCCCCGCACTGTTTGCCTCCCGGAGCGCGGCCAGCGTATCGGCCGTTTCGCCGCTCTGGGTGACGCCGATGACGGCCGTCCCCTCGTCGATTGGAATCTTGCCGACGTCGTATTCGCTCGCCAGGAAGGCCGTCGACGGGATCCCCCGCTCCCGGAAGAGGCGAGCCCCGTACAGCGACGCGTGGTACGACGTCCCGCAGGCGACGAAGTGAACCCGATCCGGCCGGTCCAGCCCGCCGAGTTCGTCGATCTCGACGGCCCCGTCGAGTTCTCGTAACCGGCCGCGGAGACACCGCCGGATCGCGCGGGGCTGGTCGTGGATCTCCTTGAGCATGTAGTGGTCGTACCCGCTCTTGCCCGCGTCCTCGGGTTCCCAGTCGATGGTCTCGACCGACACGTCGACCAGCGAACCCCGTTCGTCGGTGATCTCGGCCCCGGAGGGACGGATCGACGCGAACTGGCCGTCCTCAAGGTAGACGACGCGGTCGGTGTACTCGAGGAAGGCCGGGACGTCGCTCGCGAGGAAGTAGCCGTCGTCGTCGAGCCCCAGGACCAGCGGGGACCGGTAGCGCGTCGCGTGGACCGTCTCCCGGTCGGCGTGGACGGCCGCCACCGCGTAGCTCCCCTCGATCCGGTCGACGGCCCGCCGGAACGCGGCCTCGAACTCGTCGCCCTGGCCGAGCGCCTCCTCGATCAGGTGCGGGATCACTTCGGTGTCGGTGTCGCTCTCGAATTCGTGTCCCCGTTCGGCGAGCGACTCGCGGAGATCGCGGTAGTTCTCGATGATGCCGTTGTGGACGACGGCGACGCGACCCCCGCAGTCGGTGTGGGGGTGGGCGTTCGCGTCCGAGGGTGGCCCGTGCGTGCTCCAGCGGGTGTGTCCGATGCCGGCGAGGCCGTCGTCGGGAACCGGTTCCGCTCCGCCTTCCATCGCGGCTTTCAGTTCCGGAAGCTCGCCTTCCCGCTTGCGAACTGCCAGCGAGCCGTTCGCGATGGCGACGCCCGCCGAATCGTAGCCACGGTACTCGAGGTTCGACAGGCCCGTCAACAGCACCTCGCGGACGCTCCGGTCCGCTCGCGCACCGGTGTAGCCGACGATCCCGCACATCAGGGCCACACCTCCGTTCTCTCGGGCACCGTTCCGCGGACGGTCGCCCCGGTCCGGAGTTCGGTGTCGGGACCGACGATCGTTCCGGGAACGTACGCGACGCCCCCGTGGTCGGTGACGCGATCGGCGAGTAACGCACCCAGGGACTCGTCCTCGAAGACGCGGTCGCCGACACGGACGTCGCCCGGGCCGCCCGGAACCGTCGATCCGGCACCGATCGTCACTCCCGTCCCGGTCACGCAGTCGACGACGGTCGCGTTGTCCGCGACGGTCGTATCGGCGTCGACGACGCTCCGCTCGAGGACGGCGTTGGATCCGACGGTCGCGTTTTCCCCGAGGCAAACGTAGGGGCCGACGACGGCTCCCGGGCCGATCACGCAGTCCCGGTCGATGACCGCAGGCTCCCTGACCACGGCCCGGTCGTGGATCGTCGCCGCCGAACGATCCCCAGCCGGGGGATCGGCCTCGAGCATTCCTGCGTCACACAGCGCGAACGAGACGTCGAGCAGGTCCCAGGGATAGGTCGCGTCGACCCACGTCCCCTCGGTGACGACCCCGCGAACGAGGGCGTCCGACGAGACGAGCCGCGAAAGGCCGTCGATCAGGGAGTGTTCTCCCGTCTCCGAGGTCGCCTCCCGTACAGCGTCGAACACCGCCGGCTCGCAGGCGTAGATTCCTGCGTTCAGGTGATACGATCGATCGTCGCCGGGCGACTCCTCGAGTTCGGTCACGCGGCCGTCGGGCGGCCCGCCCGCCGCAACAGCGCGAGCGTCGCGGCGGGACCGTCGTTCGGCGTCGCTTTCCCCCCGTCGCCGTGGGCCTCGAGGACGTCGCGAACGATGGATTCGTCGGCGATCTGATCCCCGTTGATCGCCAGGAGCGAGCCGTCGACGGCGGACTCCGCCGTCAGCAACGCGTGGCCGGTCCCGAGCTGTGACTCCTGGGTGACGTACGTGATCGGTGCGTTCCGGTAGGTCGGCCCGAAGTGTGACTGGACCCGGGTCCGGCCGTAGCCGACGACGACGACCAGCCTCTCGATCCCCGCCTCGAGGAGTTGATCGAAGACGTGCTCGAGGATGGGTTTCGTCGCCGCCGGGAGCATCGGCTTGGGTCGATTCCGCGTCAGCGGGCGGAGTCGGGTTCCTTCCCCGGCAGCGAGGACGACGGCGGTCTCGATAGCCATACCCGCTCGTATCGATAAGGGGTATCGTTTGCGTCCGTGATCGTCTCACCGGATAAATAGACAATAGGATTGAACGGTTTCGTCAATACGGTTGGAACTCGCTGAAACAGTCCTCGTTCGAGCGATAAATTTCACACTCCGGCCGAATCGATCGCGTCGCTTCGCACTTACCGACCGATATCTCGGTAGCGGATCGTACGGTAGCGACGCCAGCGATCGATCGGATACCACGACTCTCCGGTGACGGTACTGTGTCCTCACAGCGAGACCGAGACGCCTCTGGCGGCACGAGGCTCCGAAGAAACGGGAGAAATCGAATACGACGTCGAAGCGGTAGCCGAAGGCAGTCTCGAGGGTGTTCAGTTACGAAGCGGCCCAGACGTTGGTCGCGGCGACCGACGCGAACTGGACGTTCTCGTTCTCCTGGATGGTCAACTGTGCGGAGTCGGCGCTGCCGCCGTTGTCGGCGACGGCGACTGCGGCCTGCTGCTCGTTGACGTTCTCCTGGGTCACGAACTGAACTTGCTCGATCTGCGCGGTGGCGTGTTGCTCGACGTCGTTGGTCTGGTTGGCGTCGGAGTCGTAGGCGATTCCGGAGACGCCGCCGACGTCGTTGCCACCGAGCGTCACGCTGGTCGTCTCGGAGGCGATGACGCCGTCGTTGACGTGACCGGGGCCGGCGTAGACGTTCAGCGCCTCGGCGAATCCGACCTGTGCGTTGATGTTCTGCTGGTAGGACAACTGCAGCGCGGTGGCGTTGCTGCTGTTGGTCGCGTACGCGAACGCGGTGTTTTGCAGGTTGACGTTCATCTGCTCGACGCCTTGCTCCTGGGTCACCTCGGTGGTCGCGGTCTGGATCTCGTCGGAGCCCTTCTTGTGATCCTTGTCCGCGTCCTTGTCACCGTGCAGTCCCTCGAGCGTGCTTTCGGTCTGGACGACGCCGTTGTCGCCGGTGAAGCCGGCGGTCGCGACGTTCATGCCGGGCATGCCGGCAATGATGTTCGCGGCGTCGGCCTCGCCGATCTGCTCGTTGAAGTTGGTCTGTTCGGTGAACTGGATCGCGGTCGCCGTACTGTTGTTGCCGACGGCGATCGCGACCGCGCCGTCCTGTTCGTTGACGTTCATCTGGTCCGTCGCCTGGCCCTGTTCGACAGAGGCCTGGGCGGACTGGTCGCTGAACTCACCGTCGCCCATGTAGACGTTGGTAGCGTTCGCGACGCCCTGCTGCAGGTTCTGGTTGGCCTGCTCGGAGTACTGCAGGGCGACGGCCTCGCTCTCGTTTTCGGCGATCGCGAAGGCGACGTTCTGCTCGTTGTAGTTGAGCTGGCCGACTTCCTGGACCTGGGTGACCTCCGCATCGGCGGCCTGATCGGCGTCGACGTCTGCCTTGTCGCCTTTCTTGTCGGCGACACCCCAGCCGTCGAAGTGCTTGCCGTCGCCGTTCCCGAGGACGACCGTCACGCTCCCGACGTCCTCGAACTGCGTCGACTGGACGCTCGAGGAAGAGCCGTCGCCGAACTGGACGTTGTCGTTCTGCTGGGTCGCCTCCTGGACGGCGGTTGCCTCACCGCCGTCGATCGAGATGGAGGTCGCGTTCCCCTGCTGGTTGATGTTGACCTGGCTGACGTCCTGGTACTGGGTGACCTCCGCGTCGGCCGCGGCGGTGCCCGACGCGTGCGCTTCGATGTACTCCTCGAGCGTCATATCGCCGAGGTCAGCACCGAACACCAGGTACAGCTCTTCGCCATCCTCGAGGGCGTGGATGGAGTCCGAACCGGTGTCGGCGTCCTCGCCCGCGGCAACCGCCGGTGCACCGCCGGCTACCATCGCTAAGGCGACTATACAGGCCATAAGAACCGTCGTACACTGTGAACGTATCGTCGTCGTGTTGGTCATGATTCGTTTGACTTGAGCCGTGAGAGTCGTTTGTTTCTGCATCTCCACGGCGTGAACCTTCGTATCCGGATGACAGACTTTGTTATCTGTCAGTTGATTCCGATATGAAGGAGCCTACTCGTTCCACGTCGAGCGTACGCAGGCCGAAACCGGTGGCTTCCAGTTACAAGGTGTGAATACGGACCGGAGAGACCACTAGATAGAAACTGTCTCGTGGCAGAATTGCAGGACTTCGGAACGGTCGACCGCTCCGAGTGCGACAGCAGCCGCCGGTGTTCCGTTCCGGTGAAGTGTCTCGCCGATCGTATCGTCAGGATTCCCGAGACGACGAACCTACTGACGATCGTTCAGCCGGTATTTCGGGGGCGGCATCCGGTATGAAACCGATGTAACTGTCGCAAACGGGGCCGATAGATCCCTCGTACCGAGAACGGATGTTCATTCGTCGTGGCTGGAATCTCGCCGTAGGCAACTAAATCCGCCTCTCGAGTCTTCTAATGACCAAATTCTCCCCGAAACCGTTCTTCGGGTTGAAGTGGGTTTCCGTGATGTGTGGCGATTGGGCAACGCGTCACAGCGGGAGACCAGGGGAGATGGCGGTGCCTACCCCGACGAGGTGTGGCTCCGAGTGGGCCACGGATCTCGTTACGGCCCGCCCGTGTGATGCGTGCCTAATAGACACTACAACCACTATGAAGCGCGCACTCACAATTACACTGACAGTAGCGTTGATCGGCAGTATGATGGCGATGGGATTCGCCGGAACGGCTGCGGCATCGAACCACGACACTGACGACGATGACGGGATCAATATCGACATCAGCGTCGGTGATCAGAACCTGTCGTCCGGTGACGCCACCACCACGGCCACTGTAAACCAGGACAACACTAACGTGCAAGAGGCTAACACCCTCGCCGTCGCCCAGTCCGGCGACGCGTTCGCCGCGAGCGACGGTGGTGGCTCCGGTGCCGCCGCTGCGGGTCAGTCCGACCACCAGAAGGGTGGCACTGCTGGCGGAGCCCTGACTGATGGCGGCGGTGGCGATGCGGTGGCTGCGAGCGGTGCGTTCGCCGCTGCCGAGACGACGCAGGTCCAGAACGTCGAGCAGAACAACATCGCCAGTGTCGACCAGACTGCCACGACCGGTGACGTCACCGGCGTCGACGTGAACGTCGACTGGGAGAACGACCTGGACGATGATGACGACGATGACGACGATGACGATGAGGATACCGACGGAGAAACGTAACGTTCACTGATACTCACACGCCGACTATCCGTCTCGAACGGAATTTTGATTCTGCTTTTTTCGGCCGTCGACTCGCAGCCCGTGGCTACCGTATGTTCCGACTGTCAATCGAGAACGACACACAGCGTCGTCGCGAGAGCCCGACGCCCGTCCCGCCCCGTCCAGACGCGTCGTCCATTGCACGCCCAGTATCGTGTCAACGCGCTCTACCGATCACCTCGAATTCGTTCAGAGACCTGTCGCAGTCGGTCTTTGGGCGTCGATAGAGTCCTGCTAATGGCCCAATTCTCCCCGAAACCGTTCTTCGGGTTGAAGTGGGCTTCCCTGATAGGGAACGACTGGGTAACGCGTCACAGCGGGAGCAGCGGGGAGACGGCGGTGTCTATCTGCCGGGGAGCAAACAACTGTCGGATCGTCGTTCCCGCTGTCGATCGCCGGTGTGATGCGTGCCTCATAACGATCAACTATGAAACGCGCACTTACGATCACACTGACGATAGCACTGATGGCCAGTGTACTGGCAATGGGATTCGCGGGAACGGCCGCCGCCTATCACGAGGACAGCGGGGCAGCCGAGACCCTCGCTGGCGTAGACGGCGGCGATTCGATCGCGGTATCGATCGCGTTCGCCGACGCGACGACGAACCAGGTCCAGAACGCGCAGCAGAACAACGTCGCTGACGTCAACCAGTCGGCCACCTCCGGTGACGTCACCGGCGTCTCCGTTACCGTCGACGTCGACGACCTGGAGTAGCTGGCCTAGCGGCAACCGGTCCGACGTGATTCGCTGATACGTCGGCGGCTGCGACGACCTTCCGTCCGTTTTCGGCGCTGATCGACACTCGAGGCCACCCCCTCTAGTCGGGCCGCAGTTCAGGTCGTCACGACTCCGATTCGACCGCCGCTTCGGCCCGCCGAATCACGTCGCGAACGGCGACGCCGGACGCTCGAGCCACGTCCCGTGCGTCGTCGTACTCGGCGCTCACGTCGTACACCTCGCCCTCGCTGTCGCTTGCGACTTTCACCGTCACCTCGTAGGTCTCGCCGTCGAGATCCAGTTCCACGGTCTCGAACGCCCGCTCGGCGATCCACCGGTGGCTCGCGCCGGAGTCGCGAATCCCGAGCGTGCCGGTCTCCTCGGCGAGTCGGCGGGCAACCCGCTGGCGATCCTCGGGCTTGCAGATCACCTTCACGAGATGCCCCGGCCGGGACTTCTTCATCGTCGCCGGGAGGATCGAAACGTCTCGCGCACCCGCGTCCGCAAGCGTCTCCTGCAGCCCACCGAGCACCTCGGGCGTCGCGTCGTCGAGGTTCGTCTCGAGCACCGCGATGTCGTCTTTCACCAGTCCCCCGTCGCCGGAGCCGTCGCCGACCAGCACGCGGAGGACGTTCGGGTGGGGATCGAGGTCGTAGCCGCCGGCACCGTACCCCGATCCGTCCACCTCGAGGGGCGGCAGCGAGTCGACGCCCTTAGCGTAGTGACCCAGGATCGCCGCGCCCGTGGGAGTCAGGAGTTCGGCGTCGACGGGGCCGCCCTGCAGCGACCAGTCGGCGCGCTCGGCGATCTCGACGACCGCGGGCGTCGGGATGGGGTATTCGCCGTGGCTCATCGGTGCGGTTCCACCGCCGGTAGAAAGCGGTGTGGTGACGATCCGGTCGACGTCTAGATCGTGGACGAGGGCCGCCGCGCCGACCACGTCGGCGATCGCGTCGTCGGCACCGACCTCGTGGAAGTGGATCTCTTCGAGGGGTTCGCCGTGGACGCTGGCCTCGGCCTCACCGAGGAGTTCGAAGATGGCCAGCGCGTCGCGCTCGACGGGGTCGGGGAGGGCCATTCGCTCGACGATGTCGCGGACCTCGAGGTAGCTGCGGTGGGGGCCGTGGCCCTCGGCGTGGACGCCATCGTGGTCGTGATCGTGGTCGTGATCGTGGCCCTCGTCTTCGCCACCATGCTCGTGCTGGTCGTGCCCTTCCGTCTCGTCGCCGCCCTCTTCCAGCCCCGTTTCTTCCACGTCCGTCAGGAACACGTCCACCGCGGTCGCGGAGATGCCGCATTTCGTGGTCTCCTCGAGTCGATACTCGAGGTCGAGTTCTTCCGTCACGGCCTCGAGCGCGTCGGGGTCCGCGCCGGCGTCGAGCAGGGCGGCGAGGATCATATCGCCGCTTGCGCCCATGCGGCCGTCGAACGCGAGCGTGCGCGCACTGGTCCCAGTCATGGCTACGTGGGGGACCGGCACGGGCAAAAACCCATCTTCTCGGGGCCGGGACCGGACCGGAGTGGGAACCAAATCCGCCGATGCCGTCACATCTATGTATCCGCTCCCCGTTCTTTGACTTGGTAGCATCTAGCAAACCCAAGCTAGCAAAAAGCCTATCCGATAACGAATCGGAGTCATTGACATCGCCGTCCATCCCGAATCATGAACGAAGTTCAACTGGAGGTTGCGAAGGCGTACCCGAACGACTCGGGTCGTGGTATCGCCCGACTCGACCCGGACACGCTGTTGCACCTGAAGCTCAGTCCGGGCGACATCATCGAGATCGAAGGTGCGGATACGACCGCCGCGAAAGTGTGGCGTGCAGACCGGCAGGACTGGAACACGGACACCGTCCGGATCGACGGCTTCACGCGACAGAACGCCGACGTCGGGATCGGTGAGCGGGTGACGATCCGGAAGGCCGAGGCGACGAAAGCCGACGAACTCGTCCTCGCGCCCCCGGAGGAAGCTTCGGTCCAGTTCGGCTCCGACGCCGCCGGCATGGTGAAACGCCAGATCCTCAAGCGGCCGGTCGTCGGTCGCGACATCGTCCCGGTCATGTCCTCGACGAACCATCCCTTCATGCGATCGCCGGGCCAGGCGATCCCACTCATAGCCGTCGAGACCGAACCGGAGGGCGTCGTCCTCATCACCGAGGACACGGACGTCGAACTCCGGGAGGAACCCATCTCCGGGTTCGAGAAGACCGGGGGCGGGATCACCTACGAGGACATCGGCGGCCTCCAAAGCGAGATCCAGCGGGTCAGGGAGATGGTCGAACTCCCGATGAAACACCCGCAGATCTTCAAGAAGCTCGGCATCGAGCCGCCACAGGGCGTCCTGTTACACGGGCCGCCGGGCACCGGGAAGACCCTGCTCGCGAAGGCCGTCGCCAACGAGACCTCCGCGAGTTTCTTCTCCATCGCCGGACCGGAGATCATCTCGAAGTACTACGGGGAATCCGAGCAACAGCTCCGGGAGATCTTCGAGGACGCGAGCGAGGAGTCGCCGTCGATCATCTTCATCGACGAACTCGACTCCATCGCGCCCAAGCGGGAGGACGTCACCGGCGAGGTCGAGCGCCGCGTCGTCGCACAACTGCTGACGATGATGGACGGCCTCGAGGCCCGCGGCCAGGTGATCGTCATCGCGGCCACCAACCGCGTCGACAGCGTCGACCCTGCCCTCCGCCGCCCCGGTCGCTTCGACCGCGAGATCGAGATCGGCGTCCCCGACGAGACGGGCCGCGAGGAGATCCTCCAGATCCACACCCGCGGCATGCCCCTCTCGGACGACGTCAACCTCGGCCACCTCGCGGACGAGACCCACGGCTTCGTCGGCGCGGACATCGAGTCACTGACGAAGGAAGCCGCGATGAAGGCGCTCCGTCGGTACCTGCCGGAGATCGACCTCGACGAGGAGGACATCCCGCCGAGCCTGATCGACCGGATGATCGTCAAGCGGGAGGACTTCCGCGGTGCCCTGAACGAGGTCGAACCCTCCGCGATGCGGGAGGTGCTGGTCGAGTTGCCGAAGATCTCCTGGGACGACGTCGGCGGCCTGCAGGACGCCAAAGACCAGGTCCAGGAGTCCGTCGAGTGGCCGCTTTCGAACCCCGAGCGGTTCGACCGGCTCGGCGTCGACCCGCCGGCCGGCGTCCTCCTGTACGGGCCGCCGGGCACCGGGAAGACGCTGATGGCGAAAGCCGTCGCCAACGAGACCAACGCGAACTTCATCTCGGTGCGCGGACCGCAACTGCTCTCGAAGTGGGTCGGTGAGTCCGAGAAGGCGATCCGCCAGACGTTCCGCAAGGCCCGACAGGTCTCACCCACCGTCATCTTCTTCGACGAGCTCGACGCGCTCGCGCCGGGTCGTGGCGGCGGCGAGACCGGCTCGAACGTCTCCGAACGGGTCGTCAACCAGCTGCTGACCGAACTCGACGGCCTCGAGGAGATGGAGGACGTGATGGTGATCGGCGCGACCAACCGACCGGACATGATCGATCCCGCGCTCCTGCGGTCGGGCCGGTTCGACCGGCTGGTCATGATCGGCCAGCCCGACGTCGATGGCCGAGAGCGCATCCTCGAGATCCACACCCAGGATACGCCGCTGGCGGCCGACGTCACGCTGCGCGAGATCGCCGAGATCACCGACGGCTACGTCGGGAGCGACCTCGAGTCGATCGCCCGCGAGGCGGCGATCGAGGCGCTGCGCGAGGACGAGGAGGCGGACGTCGTCGAGATGCGGCACTTCCGCCAGGCGATGGAGAACGTCCGGCCGACGATCACGGACGACATCCTCGACTACTACGAGCGGATCGAAGAGGAGTTCCAGGGCGGCTCCGCCGGGCCGGACCCGACGGGTCGTCGCAGCAGCCGGATCGGTTTCCAGTAGTCGAACCGGTTCCGGTTCCGGTTCCGGTTCCAGTCCCGGTTCCAGTTCCAGTTCCAGTCCCGGTTCCAGTTCCAGTTCCAGTCCCGGTTCCAGTTCTCGTTTCGATGTCGACTCCACCCATTCGTCCCCCTATCCCACCGGAGAGTCGCTACTACCGCCGACTAGTCGTCCGCGACGATCGACTCCGGGTCGCCGCGTTCGCCGGGTTCCGCTTCCGGCGCGACGGCAGCCTGCCAGGTCAGGACGAGCATCGAGACGATGAGCAACCCACCCGAGAGGAACGCGGTCGGATGCAGTACCTCGAGTCCGCCGCCGACGGCCAGCCACGGAACGAGCGGGAGCCCCCACTGCCCGGGGATGAACGTCCACGTGACGAGCGTTCGGTAGCGATCGGCCATCCCCAACGTCGGGATCGCTACCCCGAGGACGATCGCGATTATCGACAGCACCCCCAGATGGGCGTGGCCGCCGATCAACCAGCCGGGGACGCCCTCGCCCGTCGCGTTCAGTACGTTCTGGTACATTCCGACGCTCATCATCACCGTAAGTCCAAGGAACCCGGACACTTTGAGTTCCTTTACCATACAGATGCCCAACATATTCCGGGTAGGTAAATCCTGTCCCTGGCTCAGTCCTCGAGCGACGGCGACGCTGGCGCCGTAATTCGAAATTGAATGCGGGAAGGCAACACCTCTCGCCGAGAATCGAACGGAAACGGGTTTTTCGAGCGCTGAAAACAGCAGTTTCCGCGAAGGCGGCGATGAACGACGGATCGCGGCGGTTACTCGAGTGAATCGTCGCTAACCGAACGAAACCGTCGGGACGATATATGGCTCTCGGGGCGGAACTAGCGCCGATAGCAGGTGTTTCGATGAGCGATTCGTCAGCCGCAGGCGATGGATCGACCCCGGCGTCCGGGTCGGCCTCGACGGTCCAGTCCCGATCCTCTCCCTCCGCATCCGGGTCGGCGGACTCGCCGAACGCGAGGGAGAACTCGGCCTCGAGTGCCGCAAGTGCAGCGAACACGGCCGCATCGACGTCGACGACCGCCACGGACGACTCCGAGCCGCAGGCGGGGACGACTCAGGACCACGACCGTCGCCTCGAGCGAGCCGTCCCGACGCTCGCGACGCCGATCCGGCGGGCGGGGTTCTGGATGGCAGTCGTGTTACCGTTTCTATCCCTGCCGCTGCTCGCGTCCGGCCTGTCGACGGGGTTCCAGACACTCGCTTTCGTCGGGCTCGTGGCGCTCAACCTGGTTGCGCTGTACGTGGGCCATTCGTACGGTCGATAGCCGGTCGGCGGCTGTCACTCCCTCGAGTACAGCCGGTTGACGTGGGCGAACTCCTCCCGGAGCGCCCGGCGTTTGACGAGGGCGAAGCCGACGACGATGAAGCCGAACCCGAGGACGGTGGTCGCGTCGACGACCTCTCCCAGATAGAGCCAGCCGACGACCGTCGCGAAGATCGGCGCGACGTACGACACCATGTTGATCTCGACGGCGCCCAGCCGTTCCAGCAGGTCGAAATAAAGCAGGAAGCCGAAGGCGCTCGCGACGAGCGCGAGATAGCCCAGCGCGCCGAGCGCCTGTGGGTCAGTCCAGGCGGACGGCTCGATGGGCTCGGCCAGCGCGAGGCTGACGAGGTGCATCACCAGTGCCCCGCCGATCATCGACCAGGCCTCCATCGTCTCGATCGGCAGCGAGGCGTCGATCCGCCGCGTCAGCACGCTCCCGAGCGCGAACGAGGCCGCAGCACAGAAGACGAGCAGTTTCGCGACGAAGTCGGTCGCAAGCAGGTTCGACGGATCGGGCTGGGAGATGATCGCCACGCCGACAAGTCCCAGGGCGACGCCGACGATCCCGATCGCGGACAGGGCGTCCGACGGGACCAGCGCCCGGGCGAACCCGGTGGTCAACACGGGCGAGAGGCTCACGAGGATGGCTGCGGCGGCCGCGGTCGTGTGTTGCTGGCCGACGAACAGGAACGCGTGATACGCGGCGATCAACAGCACGGCGCCGACCGCCACCACCGCCCACTCGGCACGCCCCCGCGGGAGCCACGCCCCGTCCTCGAGGGCGTAGGCCGCGTAGCCGAGCATGATGACGCCGGCGACGTCGTACCGTAACGCGGCGAACAGCACCGGCGGGAAGTGCTCCAGGCCGGCGCTGATCGCGACGAAGGCCGATCCCCAGCAGGCTGCAAGCGTCAGGAAGAGTCCGACGTTTCGATAACGGCTCACATCGGCACTCCCGCTCGGAGTGTCCTATTGATTTCGATTCGAAGCAAAGAGAGGGGCGGCGACACCGATACGGACGCCGAAATCGACAGCGCGAACGGACGACTCCCTCGAACCCGATCGCCGATCAGAGCGTGGGCCGTGCGCGAAGCTCCGGATCCTCTTCGGTCTGTCTGAACTGCTCGAGCAGCGGCTGGATGTCCTCGAAGCCGTCGGCGAGGACGATGTCGCCGCTGCGCAGGTCGTAGTCGATGATGTCGTAGTCGGCCAGTCGTGGGAGGTGGTTGTGGACGAGCGAGACGTAGGTCCGCTGTCGGGTCTCGTCGTCGATCCGGTCGACGGGCTCGCCCGCGTCCCAGGCCGCGACCTGGGTCACGAGGTCCTCGATGTGTGCAGCGCGGTCGTCTACCAGCTGATAGAGCACGTAGCGGCGCTTTGACTTCGCGAGGAGGGAACAGGCGGCTTCCATTCGGCTGTCGCTGGATCGGTTCATACCCGTTCCAGGAGACCATCGGTATTACACCTGGTGCCAATACAGATTGGGTCTCCCCCGGAATCCTCTTTTTCTCCGATATGCCGGCGGAGAAAGGTAGTCGCCGCCGATAAGCGAGATTACGGGTCCGGCTCGGGGGCGGACCGTGTCGACTCCGCGTAGAGGTGACAGGCAACGGGATGATCCTCACCCTCGCTCGAGTCCACATCCGCTCCGGCCCAGGACGCGGGCGTCTCGAGGGGCGGATTTTCGCGTTCGCAGACGCTCTCGTACTCCGCACGGAGCGTCTCTGCGGCGGCATCCCAGTTCGAGGCGGCGAGTTCGGCCAGTGCCTCCTCGACGACGGCGTCGTGTTCCGCCGGCAGGTCGCGGTCGAGTAACCTGTCCTTGAGTGCCGTCACGAACGCGGAGACGTCCCGCTCGGGGACCGATCCGTCCTCGAACTCGAACTGGCCGTCCTCGCCGACCGTCTCGAGGGAGACGTCCCGTCGCTCGATGCGCTCGCGGAGGTCCATGAGCTCGCGGAAATCCGCCTGCTCGATCTCGAGGTCGGCCGGCGGGATCACCTTCGGACACCGGGTGCGGAACCGACAGCCGCTGGGCGGATCCCGCGGCGAGGGTACGTCGCCCGACAGCGTCTCGATGTCGCGGTCCTGTTCTTCGGTCGACGCACGCGGGACGCTCTCGAGCAGCGCCCGCGTGTAGGGGTGTCTCGGATCCTCGAAGAGGTCCTCGACCGGACCGACCTCGACGATCTCGCCGAGGTACATCACCGCGACGCGGTCGCAGATGTGGCGGATCACCGAGAGGTCGTGGCTGATCAGCAGGTAGGTCAGGTCGAACTCGGACTGCAACTCGTCCAACAGGTTCAACACCTGCGCCTGGACGGAGACGTCGAGCGCGCTCGTCGGTTCGTCGAGGACGAGGAACTCCGGATCGAGCGCGAGCGCCCGCGCGATGCCGATGCGCTGGCGCTGGCCGCCGGAGAACTCGTGGGGGAACCGATCGAGCTGGTCGACCGAGAGCCCGACCCGCTCGAGGAGGTCGCGAACGCGCTTTTCGCGCTCGGCTTCGGTTCCGACGTCGTGGACGTCGAGCGGTTGCTGGACGATGTCGCCGATCGTCATCCGCGGGTCGAGACTCGAGAAGGGGTCCTGGAAGACGACCTGGGCCGACCGCCGGAAGTCGGTTAGCTCGCTCCCGTCGAGATCGTAGACGTTCTCGCCGTCGAACTCGACGCGACCGTCCGTCGGCTCCTGCAGGCGCAACAGGGTCTCACCCGTGGTGGATTTCCCGCAGCCGGACTCGCCGACGAGGCCGAGCGTTTCGCCCTCACGGATGTCGAAGCTAACGCCGTCGACCGCGCGGACGGCGACGGGCTCGTCCCCGAGCAGACGGTCGATCAGGGAGTCGTTCTCCCAGAAGTACTTCTTCAGCCCCTCGACGCGGACGAGGGGTTGCTCGCCGTCGGCTTCGCTCACGGCGTCCGCCGTCTCTGCTGCCGTCGCGTCCGAAAGGTCCGAACTCACAGGCGATCACCCCCGGAGTCGTCGACCGGTTGTTCGGCCCGCTCGGGCTGGACGTCCTCCTCCGTGCGGTCGGGGTCGGCGTGTTTGTCCGCGGCGGGGCGTTCCGTCCCGCCGAAGTAGCCCTCGGGCAACGCCCGGGACTCCTCGTAGTCCCGTTCGGCGAGAACACACCGGACCTCGTGGTCCGCGCTCCCGTCGGCGTCGTACTCCGGCGGGTGATCCAGACAGTCCTCCATGGCATTCGGACAGCGGTCGGCGAAGTAACACCGATCTTCCATCTCCGAATCGAGGAGACTCGGCACGTTGCCGGGGATCGGCTGCAGACGGCCGCGTGCCCCCTCGAGGTCGGGGATCGAGCCGAGCAGCCCCTCCGTGTAGGGGTGGACGTGGTCGTCGAACACGTCCTCGAGGGTGCCGCGCTCGACGATCTCGCCGGCGTACATGACGCCGACGCGATCGCACATGCGGGCGATGACCCCGAGGTTGTGCGTAATCAGGACGATCGTCATCCCGGTTTCTTCCTGGAGGTCGGCGAGCAGGTCGAGCACCTGCGCCTGGATCGTTACGTCGAGGGCCGTCGTCGGCTCGTCGGCGACCAGTACGTCGGGTTCGCCGGCGAGCGCCTGGGCGATCATCGCCCGCTGGAGCATCCCCCCGGAGTACTCGTGGGGGTACTCGTCGGCCCGCTCGACGGGGTCGGGGATGCCGACCATCTCGAGCAGTTCGATGGCGCGCTCGTGGCTCTCCTCGCTGACGTACTCCCTCGAGGGGAGCACCGTCGACAGGGCGAAGGAGGTGAGCGTGTAGTCCTGGGTCTTGGCCCGCGTCGATCGCGGCCGCGCACTTGCGCGGCGCTGGACCTCGACGGCCTCCGCGAGCTGTTCGCCGACGGTCAGCGTCGGGTTGAAACTGCTCTCGGGGTCCTGGAAGATCATGCTGAACGACGTCCCGCGCAACGACTCGCGGACGTCCGCCGGAACCTCGAGCAGGTCGACGTACTCCCCGTCGACGGCCTGGGGGTAGTCGTCTCGTACCGCGTCGGCCAGGTCCGGGTCGTTGTACTCGATTTTCCCCTCGGTGATCTCGCCGGGAGGTTCGATCAGATCCATGAGCGACCTGGCGGTAACGCTTTTACCGCTGCCGCTTTCCCCGACGATCCCGAAGACCTCGCCGCGTTCGATCCGTAGATCGAGGTCCGAGACCGCGTTTACCTGTCCCTCCTGCGTAAAGAAGCGAGTCGAGAGACCGCTCACGCGGAGGATCTCCTCCGCGTTCGTGTTTCGTGGCGTCGTGTCCATTTCTGTTTCTGTCATCGCGCCTCACCCTCGATGTTCGGGTCCAGTGCGTCGCGGAACCAGTCGCCGAGCAGGTTGATGCTGATCACGGCCAGGACGATCCCGATGCCGGGGATCATCGCGACCCACGGTCGCGTCCTGAGGACGTCCTGTCCGCGCTCGATCTCGTACCCCCACGACAGCGTCGTCCCGGAGAAGCCGAGATACGCCAGGGAGGCCTCGATCAGGATGATGGTCGCGACCTGGATCGACGCGAGGACGATGATCGGCGTGAGGCTGTTCGGCAGGACGTGTTTGAGCAGGATCGTCCTGTTGCTGGTGCCGAAGCTCCGAGCCGCCTTCACGTACTCCTCGTTGCGGATCGACAGGGCCTCCCCGCGGGCGACGCGGGCGAACCACACCCAGGTCACGAGCGCGACGACGATCGTCACGGTACCCGGGATGGGGATCGACTCCGGCATCCCGTCGGCGAGTCCCGCCATGACGAACGGGTCGGGGACCATCACCGGCGATTCGCCGAACACGCCGATCAACGCCAGCGCGAGCACGAGCGCGGGGAACGCGAGCATGGTGTCGGCGATCCGCATCAGCCCGTCGTCCACCCGGCCGCCGTAGTAGCCCGAGATGAGGCCGAACGGCACCCCGATCACCAGCGCCATCGTGGTACCGAGTATCCCGACCAACAACGACACTCGAGCGCCGTAGAGGAACCTCGAGTAGACGTCCTGGCCGACGTTGTTGGTACCGAGGACGTGTTCGGATGTCGGCTCGACGGTGATTTCGGCGATCTCACCCTCCGATGCGACCTGGGTCGTGTACTCGTAGCCGATCGGCGGATACTCCGACCCCTGTTCGCTGTAGTACCCCGTCCTCGTCGGATCGTGGGTGGCCAGAAGCGGTGCGAAGATCGCCATGAGGACGATCGATACCAGCAGTAGCAGCCCGATCTTCGGGAGCAAACTCTGCGAGAGCGTCTGTTTCAGGTTCGACTTGACTCTGTCCGAGATCATTCTCTCACCTGCGGATTGAGGTACGAGTAGAGCGCGTCGACGACGATGTTGATCACCACGAACGCGACTGCGATGAACAGGATGATGCCCTGCATGAGCGGCCAGTCACGGGTGTCCAGCGCGTCGATGAGCCGCAAGCCCAGTCCGGGCCAGTTGAACACCGTCTCCGTGATGACCGCACCGCCCATCAGGGTCCCCATCTGGAGCCCCAGGACGGTGATGATCGGGATCATCGTGTTCCGGAGCACGTGCTTGTACCGGACGAGCACGTTGGGCAGCCCTTTCGCGCGGCTGGCGGTCACGTACGGTTTCCCGAGTTCGTCGATCATGCCGCTCCGAGTGAGGCGGGTGATGAGCGCCGTGAAGTACGTCCCGAGCGTGAGCGCCGGGAGCGTGATGTACCGCAGCCACGTGAACAGGTCGCCGGGTGACCCGGTTTGGGCGAACGTCATCGCGGCTTCGCCGAGTCCGACCGGCCGACGCCCGGTCGGGAAGACCCCGGTCCAGACGCCGAGCACCAGGATCAGCATCAGACCCAGCCAGAAGTTCGGCGTCGAAATGCCCAGCAGCGAGAACAGCGTCGCACCGTAGTCGGACGGCTGGTTTCGCCGCGTCGCCGAGATCACGCCCAGCGGGATCGCGATGGCGACCGCGACGATGGTCGCGGCCACCGCGAGTTCGACCGTCGCGGGGATCCGCTCGATGACCATCGCCTCGACCTCCCGGTTCGACTGCCAGGAGTAGCCGAAGTCGCCGGTGACGATCCCCTGCAGGTAGTCGAAGTACTGAACGTAGATCGGCTGGTCGAGGCCTTCCTCACGCCTGACCTGTTCGATCAGCTCCTGGGTCGCGCCCTCCGCGAGCATCAGACTCGCCGGATCGCCGGGCGACACCGCACGGAGGCCGAACATGATCGTAATCGCGCCCCAGATGACGAATATACCCTGGAGTATCCGCCGGACGAGAAACTTACCCAGGCTCATTGGAACATACCATGAAGATCGAAAGGATAATAATTAGGGTTTCGCTTCGGTTACCGCGCTACGCGTCCATTCCCCAGAGGTAGACGGTCTCGTCCTCGCGGGGTTCCCACTGGATCTCCTCGCGGATGCCGTAAATGCTCTCCTGGGTGTGCAGGAACACGAACGGCGCCTTCTCGTGGGCCAGCTGGTTGACTTCCTCGAGTTTCTCGCGTCGCTCGTCGGGATCCTCGATCTGCTGGCTCTCGAGGATCGCGTCGCTGAGCTCCTCGTCGTCGAAGGTCCGGTTCGGATTGTCCGGGATCGTGAAGAAGCCCTGGACGCCGTAGTCGGTGTCGCCGGTGATCGTCCCCCACCCGATCATGTAGAACGGGATCTCGAACTCGTCGGGATCGACGCCGGCGGAGTTCGCGTCGGAGACGACACCGAAGTCGACGATGCTCGCCTCGCAGCTGACGTTCTCGAGCTGGTCGATCTGGTCGGCGACCATCTCGGCGATGTCGGCGTCGTTGAGGTACCGGCCCTGGGGCGCGACCAGTTCGATCTCGGCGCCGCCGTAGCCGCTCTCCTCGACCAGGCTCTCGGCCATGCCGATGTCCTGCTCGTAGGGCTCGATGTCGTCGTTGAAGCCGTTGATACCGGGCGCGACGGGCTGCCCGCGCGGTTCGCCGAACCCGCTGAGGGCCGTCTCGACAATCTCCGTGTTGTCGACGGCGTAGTTCATCGCCTGCCGGAACTCCTGGCTGTCGAACGGCTCGACGGTGTTTTTCATCGGGCAGAAGATGTTCCGGAAGCTCGTCACTCGTCGGACCTCGATGTCCGGCGCTTCCTGCACCGTCGCCACGTCCTCCGGCAGGATGTTGATCGTCAGGTCGGTCTCGCCCGCCTCGAGCGAGGCGACGCGACCGCTGGATTCGCTGTCCGAGTTGAACGTGACCTGTTCGAACGGCGGCTCGTCGCCCCAGTAGTCGTCGAACGACTCGAGGACGATCTCTTCGCCGGAAGTGAAGTCGACGACCTCGTAGGGGCCGGTCCCGTTGAAGTCCTCGGGACTGGACCCGGAGATCGCGTCGTTCTCGGCGTCGTAGTTGTCGATCGCCCACTGCCGGTTGAGCGCGCGGGCGTAGTTGCCGAACTCGAACTCGGCGAGACCCGGCGCGGCGCCGTACTCGATGGCGACGGTCGTTTCGTCGACCGCCTCCGCGCCCTCGATCGAGCCGAGGCCGAACGTCCCGATCGGGCTGGGGACGCCCATCTCGGGGTCGATCGTCCGCTCGATCGTCCAGGCGACGTCCTCCGCGGTCAGGTCGTCGCCGTTGTGGAAGACGACGTCGTCGCGCAGGTAGATTTCGGTCGTCCCGTCGCCCTGTGCTTCCCAGTCCTCGGCGACGCGCGGGAAGATCCCCTCGCCCGGCTCGAAGTCGAACAGGGGCTCGTAGATGTGGTCGTAGACGTCGAAGTAGTCCCCGGTGATGTGGTCGAGCGGGTCGATGGTGTCGGGGAACTGCGACAGCGTCACGGTCATCTCGCTCGGGTCGAATCCGTTCCCGTTTCCGCCTTCTTCCCCGTCTTCCTCTCCGTCCTCGCCCATGCACCCGGCGAGCGCGGCCAGGCCTGTCGTGGTTCCAGCAGCCCCGGTGAGTTTCAGCAGCGTTCGGCGATCGATTGCTATGTTGTTAGCACCCTTCATACGAGCTTAATGAGAGGGATATGTAATATAAATGTTGGTGGTATGGGACACATTTTCACTACTCATTCGACATTGAATCACTCACATAACGGGGTCGGCCCGTCGCGAGCACTGAATTCACCCACAAGTTTAAGTTGTACTCGTCTCCTACACGGGATATGGCCGCTCACGGCCGGTCCGCACTGCGGGACCTGTTCGACGAGTCGCCCACGCCGCATATCGCCCATCCTCCCCGGACTCATCACCGCGATTTCTACCTCGCCACCGACGGGTCCTTCCGGGAATCGGGCGGCGGCCTGGGGGCCGTCATCGAAACGCGCGACGGCGCCCGCGTCGCACGGATCGCGACCGCGGACGCGCCGCCGGACAACAACGTTGCCGAGTACCGAGCGCTTCACCTCGGACTCGACGTCCTCGCCGCGAGAGCGCCGCGTGACGCTCGCGTGGGGGTGCTCATCGATCACGACGCCCTGGCGAGCAACGTGAACAACGCCATCCTCGCGACCGACCATCCCGACGGAAGACCGCCACAGCCGCTGTCGGTCCCGGCGGAGACCCGCTACCACTGGCGAGGCATTCGGGCGCGACTCTGTGGATTCGACGAGGTACGCGCCGCTCGCATCGACAGCGACCAGAACCCCGCCCACCCCCTCGCGAACGAACCGGACCGGTACCAGCACGTCAACCAGGAGCCCGACCGCTGCGTGCTCCCCGACCCGCCCGAACCCGCGAGGTCTGGGTCCTCGGCCACCGAGTTCCCGCCGCCGTCCCGCGCGGATCGCAACGGCGGAGGCGGCCGCGCCTCGGACTGACCCACGTCCCCGAACCGCCACCGTTATTTCGCCGCTCACGAGAGTCGTCCCCGATGAGCCTTCGCGTCGCCGTCGCAGCCCCGTTCATCCAGCACGGCACGAACAGCCTCGAGGAGGGCGAGTTCGTCGTCTCGCTTTCGCTGGACCGTGACTGGTTCTCGCCCGACCAGGCAAAGCGGCTGATCGACGTCGCCACGCGAGAGGGGCTGCTCGAGCGTGAGGGGCCCGAAGGGGACGACCTCGTCCCGACGTTCGACCACACGGAGGTGACGGTTCCCGAGGATTTCGTCCCGGACGAC